>JAOIUG010000051.1 GCA_028223395.1 Shewanella sp.
CAAGGGGTTTTTAGCTAAATTATCGCTTTTTTTTCATCTTTTGAGTTAAGCACATTTTAGCCACTTGTTACCCTCAGAGTTATCCACAAAAACACATTATAAATCAAAAAAAACAGGCCATTAATGCTATTTAAGCTTAACTCTTCATTAGTGCTGCATTAGTACTACATAAGTGCTGCGACGCAGAGCTGTAGAAAGCCGCCTCTATGTTCGCCTGATATTTGATGTGAAAGTTGAAGTTGTCGATTGTATGACAACGTGCTTAGTCCATATTTGACTAAGTTACTAACACAATTTATTTAAAATGATTGCTGTTAGCAGATGACAGCGGGTATAGGCATTATTACTTTCTTTTAAGACCTCACGTTACTTACTGCAACGCATGATTCTCAACGATGGTGTCAAACTTTCTAGTTAACCGAGCACATATTGATTATGCTACGCCTTTTTTAACGAGAGCGTCAATTTACAGGTAGCGAGCAAATGCGCTGACTTTATTGATAGCTGCTTGACTGCCTTTTAAGCTAAACCTATAACCACATAAATTAACATGGCTCCGACGTGCCATATCAGCCACTATTGCTTGAGTGTCCAATGGTGAAAAACGCGCCTCAGTGCCGGTGTCTGCTAATAAATTAACTTCAATAGGTCGATATTCAGTACCATTATTAAATTTAAGTATGGCGCAACTTTTATCGCCTACTCCTGTAGCAAGTGACCATAATGTAGTTGCAGAGCCGGTTTCTCCCAGCCACCTTACGATTAACACGTCATTTTCAAGTGCCAAGCTAACGCCATCAGGTAAAGTTGTACTGACTCGATCTGAGCTCGCTTTTACCGCTTGGGTTTTATTTTGTGCTTGCTGTAGATCAGATGGCACATCACGATGCATCAATAGCGACCATACACTCATTAATAGCACGATACCCAATAAACTAAACATCACGGTGAGCATACGTTTTGGGTTAGCCCTTAGCCATGATGTGATACCGGTTAATACCTCTGATTGCTTCCCCGTTTGGTGTGATGCTGGTTGAGGACTCTCTGGGGTCATTATTTGCTGTGTAGGCTTATCGCTTGCTCGTGGCTGCGATGCGTCGCCATACTGCTTAACGCTAAGGGTTGGTTCTACTCGTGTTCTCATTTGCGGCGCAGTGCTTTTGTTAGTTAAATTAACCGGCCCACTATAACCTTGAATGTAATTTGTGCGAGTTGCTGCTGGCAATATCGATAAATACCCTACCGCTAATGCTGATAACAAGGTCAAAATAATCAGCATGATTGCACTGTCTATTTGCACGAGAGTAAACAAAACGAGCAAAAAGGGAATGATACTTAAGCCCATCAAGCGTAAAGGTTTACCGCTATCACGTAATCGTCGATAGCTGGTTAATGCTAAAATTGGCAACAACAGTATGCCTGGGATGTAGAGTGTCGCTGTCGCTCCGATCTCAATGCATGCCAAAAAGAGTACGAAAAAGGTCAAACCACTGATCACTGAAAAACGCTGACCATTATCACGGCCGTTCAAACAAAAAAGAGCTGACAACTGCATAGTTTGATATACCTATTGACGCTAACGCTATATAAACGAGAAAACTGTCATTTTATGCTTTGCTGTTCAAGCAAAGCATAAAATTGACTCAATAGATTACCCAATTTACGGGACAATGTCAGCGTTTTAGCTCTGTTGCATCGAAATGGCCTTAAAATAAGTTATCTTAACAAAATTATGCTGCAGCGATCTCGCATCTCTGGCTTAATGAACTATCTAGGCTGTATAATCACCCGCTATATACTTCACTCGCCCTAGTGGGCTCACGTACTGAAATAGGCAAACAATGACTGCTCGCGGAAATCTATTTATTGTTTCAGCGCCAAGTGGCGCAGGTAAATCTTCACTGATATCAGCTTTATTAAAAGATCAGCCAGCTGATATGCAGGTATCTGTGTCGCACACCACACGTCAGCCTCGTCCGGGTGAAGAAAATGCTCAGCACTATCACTTCGTCAATCAAGATGAGTTTAAAGCTCTCATTGCAGATAATGCGTTTTTCGAGTGGGCAGAGGTATTTGGTAACTACTATGGCACTTCACGAGTGACTATTGAACAAACACTTGCACAAGGTATCGACGTATTTCTTGATATTGACTGGCAAGGTGCTCAGCAAGTGAAAAAAGTGATGCCTGAATCTATTGGGATCTTTATTCTTCCCCCTTCACGCTGTGAACTTGAACGTCGTCTTACCGGTCGTGGCCAAGATACTCAAGCGGTCATTGCAGGACGCATGGCACAAGCAGTATCAGAGATGTCACACTATAATGAGTATGATTTTATTTTAGTGAATGATGATTTCGACAAAGCACAAAGCGATCTTTTAGCCATCATTCACAGCCAAAGATTAACCTCTGCTAGCCAAAATCATACACTAAATGGTATGATTAAAGATCTGTTGGCAGAGTAACTGTCTTCATGTACAATTTTGCGTCATTTTTTCAATCGATAAAACACTGGAGTTTCCAAACATGGCTCGCGTAACTGTAGAAGACGCCGTAAACAAAATCGGCAACCGTTTTGATATGATTCTGGTTGCAGCGCGTCGTGCTCGCCAAATCGCTGTGCAGGGTAAAGACCCTATGGTTGAAGAAGAGAACGACAAGCCAACGGTTATCGCACTGCGCGAAATCGAACTAGGTTTAGTCACAGCTGATACTTTGGACGCCGATGAGCGCCAAACAGTTCGTGAACGTGAAGCAGCTGAAATAGCTGCTGTTGCTGCCATTGCTGAAGGTCGCAACGCTATATAAGGAGTAAAGTCACTTGTATCTGTTTGAAGGTCTCAGGGAGTCTGCTTCAGGGTATTTAGATCCCGAGCAGGTAGCATTACTCAAGCAGGCCTATCAGGTGGCGCGCGATGCCCATGAAGGTCAGATGCGCACGAGTGGCGAACCTTATATTACCCATCCGGTTGCGGTCGCCCGCATCCTGGCCGATATGCGTCTCGATCATGAGACGCTTATGGCCGCACTCTTGCACGACACCATTGAAGACACCCCGGTAACAAAGGAAGAATTGGCTGCACTATTTAGTGAGTCGATTGCAGAATTAGTGGAAGGTGTATCTAAGCTCGACAAATTAAAGTTTCGCGATAAGAAAGAAGCGCAAGCAGAAAACTTTCGTAAAATGATGATGGCGATGACCCAAGATATTCGCGTCATTCTAATCAAACTGGCTGACAGAACGCATAATATGCGTACTTTAGGAGCTTTACGTCCTGATAAACGTCGTCGCATCGCCCGTGAAACACTCGAAATTTATGCCCCAATTGCTAATCGTTTGGGCATTCACAATATAAAAAGTGAACTAGAAGAGCTTGGCTTTCAGGCCTATTACCCTATGCGCTATCGCGTATTAAAAGAAGTCGTTAAAGCCGCTCGTGGCAATCGTAAAGAGCTGATCCAAAGCATAGAAGCTGCCGTGATCACTCGACTTGAAGATACCAATTTGCAAGGTACCGTTAAAGGGCGAGAAAAGAATCTCTATTCCATCTATAACAAAATGCGTAATAAAGAGCTGCAGTTTCAAGAAGTCATGGATATTTATGCCTTCCGCGTTATCGTAGACTCTATCGACACTTGTTATCGCGTTATGGGTGCCATGCATGGATTGTACAAACCGCATCCTGGGCGCTTTAAAGACTATATCGCTATACCTAAAGCCAACGGTTATCAGTCATTGCACACTTCACTTTTTGGTCCTCATGGTGTGCCCGTTGAAATCCAAATTCGTACTGAAGACATGGATCAAATGGCAGATAAAGGTGTCGCTGCGCATTGGTTGTACAAAAAAGGCAGCTCAGCAGAACAAGGGACTACCACCCAAGTTCGTGCGCGCAAGTGGATGCAAAGTTTGCTAGAGCTACAACAAAGTGCAAGCACTTCATTTGAATTTGTTGAAAACTTTAAAACTGAATTATTCCCTGAAGAGATTTATGTTTTCACTCCTGAAGGTCGTATTTTAGAGTTACCGGTAGGCGCTACAGCCGTCGACTTTGCGTATGAAGTGCATACAGATATCGGTAACACTTGTGTCGGCGCGCGTGTCAATCGCCAAGCTTACCCGTTAAGCCAACCGCTTATTTCAGGCCAGACTGTCGAGATCATCACCGCCAAAGGCGCACGTCCTAATGCAGCGTGGCTTAATTTTGTCGTAACAGGTAAAGCACGCGCTAAGATCCGTCATCTGTTGAAAACATTGAAAGCAGATGATGCTGTTTTACTCGGTAAGCGCTTGCTAAACCATGCACTCGGTGACACCAAAATTGATGATCTCTCCAAAGAGCAAGTCGATAAAGTCGTCAGCGATACTAAACATGATACGTTAAATGAACTGCTCGCTGATATTGGGCTAGGTAATGCAATGAGTATTGCTATTGCTCAACGCCTGCGGGGCGATAAAGTGACACCTCAAGATCCAAAAGAGCCACATACTATGCCGATCCGCGGCGCAGAAGGCATGCTGGTGACATTTGCCAACTGTTGTCGCCCTATTCCTGGTGATGCAGTGATAGCCCATGTTAGCCCAGGTAAAGGCTTAGTGGTGCACATGGAAAGCTGCGCGAATATACGTGGTTATCAAGGTGAGCCAGAGAAGTATATTTCTGTGCAATGGGATAGCGTTGAAGGCGTTGAGTATCAAGCTAATTTACGCGTAGAAATCGTGAACCATCAAGGGGCGTTAGCTAAAATCACCTCAATTGTTGCAGCTGGCGGTTCCAATATTCACAATTTAGCAACTGAAGAACGTGATGGACGGGTATTTCTCATCAACCTACGGATCTCAGTCAAAGATCGTGTCCATTTAGCCAACGTGATGCGTCGTATTCGGGTACTACCTGAAGTGCTACGCACCTCACGAAATCGCTAACTCACCTCACCTAAACATTAGTTTACTTAATACAGATAAAGGGAAGATTATGGCAGAGAAGATCATCATCGCAACAGATAAAGCGCCGCAAGCTATTGGTACATACTCTCAAGCTGTTAAAGTTGGCAGTACCGTTTACCTATCAGGTCAGATCCCACTCGATCCAGTAACAATGACTATGGTTAGCGATGAGTTTGAAGCGCAAGTTGTGCAAGTATTTGAAAACCTGACCGCCGTTTGTACTGCTGCCGGGGGATCGCTAAATGATCTCGTCAAACTTAATATCTTTATGACAGATCTTAGTCACTTCGCCACCGTCAATGAAGTGATGGGACGATACTTTGAGCAGCCTTATCCTGCACGCGCTGCGATTGGTGTTAGCCAACTTCCAAAAGATTCGCTGGTTGAAATGGATGGTGTAATGGAGGTGTAGTTAACAGCCTTCCACTACCTTACAATAGGGCGCTACGGCGCCCTTTTTATTGATAAACAGTTTGGTAAAAAACATGAGCCCAGAACGCTTCGCTCGCATTAACCACATGCTAGACAATCGCCAGCCAGATCTCACATTGTGCCTAGATAAAGTCCATAAAACCAATAATATTGCAGCGGTTATTCGTACAGCTGATGCCATTGGTATTCACGAGATCCACGCAGTATGGCCTGAAATTGAGATGCGTGTATCAGGAAACACAGCCTCTGGAAGCCAACAGTGGGTAAAATCTAAAGCTCATCATCATATGGATGATGCTATCGCAGAATTTCGTCGTCAAGATATGCAGATCCTAGCGACTAATTTCTCAGATAGCGCAATTGATTTTCGCGATATCGATTACACCCGCCCAACAGCAATCATTTTGGGTAACGAGCGTGATGGCGTAAGTCCTGAAGGAATTGTAGCAGCTGATCAACATGTGATTATTCCAATGATAGGCATGGTACAGTCACTCAATGTGTCCGTTGCAGCTGCACTCATCATGTATGAAGCTCAACGTCAACGTGAAGCCGCTGGTATGTATGGAACTCGCAAACTCAATGAGCAGTATTGCCAAATAAAGCTGTTTGAACAAGGGCACCCTATTTACGTCAAAGCCTGTCGTCGTAAGCAGATCCCCTATCCTGCTATCGATGCTAATGGACAGATTGTTGCGGATGAACAATGGTGGCAAAACATGCGCGCCCCTTCTGAATAAATAACACATGTAAGCCATTAACCGTCGTGCTAACAGCGCCTGTTAGCACGCTTTATCCACAAACTCCTTCCGGTTTATCATATCCAATAGTGTAACGAGCGTTTGAAGTGGTTGTCATAGATCACATTTTTAGACATACTCAAGATGACAGCATTAGCCTGCTAAACAAACAATTAAAATAAAAAAGCAACACATAGCCAACATGTAATCAACAATAATCAATATGGAATTGCGATGGAATCTTCTATGAAAACCCCAATTGAAATGCTTGAACATTGGGTTGATAAACAAGGCGATAAGGTATACCTAAAGCAGCCTATTGACGGTCAGTACAAGACGTTTACATGGCGTGAAGTCCAAACTAAAGTACAGCAAATTGCAGGAGCCTTAAAACATTTAGGCCTAAACCCTGGCGACAGAGTTGCCGTGCTTTCTAAAAATTGTGCCGAGTGGTTTATTACCGATCTTGCACTAATGCATGGCGGCTACATTAGCGTTCCCATTTATCCTACAGCGAATGCAGACACGATACGCTACACGCTAGAGCACAGTGGCTCCAAAGCAATATTCATAGGTAAATTAGATTACTGGGCAGATCAAGAAAGCGGTGTGGGAGGAGAGATCTTACGGATCTCGATGCCTTATGACACCATGCCAGCACAATACCAATGGGATACATTACTCAGCCTAGGCCAACCATTAATTGACGCTCCACTGCCGACGTTAGAACAAACCATGAGCTTAGTTTACACCTCAGGTTCCACAGGAAAACCTAAAGGTGCAATCCAAACTTTCGCCAGCTATGGTTGGACTTGCAATGCGGTGGTACGTGATTTAAAAACAGATATTGAAGATAGATTAATCTCTTATTTACCGCTTGCACACATCACTGAACGCGTCGCGATAGAAGGCTCTTCATTTTATTCTGGCAGTAGTGTGGCTTTTGTTGAAAGCCTTGATAGCTTTGTGGCCGACGTGCAGCGTGCTAGACCCACCGTGTTCTTCTCTGTGCCACGTCTTTGGAGCTTATTCCAGAAAAATATTATCGATAAAATTGGTGCCAGTAAACTCAACTTTTTACTCAAAATCCCCATTGTCAGCGGCGTGGTAAAACGTAAGATCCATGCAGGCCTTGGTCTTGAACATTGCCACCTTCTCGGTTCAGGCTCAGCCCCCATTCCACCATCGCTTGTTAGCTGGTATCACAACATTGGCCTTAACATCAGTGAAGCTTGGGGAATGACCGAAAACTGCGCCTACTCTATTATTAACCACCCTTTTAACGCCAGTAAAATTGGCACTGTCGGTCGCCCTGTTGAAGGTTGCTCTGTGAAGCAGTCAGAAGTCGGTGAGCTCCTGATAAAAAGCCCAGGCTTAATGCAAGGCTACTATAAACAACCCGAAGAAACGGCTGCATGTTTTGATGAGGAAGGCTACTTTCATACTGGGGATTTAATCAGTATTGATAACGATAGCTGTATAACAGTAACAGGACGAGTTAAAGATAACTTTAAAACTTCTAAAGGAAAATATGTTGCTCCTGTGCCCATTGAGCGCAAGTTAGCACAAGATCTTCATATTGAAATGATCTGCGTTATTGGCTCAGGCTTACCGCATCCTATTGCGTTAGTACAACTATCTGAAGGCGCGTCAACTCAACCGAGAGCTGAAATCAAAAGCGCTTTAAAAAATACACTCGATGCAGTAAACCCTCACCTTGAATCCCATGAAACAGTTGATGCAATTGTTATTGTGAGCGATAAATGGGAGGTCGATAACGATGTGTTAACGCCAACATTAAAAATTAAACGCCACGTTTTAGAGCAACGCTTTAGCGAAAAAGTTGATGGGATCCGAGGTGGAAAAGTCTGCTGGGAAGATGAGATTTAATCCGCGAAGCCAATAAGAAAAACACACTTTCACGTGTGTTTTTCTCCTTTATTCATCACATTAAACTCATAAGCGCGTTAAAACGCCCGTTGATTAAACTTTATATAAATAAAATTTAACCTGCACTGCATGTACTATTTGTTGCGCTATTTGCAAAAATAACTATCCTACCCTCCCTTTTGGCTTCAATCTCATAAGAAGTGCTCATTATGTTCATTTGGTTATCCATTTTAGGTGGCCTGGTCATTTTAACAATCGGCGCAGAGCTCCTCGTCAGAGGTGCAAGCAGCATCGCTTTAAAACTTGGCTTATCGCCGCTGATTATTGGTTTAACGATTGTCGCTTTTGGGACTAGCGCCCCAGAGCTGGCCGTCAGCATTAAGTCTGCCGTTGCCGGTAATAGTGGCATCGCACTCGGTAATGTGATTGGCTCCAACATTGCTAATATTGGGCTAATTTTAGGGATCACAGCATTGATCCGCCCCATTAAGATTGAACCCAAAATATTAAGTCATGACATTCCAATAATGATTGCGGCATCATTGCTGTTTTGGGGTTTACTGTTAGATGATGGGCTCAGTTTTTCTGACGGTGTGATTTTAGCTTCATCTTTGGTGCTGTACCTCATTTATAGCTATATCAACGCACATAAAAAAGTACCACAGGAAACCACAGCTCACACGTCACGGCAATGGCTTTCAATGGTGTTTATCATAAGCGGTATCGTCATGCTTGTGAGCGGCGGCGTGTTATTTGTCGAGGGTGCCGTCGCGATTGCGCAGTCATTTGGTATTAGTGAATTGATTATCGGGCTTACCGTTGTGGCAATTGGCACTAGCATGCCAGAACTTGTCACCTCCATTGTCGCGGCCTTAAAAGGAGAAAGTGATATCGCCATTGGCAATGTTGTCGGCTCAAACCTCTTCAACATTTTGGGGATTTTAGGCGTCACCGCACTTATTCACCCCATTATTAGCAGCGATATCAGTGCCATTGATTGGTTCACAATGATAGCCCTATCGTTTATCTTGCTGCCTCTTGCTTATACCGGCTTGCGTGTTGATCGCCGCGAAGGGGCTATTTTGGTATTGAGCTACTTAGCCTATATCAGTTACTTGGTGATCCAAGCTTAAACTGATGACATTTGTCATATTGATCTGATGACGTTTGTGCCTACAGCGTCATCCCATAATCTTTAATAATGGTCCCCTACCCAATACAGGGCTCAAAAGGAGATTGATATGAAATCACTATTACTGGTTACTTCAATGGCTATGATCAGCCAATTTGCTCAAGCAGATACCATAAGCGAAATAGATGCCGCCGCAAACCATATGGACGTCATAAGCTTACAATCACTCACCAAAAAAGGTGATGATTACCAGCAAGCCTATGCGGGTTATCGCCTCGCCATCAGCGCCAATATTCTAGGTCAACGCGAACTGGCTATCAGTGCACTCGAGTCAGCAAAAGAGAGCCTTGAGCCACTCACAGCATCGAGTGCCAATGCAGACAATCTAGCGCTACTTTCTTCTGTCTACGGCATGTTAATCGGCCTAGATTATAGCAAGGGAGCACTATATGGGCCCAAAGCGGCCAGCACGATAGAACAAGCTCAAGCGTTAGATCCCACTAATCCACGGGTGCCATTAGTACAAGCGATTGCGGCTTTTAATACCCCTGAAACCTATGGCGGCAGCAAACAGCGAGCTATAGAGTTGAGTTCCCAAGCGATTGAGCTTTACGCAATTGCCTGTGATAACATTTGCTGGGGACACGCAGAAGCCTACACCTGGCGAGGGCTCACCAAGCAGAGTTTGGGCAATGCTGATGGCGCAATCGCTGACTGGCAACAAGCTTTAGCTGTAGAAGAGGATTATGCTTGGGCACAGTTTTTACTGCAGAAAAATAGCCAAAGCGCACAGCGATAAGCACTGCTTCAGCAACAAGATAGCGAAGTCAATCTTCGCTATCCAATAACCACACTCGCACTGGTTTTCATTTAAGTGGTCGGCTTCTAAAAAGGAATTTTTAATGACTGAGTCAGCGCAACCAAAAGAGGATAAATTGGCCTGGATTTACCTAGTCAATCTGGGGTTTTATCTTATCCCCATCTTTGTCACAAAAATGCTACCTTGGGAGATAGCCTTAAGCTTAGCGGCTTTAATTCCTTTTATTTATTGCTATTTTTGGGCTTACCGTTCAACCACGGCTAACGCCTACCGACCGATTTTGGCGATGATAACCATTGGCATACTTGTCACACCAATTAATACTGGTTCACTATCACTGTTCACCTTTGCAGGCTTCTTTATCGGTTTTTTCTACCCGCTAAGAACCGCCATTTTCAACTTAATTGGGCTCATAACTCTACTATCGCTACTTAATGCTTTGCTCAACTTTGACCATTACTATTGGGTAATTTATGGCGCTGGGCTCATCGCCGGAGTCGGTCTTTTCGGTGTCGCGGAGCGTAAAAGAGTCGAGCATAAATGTAAGGAAAAGAAGAGCCAAGCAGAGATCCAACAGCTGGCAACAATGTTAGAGCGAGAGCGAATAGCTCGCGATCTGCATGACATCATGGGACACAGTCTTTCATCCATCTCTTTAAAAGCAGAGCTGGCCGAAAAGCTCATCGCCAATAATCAAACCGAACAAGCCAGACAGCAATTAACCGAGCTGAATCGCATTGCGAGGGATAGTTTAAGCCAGATCCGCCAAACTGTATCAGGCTATAAACACAAAGGCTTAGCTGCCAGCGTGACCCAGCTTTGTCAGACTCTGCGTGACAAAGGCTTGAGCGTAAGCTTATTTGGCGAGATCCCTAAATTAGATCCCGAGTTAGAAACTCAACTAATCTTAAGTTTAACCGAGCTTTGCAGCAACATTGTCCGCCATAGCAAAGGGACTCGCTGCCAATTGCACTTCGAGCAAACCCCAACAGAGCAACGTATTATCATTTGTGATGATGGCTGCCCAAGTCACATTGAGCAGGGTAATGGGCTGACAGGGATCAACGAAAGGCTCGCTAAATTTAAAGGCGCACTCAGCTGGAGTTTAGATCCTGATTGCCAATTCACGATTAGCCTACCCACACAAGGATAACCCTTAGGTGAGAATCTTATTAGCCGAAGATCAAGCTATGGTGCGAGGCGCACTTTCAGCACTATTATCATTAAGTGGTGAATTTGACATCACCCAAGCCGCTGATGGAGATGAAGCATTAGCGCTATTGAAAACCTTTGAGTTTGATCTGTTACTCACCGACATTGAGATGCCAGGTCTCAGTGGTTTAGCGCTGGCCAACTGGTGCCAACAAAATAAGCCAAAATTAAAGATTGTGGTCATCACCACGTTTGGCAGAGCTGGCTATATAAAACGCGCCATAGAATCAGGCGTTGGCGGTTTTTTACTTAAAGATGCACCATCAGACACGTTAATCACAGCAATAAACCATGTGATGGCAGGTAAACGAATCATCGATCCAGAGCTGGCAATCATGGCTGTAGGAGAGTCCGATCCGCTCAATGACAAAGAGCGTAAAGCTCTGAAACTTGCAGGCGAAGGAAGATCCACTTCTGAGATAGCGGCTACGCTCTTTATTGCAGAGGGCACGGTCAGAAATTATCTCTCTGAGGCCATTAGCAAGCTACATGCATCAAACCGCATTGACGCCGCCAG
>JAOIUG010000052.1 GCA_028223395.1 Shewanella sp.
CACGCAGGAGAAAGCCGAGTCGCGCTTATTCCTGCCAATGTGGCTCGACTGTTAAAGAAAAACGTGCAAGTGCTCGTTCAAAGCAATGCCGGAAGTCACGCCGGCTTTACCGATGAGGATTATGTCACTGCAGGGGCGGCTGTCGTCTCGCGTGAGCAACTCCTCAGTGACGCGGATGTCATCACAGTGGTTAATGCCAAAGGTGAACAACTGGCAGAACTCAAAGCTTGCATTAAACCAACGCAAATTGTGATTGGTATGATGGATCCTCTCGCTCAACCAGAAAATGCCCAAGCGATTGCGCAAGCAGGCGCGACCGCCATAGCCCTTGAGCTGGTCCCTCGGATCACTCGTGCGCAAAGTATGGACATTCTCTCATCAATGGCAACCGTTGCCGGCTACAAAGCGGTGTTGCTTGCCGCTCATAAAGCGCCGCGTTTATTCCCAATGATGATGACCGCAGCGGGCACTCTTAAACCCGCTCGCGCCTTCATTATGGGCGTGGGCGTTGCCGGCTTGCAAGCTTGTGCAACTGCCAAGCGTTTAGGCGCAGTAGTTGAAGCTTACGATATTCGCCCTGCAGCGCGTGAGCAAATTATCTCTGTTGGTGCCAAGCCGGTGGAGCTAGATTTAGAAGCTGAAAATACCGAAACCAAAGGTGGTTACGCCGCCGAGCAGAGCGATGACTTTCTCAAACGTCAACAACAAGCAATGGCTAATGTTTTAGCCCAACAAGATATTGTGATCACCACTGCTGCGATTCCAGGTCGAAAAGCGCCTATCTTGATCACTAAAGAGATGGTTGATGGCATGAAAAGTGGCACTATTATCGTTGATCTTGCTGCTGAGACTGGCGGTAACTGCGAGTTAACACAAGTCGATAAAGAGGTGGTGCATAACGGTGTGACCATTCTAGGCCCATCAAATGTGCCTGGCAGTGCGGCTCATCACGCAAGCCAAATGTACGGCACTAATATCGAAAATCTGCTGAAACTAATTGTCGACAACGACGGTGTACTGCATCTCGATTTTGACGATGAAATAGTGAACGACACTGTTGTAGCGCACAAAGGCGAAGTGGCAAGTGCGCGTCTACGCGATCTTTTAGGACTACCTGCACAGGGTGCTACACCTGAAGCGGCTACGCCAGAGGCTAAATAAATGGAAATTTTACTGTTACTGACCTTATTTATGGTCGCGGTGTTTCTCGGCGTCGAGATGATCACCAAAGTTCCCCCCACACTGCATACACCGTTAATGTCTGGCTCTAATGCCATTTCAGGTATTTCACTCGTCGGTGCTCTGCTTTCTGCAGGTTCGGGCGCAGGTATCTGGGTTAATGTGTTAGGTTTTGTCGCTGTGGTACTTGCCACAATTAATGTTGTTGGTGGCTACATGGTGACTAACCGCATGCTCGCAATGTTCAAAAGGAAATAAGCTGCTATGAGTACGACGATTATTTACCTCGCCTATTTGGTGGCAGCAAGCTTATTTATCCTTGGGATAAAAGGCTTAACAAAACCGCGCACCGCAGTAAGAGGCAATCAACTTTCTGCTCTGGGTATGTTTATTGCGGTTGTAGTCACTTTGCTTGATCAAAGTATTTTAAGTTATGACTGGATCATTGCCGGTGTGCTGCTCGGTGGAGCGATTGGCGCTATTATGGCTCGTAAAATCCAAGTGACTTCAATGCCACAAATGGTTGCAATGCTAAACGGTTTTGGTGGCGGCGCATCACTGTTCATTGCACTGGCGAACTTCCTTGATCCACAATCAGCGACTCACACGGTGGCGCTGGTATCGATTAGCGCCACGGTGATCATTGGCGCTGTGACATTGTCAGGATCGTTTGTTGCCTTTGCTAAGTTACAAGAGCTGATTTCTGGTAATCCAATCAAAGTGCCTGGTAATAAGGTTTTTAACGCCTTACTACTTATTGCCGCGATAGGTTTAGCCATTGCGATTGTGATGGATCCAAGCAACATCAATCTTATCTATGCACTGGTTGCTGTATCTCTGGTACTCGGTCTGTTGTTAGTCATCCCTATTGGCGGCGCAGACATGCCAGTTGTTATTGCACTGCTTAACTCCTATTCGGGTATTGCAGCGGCAACCACCGGGTTCATTACAGGTAATACTGTACTGATTGTATCGGGATCACTGGTTGGCGCATCAGGCATTATTCTGACGCAGATCATGTGTAAAGCGATGAACCGCTCGCTGTTTAACGTGCTATTTGGCGTGATGGCAGAAGGTGGTGAAACCGTCGATGCCGATGAAGTATATGCCGGTAAAGTGACCTCTTCATCACCTGAAGAAGTGGCCATGCTATTAGAAACTGCTGAGCGCGTCGTGATTGTCCCAGGTTACGGCTTAGCCATGGCGCAAGCACAACATGCTGTGCGTGAACTTGCCTCCGTGATGGAAGCGCGTGGCACTGAAGTGCTGTACGCCATTCACCCTGTGGCTGGGCGTATGCCAGGACACATGAACGTATTGCTTGCTGAAGCTGAAGTGCCGTATGACAAGCTCATTGAGATGGACGAGATCAATCCACAGTTTGAACAAACTGATGTGGCGATTGTCATTGGGGCCAATGATGTAACCAATCCAATGGCGCGCGAAGATAAAGGTAGTCCAATTTACGGCATGCCAATTCTTAACGTCGATAAAGCTAGAACTGTTGTCGTTGTTAAACGTTCACTGAGCCCAGGCTTTGCAGGTTTACCTAACCCGCTATTTGCTATGGATAATTCAGTCATGCTGTTTGGCGACGGTAAGAAAGCAATTGTCGAATTGACTCAAAGTCTCAAAGAAGCGGATTAACCTGCCTGTTAAACCTACCTGCTAAACCTAGCTGCTAAAGCAATAGAAAATAGCGCTAATAACAAAATCAGAGCTCTAAAAATAGAGCTCTGATTTTTTAAACGATCGATAAGAAGCTTATTGGTCAATTAGCGCTTATTACATCTTACTTTGTAAGTAATTAGGTAAGCCTATTTTATCAATGAGACCCAGTTGCTGCTCTAACCAATGCATGTGATCAGATTCCGTTTCCTCTAGCAGTACTTCAAGGATCTCACGGCTTTCGTAATCACGCTTCTCTTCACACAATGCAATTACGCTACGTAAGTTCGCTGCGACGTGGTATTCATAAGCTAAATCATTTTTTAGCATTTGCTCTGTGTCTTTACCGATATTGAGTGGCTCTCGGCTGGCGACGTCTGGTGTGCCTTCAAGTAACAAAATCCGCTGCACTAGCTTCTTCGCATGCTCACGCTCATCATCTGATTCATGAGAGATCCGTTGATGTAACTCATTAAGCCCCCAATCTTCATACATTAAACCATGCACAAAATACTGATCCATTGCAGACAGCTCGCCTGTTAGTAATGTATTTAACGCGTCAATAACTTCTTTATTACCTTTCATCACGGCCTCCTGCTAGCTCATTTTAGACTGTAAGTAGTTTTCAATACCTGTGAGTGAGATAAGGTCTAATTGCGATTCAAGCCAATCTAAATGCTCTTCTTCATCTTCAAGTAGATCTTCGAGTACGTCACGGCTCACATAGTCCGCCGACTGTTCACACAAGGCGATCGCCTCACGCAGTAATACCAGCTCCTCTTCAAGCATGCTTTTATCGCATTCAAGCATTTCTTGACTATGTTCACCAATACGGATTTTGCCTAACTGCTGTAGGTTCGGCAGCCCTTCAAGAAACAAGATCCTTTCAATAAGCTTGTCAGCATGTTTCATATCTTGAATAGATTTTTTATAAGCTTTGCTATCAAGCTCACCCAGTCCCCAGTTTTTAAACATGCGTGCATGGAGAAAATACTGATTAATGGCGGTTAGCTCATTAGTCAGTACCTTGTTAAGCTGAGTAATAACTTTGGGTTGCCCTTTCATTTTGTGCCTCGTATACAAATTGATCTACATCAATACAGATTAGACTAAAAAACAACCAAAAACAAATTAACTTTTTAATATCAACCATCATTACCACTACAGTTATGACTAATATTAATCTGCAAGCCTTTTATCTTTTGGCTTAAATGGCAATCAATGAAGTCACAAATAAAGCAATAAACTTATAACAAACAGTCCATTGTACTGTTAAGGATAACTGATATATAAATACCTATCATGCTCTGGCTCGCAGTCACGATCTGTATAAATTGGCTAAAACTAATATCGCTGAACTGACTAGCGTTACTTTTGCTCTACGTTACAAAATAGCAAGTTTGAAGGATCAATATTTAAAATGAAATAAAGCAGGAGTATTTAACAAGGCAATAAAAAAGGCCCATAAAGAGCCTTAGTCACAATAAAACATTACATCGTTAGATGATTCTATTTTGCGCTAACTTTTCACGACGTTCTTGCTCGGCCATTTTGGCTTTACGCTTGTCACAGGGATCATCACAATCACATGCTTTATCAATTCCTAGTGCGCCTAAACCACCGCAGCTTCCTGCGACTTCTTTCTTCTTGATCAGATATCCTATCGACATTAAAAAGAAAAAGGCTAACAATACAACAAATGCCGCTATAAATGTGCTCATACTCGACTCCAACTACTGAGTAATGAAAGGTTTAAAAGCTTCACTATAAAAAACTTTAAAACCTTCATTTTGCTTTTCTATCAGCATTATCGCAAGATGCTCACGATTAGCAAGTTCTAGTGATGCCTGCGTACCTAAAACCATCATGGCTGTTGCATAGCCATCAGCTATCATTGACTCTTTATGTAAAACTGTCACTGATGCTAGACGATGTGTAATTGGCTGGCCTGTTCTAGGATCAATTAAATGAGAAAAGCGTTGGCCGTTTTCTTCATAATAATTGCGATAATCCCCAGATGTTGCCATCGCGATGTCTTTAAGCGAGATCACTTGCTGCACTGTCGTCGCCGAACGACTCGGTTGCTCTATGGCGACTCGCCAAAGCTCACCATTGGCTTTGGTGCCTTTCAGGCTAATTTCACCACCTATTTCAACTAAATAACCTGTTGGTTGGTATTTATCTAATAGCCCAGCAATTTTATCCACTCCAAACCCTTTTGCAATAGAGGAAAGATCAACATATAAATGAGGATTCCCTTTACTTACTTTTTGTTCAGAAAAAGATAAGTACTCGATCCCAGTCTGTCTTCTAGCTTCAGAGATCATTTGCTCAGTCGGTACATTTGTTGGGCGTTTGTCTGGACCAAAGCCCCAAAGGTTAACCAAGGGACCTAACGTGATATCCAGTGCACCTCCAGTCTTTTGGTAAAGATCCACACCCGCAGCCATCACTTTTATCGTATCTGGTGACATACTGACCATGGAATCTTGTGTCATTTGGTTAAACTGCGATAATTCAGATCCTGGCCGGTAAGTTGACATCTGATCATTGATCTTCTCAAGAGCAAGATCAATTTCAGCTTGTAACAACTGAACATTAGGCAAATTTTCATTAGGTACCACTTTTATGTGGTAAGTTGTGCCCATTGTATTGCCAGACAATGAAACCATTTCTGCAGGTTTACTGCAGCCTGAAATAAAAAAGGCTAACCCAATAAGGGCCAGCCAGTTTACTAAGGTCTTATACATATTGACCTAATTCTCCAAATTAGAGAGGGGTTAGCCACCGAAGTCATCCAGTAAGATGTTTTCATCTTCGACACCAAGATCTTTTAGCATGCTAATAACAGCTGCGTTCATCATTGGTGGGCCACACATGTAAAACTCACAGTCTTCTGGCGCTTCATGATCGCGTAAGTAATTCTCGTACAATACGTTATGAATAAAGCCTGTGTATCCATCCCAATTATCTTCAGGCTGTGGATCAGACAGTGCAACATGCCACTTAAAGTTGTCATTGTCAGCCGCTAAGCCGTCAAAGTCTTCAACGTAGAACATTTCACGGCTAGAACGTGCACCATACCAGAAACTCATCTTACGCTTAGAGTTAAGGCGTTTAAGCTGATCAAAGATATGAGAGCGCATCGGGGCCATACCTGCGCCGCCACCGACAAAGACCATTTCAGCATCAGTTTCTTTAGCAAAAAACTCACCAAATGGACCAGAGATAGTCACTTTATCACCGGCTTTCAAACTAAAGATGTATGAAGACATCTTACCGCATGGTAGAGACAGATCTCGTGGTGGTGGAGATGCAATACGTACATTCAACATGATGATCCCTTCCTCTAGAGGATAGTTCGCCATTGAATAAGCACGGATTGTTTCATCTTCAACTGTTGACTCTAAATTGAAGAAACCAAAATGTTCCCAGTCACCACGGTATTGTGCAGGAATATCATAATCTGCATATTTAACGTGATGCGCAGGAGCTTGGATCTGAATGTAGCCACCCGCTCGGAAAGGAACTGAGTCACCATCAGGAATTTGTAATTTAAGCTCTTTAATGAAAGTGGCTTTGCTATCGTTAGAAATAACTTCGCATTCCCACTTTTTAACACCAAAGATCTCTTCTTCAAGTTCGATTTCCATGTCGGCTTTAACATTTACCTGACAAGATAAACGACAACCATCACGGGCTTCACCTTTACTAATATGATCCATTTCTGTTGGTAAAATATCGCCACCACCAGATTTAACATGGACCTTACATTGACCACAAGTGCCGCCACCGCCACATGCAGAAGAGACAAAAATACCACTCTCAGCAAGTGCGCCCAATAACTTACCACCAGCGGCAGTTTTTATTGCTTTATCCGTATCATCATTGATGCCAATTGTGACATCACCGCTTGGTACTAGTTTAGATTTGGCAAATAAAATTACCAAAACGAGTACTAATACAATCACAGTAAACATACCCACACCGAGATAAACATCGATTGGAGTAGATTCAAGAATACCCATTAACTTATCCTTAAAGGTTCAAATTAAGACGTCGTAATTGTGTCTCTACAGAGACACTCCTGAAAACGACATAAAACCTAGAGCCATCAAACCAGCGGTAACAAAAGTAATACCTAAACCGCGCAGCCCATCAGGAACATCAGCATATTTCAACTTCTCACGAATACCGGCAAGCAGCACAAGTGCTAATGCCCAACCGATACCAGAACCGATACCAAACACTAAACTTTCACTCAGGTTATAGTCACGCTCAACCATGAAAGAAACAGCACCAAAAATTGCGCAGTTTACAGTGATTAACGGTAAGAAGATCCCCAATGCGTTATATAGCGGTGGGAAATATTTATCCAATGCCATTTCTAGAATTTGAACCAAAGCAGCAATAATGCCGATGAAGGTAATAAACTTCAAAAAGCTCAAATCGGCATCCGGTACTCCTGCCCAAGCTAATGCGCCAGGAGCCAGAATACTTTGATAAATAATTTGGTTAACAGGTACTGAAATCGCCAATACCACGATAACAGCAACACCCAGACCTATAGCGGTTTTTACTTTCTTTGATACAGCCAAGAAAGTACACATACCAAGGAAAAAGGACAGTGCCATGTTTTCAATGAAAATAGAGCGAACGAGTAGGCTAATATAATGTTCCATTATGCTTATCCTTTTGCTTCAACTTGTTCTGGCTTCATTACACGAATAATCCAGATCAATGCACCGATCAGGAAGAACGCACTTGGAGGCAGAAGGAGTAAGCCATTTGGCTGATACCAGCCACCGTCAGAAATCTTACTTAGGATTTCAACACCAAACAATGAACCGTTACCAAACAATTCACGTACAAAGCCAACTGACAGTAAGATAGCTCCGTAACCTAAACCGTTGCCGATACCGTCCATAAAGCTCATCAAAGGCGGTGTTTTCATCGCATATGCTTCAGCACGCCCCATCACAATACAGTTAGTGATAATCAAACCAACAAAAACAGATAATTGCTTAGCAACATCATAAGCATAAGCTTGCAATACTTGATCAACCACTATCACTAAAGAGGCAATAATCGTCATCTGCACGATGATACGAACACTACTTGGAATGTGGTTACGAAGCATTGAAATAAACAAATTAGATAGGGCTGTCACTGCAGTTAATGCAATGGTCATTACCAATGCCGTTTCCATTTTACTGGTTACAGCAAGGGCACTACACACCCCCAAAATTTGCAATGCAATTGGGTTATTACTAACAATAGGTCCTGTGAGAACCTGTTTGAGTTCTTTAATGTCAGCCATTACTTAAGCCCTCCATTACGCGCTTTTTCGATAAAGTGAGCAAAGCCCTCTTCACCTAACCAGAATGTTAGAGAGTGCTGTACACCATTACTTGTCAGAGTGGCGCCAGACAGTGCGTCAACACCGTAAGGAGAAGCAGCGACAGTTGGGTTTTTCGTGACACTAATAGCAAGATCACCCTTTTTGTCGTACAACTTTTTACCAGTCCACTTAGCAATCCACTTTGGATTTTGTACTTCACCACCCAAGCCCGGCGTCTCACCAGAACCGGTGAAGTCGTAATAGACTAAGCTACGAATGGTATCAAGATCAGGCTCAACGGCTAAGAAAGCAAACATTGTTGACCATAATCCATAACCCTTAATCGGAATGATCACCGTTTGCAACTTATGGTTATCATCTCGTACAAGGTAAATGACCGACTTATTTGCCACACGCTTAACAGAGGCAATATCATGTTTTGGTACAAATGAAGTTGCAGGATTACGTGCCGCTTTTTCAATATCAAAAGTGTCAGCGTCACCCGCTACAAAATCACCCGTTTTTAAATCAACAAGTTTTGCTTCAACATACTTATTGTATGTTTTAAGGATCTGCGATTTATCAGCTTGAGCTTCTTTGGTATTAAGCAAACCCGCAGCTTCAAGAATGTACTTTTGCTTATCAAGTAATCTGTTTTCTTGTTGAGTGGGTTTCAGTAGTACAGCCGCCGTCGAAACGAACATAGAGCAAACGAAACACAACCCAACAACAACAAACAGTGTTCTTCCGAACGAATCTTTATTACTAGCCACGAGCAATCCTCCGCTTGATATTCGACTGAACCACGAAATGGTCAAATAATGGAGCAAATAGATTCGCAAACAAGATAGCCAACATCATGCCTTCTGGGAACGCAGGGTTGATAACGCGAATAAATACTGCCATAGCACCGATAAGAATACCGTAAGCCCATTTTGCGTTGTTAGTGAAAGACGCAGAAACTGGGTCAGTCGCCATAAACATCATACCGAACGCAAAGCCACCTAAAACAAGGTGCCAGTACCAAGGCATTGCAAACATCGGGTTAGTATCGCTACCGATAAAATTAAGTAGACACGAAACCGCAATCATACCAGCCATCACACCACCCACGATGCGCCATGAAGCGATACGGGTATAAATGATAACAGCGCCACCAATTAAGATAGCTAAGGTAGACACTTCACCTACTGAACCTGGAATGAAACCAAAAAATGCATTCCACCAGTTTTGAGTTAAACCATACTCGAGAGTACCTTGCGCTGCTTGGCTCAATGCTGTTGCGCCAGAGAAGCCGTCAGCAACCACCCAAGAAGTGTCACCAGACATATTAAGTGGGTATGCAAAGAATAGGAATGCACGACCTGCTAATGCAGGGTTAAGGAAGTTACGCCCCGTTCCACCAAAGATCTCTTTTGCAACAACAACACCAAAGGTAATACCCAAAGCTACCATCCAAAGTGGAATGGTCGCAGGCAGTGTCAACGCAAACAAAATAGAGGTAACAAAGAAGCCTTCGTTAACCTCATGCCCACGCACTGACGCAAATAAGACTTCCCAAATCCCCCCGACAATAAATGTCACTGCATAGATTGGTAAAAACCAACAAGCGCCATACCACATAAGTGCGGCAACACCTGAGTTTGCAGTCAATTCGGTGCCGAATAAGCTAAACAATGCAACTTGCCAAGTATCTGGCGTTGCAAAACCTGCAGCCAACGCATCTTGTGCTTGTAAACCGACGTTGTACATACCAGCAAACATGGCTGGAAATGCACATGCCCAAACCGTAATCATCATACGCTTTAGGTCCAAGTTATCACGAACGTGGGTACGACCTTTGTTCACGTGACCTGGAGTATAAAAGACAGTATATGCAGCTTCAAAAAGCGCATAAAACTTCTCATATTTACCGCCTTTTTCAAATTGCGGTTCAATATTTTCGAAAAACTGTTTCAAGCCCATTAGCCTTCCCTCACAATCGTATCTAAGCAGTCACGTAGGTATGACGCGTAGTCATATTTACCGGGACATACGAAAGTACACAGTGCCAAATCTTCTTCATCCAACTCCAATGCACCTAAGGTTGCAGCGCCATCGTAGTCACCTGAAACCAGATCACGAAGTAGCATTGTCGCTAGAATATCTAACGGCATTACGCGCTCATAGCTACCAATTGGCACCATCGCACGATCTGAACCACCTGTGCTTGTTGTCATATTGAACAAACGCGAAGGTGAAAGGTGGCCAAGGAATGCACGAGTGACCGAGAACTTATCGCTACCAGGCATTGCCCAACCGAATAGTTCTTTTTCTGTCCCTTCTTCCAATAAACTCACTTGATTGTGGTAACGGCCAAGATAAGCGTGAGGACCCACTGCGTGACGACCGTTTAAAACAGAACCAGAGATGTGACGAACATTCCCTTGTGCCACTTCATTATTGGTCAGCTGCGCCATAGACGCACCGATTTGAGTGCGCACTAAACGTGGCTTAATCGCTTTAGGGCCCGCGATGGATACCACGCGTTGAGTATTAAGCTCACCGGTAGTAAACAAATGACCTATTGCGATAACGTCTTGGTAATTAATGTGCCAAACAGTCCTACTTGCAGAAGCTGATAATAGGAAATGAATGTGAGTTCCTGCGAGGCCTGCTGGATGCTTACCAGCAAACTCTTCAACTTGAGCATTCGCACTTGGCATTTCTGCACCAGGTGCTTTACAAAGGTAAACCTTACCCTCAGTTAACTTGGAAAGTACCTTTAGGCCTGTTTCAAAGTCAGCTTTATGCTCTGCAATCACAACAGCAGGATCTGCTGCCAGTGGTTGAGTATCAATCGCCGTCACAAAAATACCCGCTGCGGTAGAGTTCACTGCGGGTACTTTACTGAAAGGACGTGTTCGCAAAGCCGTCCACAAGCCTGATTCAATCAGGTTGTCACGGATAAGCTGAGTCTCAACAGATTCGATTGCAGTGGCGTCATATTTAGCGAAAGAGATGCTTTCATCCCCTTCAACATTAATAACAACAGACTGCAGAACACGTTGAGCGCCCCGGTTAACTTCAGAAATTGTGCCACTAGCTAAAGCAGTATATTTTACGCCCAGGTTTTTTTTATCTTCAAAAATCACCTGACCTTTTTTAACTTTATCTCCTACCTTGATTTTCATGGTAGGACGTAAGCCAATATACTCTTCACCCAGAGTAGCAACATGGTTGATGGCTGGGCCATCATAGATAACTTGTTCTGGTCCACCGACTAAGGGTAGGTCCAATCCTTTCTTTATTGTAATCATATCCACAAGCACT
>JAOIUG010000053.1 GCA_028223395.1 Shewanella sp.
TTCGGCTGTTTATAGATAATTCATACTTAACGCATCAGGTTTTTTTATGTCAGTACTGCTTTAGTGTATCGTTAAATGTTTAGCATTATCATTCACAAAAAACACCTCTATGGCACCAAGGCCGCAGAGGTGTATTTTATAGCATGGTGTGGTTAAACAATTAAGCTGTGGCTTGCAGTTTATCCATGTCTATCACTTGAATCGCCACTAAATAGTCAAGCAGTGCGTTAACTTGCGTCGCCAAATCACCTTTACTAGTGTCGATAGTCAACTCTGCTGTGGTTGGCGCCTCATAAGGAGCTGAAATACCTGTAAAGTCTTTTATTTCGCCTGCTCGTGCTTTTTGATAAAGTCCTTTAGGATCTCGCGCTTCGCAAACTTCAACAGGCGTGGACACGTAAACTTCAATAAATCGTCCTTGGTCAAACAGCGCACGCACTTGCTCTCTTTCTTCTTTTGTTGGTGATATAAATGCCGATAAAACCACTAAACCTGCATCCACCATTAATTTGGCTACCTCACCCACCCGGCGTAAGTTTTCATTTCTATCGCTGGCGCTAAAACCAAGATCTTGGCAAAGGCCGTGTCTGACGTTGTCACCGTCGAGTAAGTATGTATGAAACCCTGCATCATATAACGCCTTTTCCAATGCGCCTGCTAGCGTTGATTTTCCTGAGCCAGACAGGCCTGTAAACCACAGTAATACAGGATTTTGCCCTTTTTGCTTTGCACGAGACGCTTGATCGATACTGTGTTGGTGCCAAACGATGTCAGACATAATCACTCCAAAAATAATTTAATAAAAAATAGCCAACTTTCTCCTCAGTCTTTTTAAAAGTCTCATTTAAAAAGGAAAGAGTAATGGCACCAATATAATCACGATTGTTGAGTACAATACTGATAACGGTATTCCTATCCTCAAAAAATCGCTGAAACGGTAATTGCCCGCGCTATAAACCATCAAATTAGTTTGATAACCATAGGGTGAGATAAAGCTTGCACTGGCACCAAATACCACCGCTAAAATAAACGGTCTAGTATCTACGCCATAATTTAAGGCGACGGCATAAGCGACAGGAAAAGCTAGCGCAGCTGCGGCGTTATTGGTGATAAGCTCCGTGAGAATGAGGGTTAAAAAGTAAACGCAAATAAAAGCGACAAACACCCCTAAACCATTGACAGAGTCCAATAATAAACGGGCAATATCATTAGCCAGCCCTGTTGAGAGCATTAAATTGGCAAGGCTCAAGGCACTACCGACAATCACCACTAACTCTATCGGGAAGCGACGTTTGAGTTCCGGCAAACTGACGGCCCCAATCGCGACGTAACTTATCAGTAGTAGTGTCAGCCCTTTAATCAGCGGCAACACATTCATCAGGCTGGCGACAATGGCCAGTATAAAACCAGCAATCACCCACTGGCTGCGCTTTTTGTCTAACCGAACACTGAGATCGAGCCCGCTTATTGCAGCAAAATCAGCAGACAATTTGGCATGACGACTAAAGCTGTCACCGGGGGTGATTAGTAGCATATCACCTGCTTGTAATTCAATGTCGCCCAGCCCTCCTTTTAGCGGCTGGTGTCCACGGCGAATCGCTAAAACAGCCCCGTCAAAACGCTCTCTAAATTTAGAACGTTTTAATGATGTTCCCACCAGTTTTGAAGTCGGTGACAGTACCGCTTCAATCAAGTTTTGCCCTTTAGCTTGCTGCTTGCCAAACCATTCTAGCCCGTCAAACTGATGTAAAAGTTCTACCGATCCAACCGCGCCACTAAAACGTAAGGTATCTTCACTTTGTAAAACAAAGTTAGGTGGAACCGGACAAATGCGGATCCCGCTACGTTCAAGTTCAACTAAGTACAGTTTTTTTAAGGCTCTTAGGCGGTTATCTTGTACGCTGCGACCAATAAGCTGTGACTGCTTAGCCACTCGCGCTTCGAGTAAATAAGGTAAGGTTTCTTCCGTGCTGTCTTCACGTCTATCTGGCAGTACATTTGCCAATAGAGTTAATAGTCCTACGCCCAACACCACAATCACAACGCCCACAATCGAGAACTCAAAAAAACCTAGTGGAACTAACCCTGCGTTTTCGACAAAGGAGTTAACAATGAGGTTTGTTGAGGTGCCAATGATCGTCAGCGTTCCGCCTAGAATTGCGGCATAAGACAATGGTAACAACAGCTTAGCTGGTGCGTGGGATTGATTACGCCTAATCACACCGATCAGCGATGAAACCACAGCGGTATTATTGGTAAATGAGGACAATAAGGCGGTTGAGAAACCCAGTTTTGCAATGGTTGACGCTAAAGAGCCTTGACCAACCACTTGGCTTAACTTGCCAATGAGTGAGGTTTTTTCTAGCGCTGCGGTGGCTAAAATAATGAGCACGAGTGTCACTAAGCCTGCATTGGTAAAACTGGCCAATGCTGTTTCTAGCTCAACCATGCCTAGTAAATAAGTCGTCAGTGCGGCGGTAAAAAATAGCGCTGCAGGTGTCCATATTCCGGCCATTAATGCCGTGATAAGGAGCAATAAAATACTCGATAACACCCACAGCTCTGACACGGCTAGCCCTCTAACTTGCTAATATCTAGCGCTTGCCAGTGTGGATATTGCTTGCGGATCAGCGCATTCAGCTCAAGTTCAAACTCTGTAAACTGACTCTTTGCACTGGACGCTTTTGAGCTACTGACAGCCATCACTGCTGCAACCGTTGCGTTAGATAAACGATCAATTAAGATCATGGCGCCGGTGTCACGAATAAAAGTGTAGGGATCTATCGCAATAGCTTCATTTAGCTCAAGGGTGACACGTGCCATATCATTTAAGCCGATAACACCGCTAGAGTTAGTTTCTAGTGTATTAATATCAACTACATAATCAATTGCGGTTACACTTGCTTGTAGCTTTTTACCTGCCACTTTAAGGTTGTACAACTGACCAACCTCTAAGGGTTTTTCGTCCATCCAGGCAATATCTGCACTGACTTGGTTAGCCAGGCTAGGCGCATTATCGACTTGGGCGAGTAAGTCACCACGTGAAATATCGATTTCATCTTCAAGCGTTAAAGTGACTGCTTGGCCAGCAATCGCTTCATCGAGATCGCCATCAAAGGTGACAATACGCTCCACTTTGCTGCGCTTGCCTGAAGGCAAAGCCACCAGCTCGTCACCGACTTTAATGACCCCTGACGATAACGTGCCCGAGAAGCCTCTAAAATCCAGATCTGGGCGTAGTACATACTGCACAGGAAAGCGCACTGGTAAACTGTTGAGTTCGCGGCGGGTATCAATTGTCTCGAGTAATTCGAGCAAAGTGCCATCGTTGTACCAAGGCGTTTGCGTACTGCGCTCGACAACGTTATCCCCTTTTAGCGCGGACAACGGCACATAACGAATCTCAATATCACCCAGTTGTGCGGCAAACTTTGCAAACTCAGCTTTAATATCGTTAAAGATTTTTTCATCAAATCCGAGCAGATCCATTTTGTTAATCGCAACCACAAAATGACGCAGCCCCAACTGTGAAGCAATAAAAGCATGGCGGCGGGTTTGTGTTTGTACGCCATAACGCGCGTCGACAAGTAACACGGCAAGATCACATGTTGATGCACCCGTGGCCATATTACGTGTGTATTGCTCGTGGCCTGGTGTGTCTGCAATAATAAATTTGCGCTTATCACTGGAAAAGTAACGATAAGCCACATCAATTGTGATCCCTTGCTCTCGCTCAGCTTGTAAGCCGTCAACAAGCAATGCTAAATCGATTTCTTCGCCGGTTGTGCCCACTTTAGCACTGTCGCTTTTTAGGCTGGCGAGCTGATCTTCGTAAATTTGGGCGCTATCGTGTAGTAAGCGTCCAATCAGGGTGCTTTTTCCATCGTCAACGCTGCCGCACGTTAGAAAACGCAGCAACCCTTTATTTTGCTGTTGTGATAAATATTCTTTAACACCTAAATCTTCAAGCTCTGCGGCTAAGCGGGTGTTGTTATTGACTGCTTGGTTCATGAGTAATTCCTTCAATGCTAATATTGCTTAACAACTGCCGCGCCTAAAAATAACCTTGGCGTTTTTTAAGTTCCATCGAGGCGCTTTGATCCGAATCAATCAATCGTCCTTGTCGTTCGCTTGAGCGTGTAAGCAACATTTCTTCGATGATTTTCTCGAGGGTATCGGCCTCTGAGTGCATTGCGGCAGTTAATGGATAACAGCCAAGCGTTCTAAAGCGCACGCGCTCATTTTTAGCCACTTCACCCTCTTCTAAAGGCAACCTTTCATCATCAACCATGATCATCATGCCATCACGTTCAACCACTGGGCGTTCTTGCGCAAAATACAGCGGCACAAGCTGAATATTCTCTTGGTAGATATATTGCCAAATATCTAATTCAGTCCAGTTTGATAAAGGAAATACACGGATGCTCTCTCCTTTATTAACCGCGCCGTTATAAGTGCGCCACAGTTCTGGACGTTGATTTTTGGGATCCCATGTATGGTGCTTATCACGAAATGAGTAAACGCGCTCTTTGGCTCGCGACTTTTCTTCATCACGACGGGCACCGCCAAAAGCGGCATCAAAGCCATACTTGTTCAATGCCTGTTTTAAGCCTTGGGTCTTCATGATATCGGTATGCTTAGCACTACCGTGGGTAAACGGACCCACACCCATTTCAATGCCTTCAGGGTTTTGATGCACGAGTAGATCAAAGCCAAACTCTTTTGCCTGCGCATCACGAAAGGCAATCATTTCTTTAAACTTCCAGTCAGTATCAACATGCAATAAAGGAAAGGGGATTTTGCCTGGGTAAAAAGCTTTACGTGCAAGGTGTAACATCACCGACGAGTCTTTACCGATGGAATACATCATGACAGGGTTATCAAACTCCGCAGCCACCTCACGGATAATTTGAATACTCTCTGCCTCTAATTGTTGTAAATGGCTTAACTCTTTAACGGCCATGTTTATTCTCCGTATGCTTGGATTTGTTTGGCTAAAATCAGTTGGTTTGTTCAGTTAAATTAGCGGCGCTTGATTGCCGTTGCTGCGGGTTAAACCAGTTCAGGCTATCGGCCAGCTCTACGACTTCACCAATGACCATTAAGGCAGGCATAACCAATTGTGGATCCGTGGCGAGCTGTTCAAGATTGTCTAACGTACCGATAAATGTTCGCTGCTCACTTGTGGTTGCTTTGGACACAATAGCCACAGGGGTATCGGGGCTGCGATTAGCACCGAGTAAGCCTTTTTTGATAATGTCAGCGTTGAGGATCCCCATATACACAATCAAGGTGTTATTTGGGTTTGCGTAACTTTTCCAATCCATCGGCCGGCTTTCTAACTGGCAATGACCGGTAATAAAACTCACGCCTTGCGCATAATCACGATGTGTTAATGGGATCCCAGCGTAAGCGGCGGTGCCACTTGCAGCGGTAATACCTGGCACTACTTCAAAAGTTAGCCCAGCCTCTACAATGCTTTGTAACTCTTCGCCACCTCGCCCAAATATAAACGGATCGCCTCCTTTAAGACGCACCACATTTTTACGGGTATAAGCTTTAGTCACTAACAGTTGGTTGATCTCGCTTTGAGCCGCACTGTGCTTACCGGCGCGCTTACCCACCGCGATTTTTTCAGCTGAACTTGGAATAAGCGCCATGATTTCAGCGCTGACTAAAGCGTCATAAAGCACAACATCGGCATTTTGCAGTACACGATAGGCTTTTACAGTGAGTAGATCGACGTCACCTGGGCCTGCTCCTACGAGCCACACTTTTCCACCTGCGGCTTGACCCGGTAAAGTTACAATCTCCATCACACCACCTCGCTATTATTTAATGCTGCCAATATAACGATCCTCTTATTCCATAATAAATAGAAAATTCAAATCATTTATAACTTTTAGTTATTAAGGAGCTGACACTGCATACCTTTATGCTCAGAAATCGGATCGTGGGCTTTAAATCAGAAGCTTAAAGTTAAAGTGGTTGATAAAATAACCAGTTCTGGCAAATTAACAGGTGTTATTCAGCACTAAGTTATGGCATTTGGTTCTAAATCAGTGTTGCGCCAATGTATTGGTAATGATGAAAATAATCGCCTAGTTGTTCACTACTGTGGGCAAAAGGCTTTGTTGTAAAGTGATTCTTAAATCAGTTATGGCCAACATTTGCTAGAATATCCGCGTTAAAGCATCTTTTATGCTGAAGTTATGTTCTTTTGTTCCATAGCCAGCTTAAGTAAGGTATAAGAGCACGATGAAAACCCCTAAACGACTCCAACCATTGGTTGATGAAGGATTAATAGACGAAGTTGTTCGTCCGTTAATGAGTGGCAAAGAAGCTGACGTCTACATCGTTCGATGTGGTGATGATGTACGCTGCGCTAAAATCTATAAAGAAGCCGATAAAAGAAGCTTTAAAAAAGCGGTAGAGTATCGAGAAGGCCGAAAAGGACGTAACAGCCGGCGCGCTCGCGCAATGGAAAAAGGCTCCAATTATGGTCGCCAAGAGCAAGAGCAAGCTTGGCAAAATGCTGAAGTCGACGCCCTGTATCGCCTAGCTTATGCAGGCGTGCGTGTACCACAACCTTATGGCTGTTTTGACGGCGTTTTATTAATGGAGCTTGTCACCGATGCAGCCGGTTATGTAGCGCCAAGGCTCAACGATGTCAGCCTCAATGCGGAAACCGCCACCGCGCACCACTATCAAATAATGAAAGATGTACAGCGCATGCTGTGCGCGGGTCTTATTCACGGCGACTTATCAGAGTTTAATGTACTACTAGATGATAAAGGCCCAGTTATCATTGACTTACCTCAAGCGGTTGATGCTGCTGCCAACAACAACGCCAAGCGCATGTTACTGCGTGATGTTAACAACATGACTCAATATTATGGGCAGTTTGCACCATCGTTACTGCGCACTAAATACGCGCAAGAAATGTGGTTAAAATTTGAATCAGGTCAATTATCACCAGACAATGAGCTTACCGGCCAGTTTATTGAAAGCCAGCACACAGCTGATATAGATGCCGTACTCGAAGAGATCCAAGCTGCATTTGAAGAAGAGCAAGCGCGTAAAGAGCGTATTCAAGGCGATCAAGCGCAAGATGAATACTAACTTAGAGGTCACACCTTTGGCCGCAAACAATAGCCATATTCGGCAAAAAATACGCGCTGCGCGTCAACGGTTAACGGCTGAACAACAAACAAAAGCTGCCATCGCTGCTGCCCATAATGCATTGACGCAACTGACTCAACATGGCGCGACAAAAGTTGCACTTTACTTAACCAACGACGGTGAGCTCGACACAGCGCCATTAATTGAACTGCTCTGGCAGCAAGGCGTGCAAGTTTACCTGCCACGATTACACCCTTTTAGTGCCGGTAACCTTCTTTTTCTGCGTTACGATAAAACCACGACCTTAGAAAAAAACAGTTTAGGGATTTGGGAGCCAAAGTTAGATCTCAGGCAGATGCTGTTGATCCATCAACTGGATGTAGTGATCACACCATTAGTGGCTTTTGATACCACAGGTAACAGAATGGGGATGGGCGGCGGTTATTATGACAGAACCTTAGCCAATTGGCGCACAGATCAGCGTCCCTTACCCATAGGCTATGCCCACGATTGCCAGCAAGTTGACAAGCTAGCCAAACAACATTGGGACATACCACTGCCTTACATCATCACCCCAACTCAATACCATTGTTTTACACAACCCTGCCGCTAACTAACATCACGTTGCCGTCAAACTTGCCACACAATGGGTTTATCGCCTCTTTGTGTTAAAAGCGTATTGATATACGAGAAATGCTGACAACCAAAAAAACCACGATAAGCAGATAACGGTGAAGGGTGCGGCCCTTTAAGGATCTGATGATGTGCAGCATTAATCAACGCGGCTTTTTTTTGGGCATGCGCGCCCCAAAGCACAAAGATAATAGGTTGCGGCTGCCCATTAAGCACTTGCAAAGCTTGCTGCGTAAACGTCTCCCAGCCTGATTTAGCATGGGAGTGAGCCTTGCCTTGTTCTACCGTCAGCACCGTGTTTAACATCAACACACCTTGGGCTGCCCATGGTTGTAAGTCACCATGGGTTGGGATCTCAAATCCTGCAATATCATTAGCCAGCTCTTTGTATATATTGGCAAGAGAAGGTGGCACTTTGACCCCTTTTTGCACTGAAAAACATAACCCATGCGCTTGATCTGGCCCATGATAAGGATCTTGTCCTATCAGCACCACCCGTACTTTATCTAACGGAGTTTGTTCAAATGCCGCAAATACTTTGTCCTCTGGCGGATAAATCACCTTACCTGCCGCTCGTTGACTGGCGACAAAGTTTGTTAAATCAGTGAAGTATGCTTGTGACTGTTGCTGCGCAATAAAATCATTCCAACTTGTGTTTATCAGCATGTCGCTCTATTACCATGATTATTTTACCTCAGTATCTCACGCTGCTTGTGAAGCGTCATTATTACTGGCTAAGATCGCAATAACGCATCACAATGATTTATTAATAACTAATTTACGATAGAATCAATCTTATCAATTACAAAGAGCATAAGCCCCATGTCAGACGCTAAAAAAGAAACCACTATTTTTGAAATAGCCGATCAATTCATCGCATTAGCTAACGAGCTAACCGCAAAAGAGCAAGATGTTGGAAAAGTAGGCACAGCATTACGCTTCGCCGCAGCACGCTTTAATGCATTTGAGGCATCATTAAAATCTGCCGACCTTAGCGCTGAAAAAGACAACGCATTAGAGTGGTTCGGTAATGAATACAAAGCAATGCTAAAAGATAATCTAGAGGATCATATAAAAAATCCGGTACAAACTCAGGCCGAACCATCTAAGTAAACCGCCTCGCTTGTTGTCACAAGCCATTGAGATTAGCGCTTATCAACACGCGGCCAACATTGCCTAAAAGCAAAAGTTAAGCGCCCTAACTCTCACTTGGTTTTCATTATAAAAACCAGCTAAACAGCCATTTCAAGCTCATGTAGCTGGTTTTTTTACAGCTATCGCTTTCACATCTTAACAGTTAACACATCGTCTTTGACACATTGATAAAAAATCGCAAAAATAGGTTTAACCATTATAAATCATAGTATTAAAACACACTGATAGAAGGTGAAAATCAACTAACCGTTGAAAGGAAGTGACTCTTTTTACAATGGCTATCTATGTGAAGTGGTCAAGTTTTATTGGCCACTTATCAGCGATTACTTGGGTAAGGAAAACCAAAAAAGTCGCCATCATTGCATGCGTCAGAAAGATGGTTGCCATCTTAAATTCGATGTTAAGGGATGGCTTCATGTGGGATGAGAATACTGGTAAAAATAAGTTATTGACGCCATAGTCTTTCGTTAGTTTACAATTACACCAATACTAGTGAAAAAACACTCAGCCAAATTAGCTGAGAACCATATGAAATACGCTGATGGATGCCAGGGTTGCTTTGGGATTTTACGGCTTTAGCCATAGCAAAAAGATAATAAATAGCAGCGACAACAGAAACTACTGAAAAAATACGAAAATATAGTGGGATAATTTCGGTCGTTGGACTCATAGCAATTAATATCGGTGCTACAACTAACGAAAGCAACATAATGAAACCAGCCCAAGAATGTACCTTACAATTAAAAGTTGGATTCTTAGTAAATGGATCCGCGTCCATTGGGAAATAACCTGCGACCCAAGTACCAACACCATGAGCTATAACTAGCCAACCAGCAACATTAACTAAGGTTGAAACATTTGAGAGTTGTGCCAAATACCAACCGAAAAAGCAAAATAGAAAACCAAGAGGATAATTGTTAATTAAGGGAGACAATTTTTCAGTTGGGCTACCCGTAGCACCTAGTTCACTACAGAATTGTTTAGAATGACTGTAACCAGCATAAAATAGACTTGCTACATAAACACCAATGAAGATCCAGATTGTCGCAATTAACCCTGAATAGATCGCAATACTTTCAAACACAACCAAAACCCTTTTGTAAACTAACGAATGATATGGACTCCCCTTACCAATTGGCCACTATGTGCCATATTGAAAGTGAAAACATTCAATCAAGGAGAGTCCATATGTCCTTAATTAAAGCAATTGGCATCGATTTAGCCAAATTAGTTTTTAGTATTCATGGTGTTGACGAATACGGTAAAACTAAACTAAAGCAAACAGTTAAAAGAAACAAGCTGTTAGTAGACATAGACATAGACAGGCATTGTAAAAAGAGCGACTTTCCTTCAAAAGTGAGCCGAGCTTCACTTTCTTTGGTGATGCTTTAACTTGCTGATTTAAAGTAGTTAAGTTAGTGTTGGAGGTAGTGTTTATACTGTCAGTAATTGTGGACACCCATAAGCTTTGCGGAAAAATAACACTGGCAATAAAATATTATTAGCTATATCTGTCTTTATGTTTTGTCTTGTGCCAACCTTCACACCCTGATGAAGTGGCGCTGATAACAAGGAAAATAACGCCAATGAGATCATGTTTCTGGTTTATGTCAGAGTGAGTATCCTCGACGACTGATAAGTGTTCAATGAGATTCAAAGTGATTACGTAGCGATGAGTTTGACACTATTAGATCATATCCGCTGACAAAGTGCGATCCCGCCCTGGCCTTACGCATGCGCTCCACTTGAGCGTATGCGTAAGTTAATTTACACAAAGGAAAATGTATGACTATATTAATTGATGCTGAATCCATTGCAAAAACAGATGAAAAAAATCGTATTGTCCTTGAAGAAAAAAGAGCAAAAGATACACGCAAACGATTGCCTTTTCATTTTCTTCAAGGACTTATCTTAACTTCTGTTTTTTTTGTAGTTTCTCTATTTTTTTTTAAGGATAAATTAGATCTTGTAGGTGGGTGTATGGTAGGGCTTTCATTGGTAGGGCAATTTATTGTTCACTGGATAGAGCTAAACCCTACAAAAGAAAACTTGAAACATAGTGCCTCTAGGTGGACAGTAATATCGGGGGTTATTGCATTTACAGGAACTATC
>JAOIUG010000054.1 GCA_028223395.1 Shewanella sp.
TTGACTCATAATCTGGCAGCGACACACTATTTATTAGGGCAAATTAAAGAGATGCCTAATCATCTCATCGTGATGTCAAACCAAGATAAAAACACTCAGCGTGATGTTTTTCATTTAGATGTCACTACAGGCAAGTCAAATAAGGTTCTTGAGAATACCAAAGGGTTTGGTACTCCGTTATTTAACCGTCATGGCATACCGATGATTGCCGCTGGAAGTAACAGCGACAATACCAAAACACTTTATGTGAATAATAAAAATGAGTGGCAAGCGGTGTTCAATACCAGTTTTGGTGAAACTATTGCGTTGTTAAGATATGATGAAGTTAACCATAAAGCATATCTAACAGGTGATCTTCAAGGAAGAGATAAACAAGAACTGCTATCATTTGATTTTAAAACGCAGTCATTTACTACACTTCATCACGATCCTGAAAATCAATCAGATGTATACAATGTTGAATTTAATGACGATGGCTTACCTATCGCTGTTTCATATTACGGTGGGCACTTACGTACTTACCCTCTGAATAAAGAGTTTGCTAAACATTGGACTAAAATAAACGCGTATTTTAACGAGCCTGTTGAAATTAGCATTAAATCAATGAATAAAAAAACAGGGCAATGGCAAATTAGTGTAGGCAGTGATGTTAGGGCTGATCGTTATTACAGCTATGATGCCAATACGCACAAGCTCGATGCACTATTAACGCAAAAGCCAATCATTGATCCTGAACATTTATCAAAGCGCCAATCAATCAGTTATCCATCACGCGACGGCATGAGCATTCAAGCATATTTAACTTTGCCAAAAAACAAACATAAAAATCTACCTACAATTATATTGCCGCATGGTGGCCCTTGGGCGCGAGATTATTGGACGTTAGATTCAGGGTACTTTCACCCAGTAGCGCAGCTATTAGCTAATCGCGGTTATGCGGTATTACAACCGAACTTTAGAGCTTCAACAGGCTTTGGTAAAAAATTTCTCAATGCGGGGAATAAAAACTGGGGACTTGGTGGTATGCAGCATGATCTCACCGATGGGGTTAATTATTTAGTTAAACAGGGCATTACAGACAAAAACAGAGTGGGCATTATGGGCGCATCTTATGGTGGATATGCAGCATTAGCCGGGATTACTTTTACACCCGATCTCTATAAAGCAGCCGTATCATACGTTGGGCCTTCAAGCTTAATGACTTTACTTGAATCTTTCCCTGCACATTTTCGTCCTTACTTAGGCCAGTTTTTCAGTGCCGTTGGCGATCCTGAGGTCGCCGCAGATCGAAAAGATATGAGTAGCCGTTCCCCCATTAATTTTGTTGAGAACATTAAAACGCCGTTACTTATTGTACAAGGCGCGAATGATCCAAGAGTGACACAGCTTGAATCAGATAATATTGCGCGCGTCATGTATAAAAAAGATCTACCTGTCGAATATATTCTAGCGAAAGATGAAGGTCACGGCTTTATGAAACGCAATAATAAACTGGCATATATTATGGCTATGGAAAACTTTTTCGCTAAACATTTAGGTGGAAAAAGCAGCAAAGAAACATCGAAAGAGCTTGTAACACATCTTGAAACATTAAAAGTGGATCTAAGCACATTGTAGAGTTAAGCCTAAAAGGGCAAGTAAACGACAGGTATAAAGCCACCTTGTATTATGCCTGTCAGTGTTTTTTGACTGAAAAAAATAGGCCGATATGTGTCTAACAACTCGATAGAGGTATCGGCAATTGCGAGTCGCCAGCATTAGAGGGGGAAGTCGGCAAAATATTAAGGTTCTGATTGTAAATAAAATAAAAGTGTTCTGAGATTTTCATGATGATGTAACCAAGGTTACGACTGAAGTTACTACTCAGATTTCAATCAAGGCTGGCCACTAATAGAAAGTCGCTAACATGGAAGAGTAAAAAGGCTGATTATTTCATCTGCCGTACAACGGCTTTGTTCAACAAGGTATTAAAGCAGGACAAAAAATAGTTGGTTTTTGCTCTTTCGTCGCTTATGTTTATCAACCGTTTCTTGCTGCCCAGTGGGGCACTATACGTATAAGGAAGGTTTGCGGATGAATTTAAAATTTAAGTTAACATTATTTACATTGGTGATGATTCTAGCCAATGGTTGCCACTCTTATAGCGCTGAAGATTATGGAAAAGCACCCGTTAATAAAAAAGCATCTTCATGTGTAAATATGGATTCAGCTCAAGAGATTAAGTGTAAGGAAAGTGAAGAAAGCACATTTATGATATTGGGCGCAGATGAAAATTGTAATCACCCCTATGAGTACGAAAGAAATAGATGTCTAAGTGAGAAAGCAAACCAGCAAAAGGCACTTGACGAGTCTCTTAAAAAACACACCGGCAAGTAGTACGTATAATTGAAGTGGTCAAGTTTTTATTGGCCACTCATTTAGAGCGCCCTTAAAGCGTCAAAGTAAATACGCCTTCATCACCTTTCATTGCTCCCTTATTTTAATTTCTGACTATAAATCAGGAGTTAAAATGGCTAAACGTTCTCATCAAGATTGGGCTGATTTGATAAAAAAGCAGCCCGCTAGTCACTCAACTACGGTGTTTTTCAAGCTCGTTGGCACTCTTTATTCGTTCATTTTTCGCCACTGACGCCTCTAGCACATACGTATTGAGCGCCCAAGCACAATATCGGTGTGTAATGGCTGTGGATACTCGATTGATGTAACTTGGGGGTGAAGGAATTCGACTAGCCCCAGCATTTTTGGAGATATTATCTAAACTATAAGTAGATCTTGATTTGTAATACGCATATTTTGCTTTGCAGAGCTGCAAATTATTGCTGGATCAAGTAAAATCAAACAACATTTTTTGAATGAAACTCGTTCTAAATGAGGATTAATGAATATTAAAAAAGATAAATACAGTATAGACAACACCGATTACACCGTTGGGCAGGATAATATTCAAAAGTGGGGGTTTGACGTACACAATCAAGTTTTTGGGATCAGTGCATTTTTAGTTGTGCTGTTTTTGGTTGTGATTTTACTGGTCGATCCGGAAACATCTAAAGCAGCATTAAATGGTATAAAGCTGCAGATTATTGATGTTTTTGATGGCTTATTTATGTGGTCAGCCAATATTTTTGTAGTGTTTTGCCTTGTTATGATTGTATCTCCGTTCGGTAAAATTCGAATTGGAGGAAGCGAGGCTAAGACCGATTACTCAATGCTTTCGTGGATAGCCATGTTATTTGCCGCAGGAATGGGCATCGGGCTGATGTTTTGGGGCGTAGCAGAACCTGCTGCTTATTATACTGGCTGGTATGGTACGCCGCTGGATGTAACACCCAATACACCTGAAGCGGCAAAACTTGCATTAGGTGCGACGATGTACCACTGGGGATTACACCCGTGGGCCATTTATGGTGTCGTGGCTTTGTCGTTAGCGTTTTTTGCTTATAATAAAGGGTTGCCACTGTCTATGCGGTCGGTGTTTTATCCTATATTGGGCGATCGCACGTGGGGTTGGCCTGGGCATATCGTCGATATTCTTTCGGTGTTGGCGACTTTGTTTGGTTTAGCAACCTCGCTTGGCTTAGGCGCACAACAAGCTGCTAGTGGGTTTGAGCATGTGTTTGGGATTGAGAATGGTTTAATGCTGCAAATGGGCATTATTCTGTTTGTGACCTTGTTAGCTGTTGGTTCCGTTGTGCGTGGTATCGACGGTGGCGTTAAGGTTATTAGTAATGTCAACATGTTGCTTGCATTGGCATTATTAGTTTTTGTGATATTAGTCACCTTTGCTGTGTCGATGGGAGCGATCCCAGTCACCATTATGGGTTACATTGAAAATATTATTCCATTGAGTAATCCAATGGGCCGTGCAGATGAAGTGTGGATGCACAGTTGGACAGTGTTTTATTGGGCATGGTGGATTTCATGGTCTCCATTTGTGGGTATGTTTATTGCGCGTATCTCACGTGGGCGCACCATTCGTGAGTTTATGACGGCAGTACTGATTGTACCGACGGTGGTAACCTTACTTTGGATGTCAGTATTTGGTGGCGTAGCCATTGATCAAATCGCGAATAAAGTCGGTACTCTTGGTGCACAGGGGTTAACGGAAGTACCGTTGGCAATGTTCCAAGTGTTTGATGCATTACCCATGGGCGATGCGTTATCCCTTCTTGCTGTTGTGTTGGTGTTGGTGTTTTTTGTTACCTCATCTGACTCTGGCTCATTAGTTATCGACAGCATTACCTCTGGCGGTAAAGTGGATGCGCCGATCCCTCAACGTGTGTTTTGGGCCTTTATCAGTGGTGCGATTGCTGCTGGATTAATTTGGGTGGGGGGTAAACAAGCGATAGAAGCATTGCAAGCGGGCGCAATTTCAACGGCATTGCCGTTTACCATCATCCTATTGTGTATGTGTGTTAGCTTGATTATGGGATTACGTACAGAAAAACGTTCTCATTAATCGTTAACATGTGAATATAAAAAGCCGAGTCATTTATGACTCGGCTTTTTATTGTTTGGGTGATTTTATGATTGATGAAGCCGGTTATACCCAGAGCTTTTTCACTGGCGTGTCTGGACTAAAGTGATGATGAATTTGTGCTTGTAATAGCTCAGCCGTTGCAATAGCGTCGGTCAATGCATCGTGTGGAGGATACGTTGGCAGCTGATATCGTGCACGACTGCTGGCTAAACGAATAGAGTGAGGTTGGGTGTTTTTAAACCAATCTAGCCACCCTTTTTTACGTGAGTGCTGCAGATCGGCTTCAATTTGCATGGTATCAATAACGGGAAATACGATCCCTTCGTTGATCAAGCTTCTGAGCGCGGCATCAAAAAAATCGCGCTCTATTCGCCGGTAATGCACTACGACGACTTTTCCTGTTAATTCGTCGAGGAGTTGCTCTAAGATCCGCAACAGATCAGGGGCTCCTTTTAGATCTGAGTGGGTGATCCCGTGGATGATAATGGAGTCTTCCTGTAATTTATCTTCAGGTGTTACAAACCAATGTTTGGCATCTTTACAGCGAATGCGTTGTAGCGTAAAAGGAACTAAGCCGATACTAATAATGCTGTTTTGTTGCGGATCTAAACCGGTCGTTTCAAAATCTAATGCAACAAATTCGATGTCCTTTAACTGCGTTTCGTCATGATAAGTGTTGTTGTTATAGAAATTGGTGAGCCGAGAGTCGTGACTTTTTTGTGCTTTGATTTGTAAAAAAGCTTGCCAATTCAATACTTCTTTATGGGTAAAATTCTGCATGTTCATCCTTGCATATTATTGGCGCTGTAACGGAATTTTAAGAAGTTTTGTGCACTGCTGAGAACTAAAAAGGCATCTTTTAGATTGCGCCGCTCAAAATCTGACATGTTTTCAGGCTCAATATTATTATCAGGCTCTTGCTCTGATCCAATGTCTAAAGCTTGATGACGAATGCGCACCAGCGAGATAAACTCCATTGCATGTTGCAGATCCTTACCTTTTGAAGGCGGTAAAATGCCCGCTTCGATGATATCTTCAAGACGATCAAATGAGTTTTGTGACTGTGAACCTATCGCTAGTGCATGTACACGAATAAGATCAGCTAAAGGGGCTGTGCCACGTCTTTTTAAATTAATGGAGTTATTATGGCGGCCATCTTTCTCCATGACAAAGTCTTTAAAGAACCCTAAAGGAGGCGTACGATTGAGCGCATTACGTGCAAGACAGGCTAAGAATCTATTGTTTTTCTTTGCTTTTCTTAAAATAAACGCATTAAGTTGTTCAGCCCATTTGGGGCGTCCGTAGACGCCGTATAAGTCGAAAAAAATGGAGCAGTTAAGTAGGGCTTGTGGATTTGGGTTGTCAATCCAGTCTGCGAAACACGCTTCCCATTGCGATTGTGTTTTTCGGTATTGTGGGTTGGTTGCCATAATGTCGCCTGTGCAGTAGGTATAACCGCACGCTGCGAGGCCGTCGCAAACAAAATGGGCCAGCTGACTGAAATATTCTCCGTGAAGTGATTCTTGATACTCGTTATCAAGAATGATGGCATTATCTTGATCGGTCACGATAAGTTGCTCGTCGCGTGCCATTGAACCTAACGCCAAAAAACAATATGGAACGGGCGGAGGACCAAATTTTTCTTCAGCTAATACCAATAGGCGTTGTTTAAAGCTTCGACCAATTTCAGACATCGCTCGTCCCACCATGTGTGAGTTGGCGTCTTCGTTGATCATGCGCACAAAACAATCTTTTAGTTGACTGGAGAGTATGACGAGATCATCAACGCTATTTTGCTGAAAAATACTGCTGACAATCAATAAGCTATTTTGTGACTCATAACGAATAATATCAGTAACTTCAATTAAACCGATTGGTTGCTTATTTTTCAGTATGGGTAAGTGATGCACGTTATACCTGAGCATCAATAACATGGCTTCAAAAATATAAGCGTTATGATCTAAAGAGATTAATTCGGTGGACATCACTTCATCCACTTGTGTGTTCAAGTCTAATCCTTCGGCAATGACTTTAGCGCATAAATCTCGCTGGGTAATAAGCCCCACAAAACTGTTCCCTCCTTCATCTGAAAGGTTAGGATCGTTGATAATGGCAGCAGAAACATTCTCTTCAGACATGATTTTAGCTACGTTTTGAACCGTGTTCGTGTTGGCTATCATGACGGGATTGCCACTGAGAAGCGTGTTTACTTTGGAGGTGGTCAATGAGTTGGCATCATCACTATTATCTTGAACTGCTTGTTGTAGGCGTAAGCTACCTTCTACTTCTACAAAGTCTGCAAATGCTTCATAGCGTTCACAAAAGTCTTCAAAAATACGTTCAGGTATACAATACAACAAGGTGTCTTTAATCGATTTTGCAGGAAAGCGCACCTTGTTGCGGGTGAGCAGACCCATTTGGCCAAATACGCCGCCTTGATCGAGCCTATTATACAACTCACCCGTTCGGCGGTAGATCTCTATTACGCCACTGCGGATCATAAATAAGTCGTGTATTTTGTCACCAAACTCAATAATCATACTGTCGGCGCGATAATAAGAGATCTCAACACTTTTTGATACTTCAACCAACGCCGCTTCAGGCAGTTGATCAAACGGGGGATACTGGCGGATGAAATGACGAATTTCAAGAAGCTCAACGTCCATAAGGCACTCGATATGGCGAAATATTAAAGATAAGCTTTAGTATATACCTATCTCATTAAAAGGATTAGCTTAAAGCGTGTGCTCGTCATGCGGCGTAGCGCTTGCTGGGCTAAACGCGCGATGATAGGCCACCATAAAGTCTTCTCTTATTAACTGCTCTAAATGGATTGCACGTTCAGTTGGGCAAAAAATCATAATGTGCACCACTTGCTCACCGGCAGGGCCACTATTGACGTGGATATGAGGCTCATTGCCAGGTAAGTCAACGCCAGCATGCTTTTCTATAATGCTGTTGTAACGTTTGGCGACTTCATTGAAGTCTTCGCAGTGTTGCTCTATTTGCTGTGTCAGTGAGGGGAATAAGGGGTAAAGGTTGACAAATTCAACCACTGTAATGCTAAAGCTATGGTAAACATAACGTTTCATAAAATTAAGATTTTTCACCGCATAAGTGAAAAACATGCTGTTGGGTAATGTAGCGGTTTTCCCGGTAAAGTGATATTGACCGTGATGCAGATCAATTTCTTGGATCACCGTTGCCATCAAATTATGCTCAATCACCTCGCCGCATATTTTGCCGACTTCAATCCAATCTCCAATGACAAAAGAGCGTGAACTTGCCCGCTGGATAGAGCCTGTAAAACATAAAATAATTTCTTTAGAGGCGACAACGAACGCAATGGCGATGGCGGTCACAGACAGTGCAAATTTGCTGATCTCAGTTTGCCACAGCATAAATAATACCAGCACAATAATGAAAAAAGTGCTGTTTTTGGTGCGTGACATCCATTTACGTTGCCCGTCGGATAAAAAAGCCACATCGCCACGGATCCGAGTAATAATCAGTCGTTTTGTTAGCGAAATAAGCACAATAATGAGTAGGGTTAATAAAAATTTGTGTGCGACTAAAAAGTCAATGGCGAGGGTTATATTATCCACTGAAATGCTTACCTATTTATACACTTTGGGCGACAAGAAAATACGATTGTAACGCATTACTTTATGGTGGATATGAGGATAAAACAAGTAGATTAGTGCTTTCTTTTTCTCGGAGGACGATTACGGCCAGTTCGGTAAAAAAAGCCAGAGCAAAACAGTACTCTGGCTTTGTGGTGCTAGTAATGTACGTCTTTATTGATAGCGTTTTGCATGGTCAACTTAAGTGATTGTGACGACTTAATTTAGTGTCACCTTAAGTGTCACTCCTGCTCTAGCGCCTATAACGGTGACATACTGCCAACCAGTGGCCGGATTCGTTACAGTGATAGATTCGCTATTGCCTGAGTTACTTGAGCGTCGATCATAACTCGATGCCGTCGCCCAGTTACTTGCCTTGTAATAAACATCTGCGTTACCTGTGCCGTGATCACTTTCAATGGTAATGCTGTTTGTACCTGCATTAACGTAAATGTAGTAATACTGCGGATTACTTGGTGAGGTGGTATCAGGAACACAAATGGCATTGCCGCTGGCTAAGTTTTGTGATGATGTTGGCCCTTCCGTTGCACAAGCATTTTCCAATGTGCTACTGCCGTTACCTGTAATGGTAACAGCGGCAGAATCGATGGCAGTTTTACCCTGGTTATCGGTCACGCTAAGTGTTGCTGTGTATGTGCCTGCCGCTAAGTAACGATGGCTTGGGTTTGCTGCATTGCTGCTATTGCCATCGCCAAAATTCCAGCGGTAAGAGTTGATGTTACCGTCGGGATCGTTAGAGCCTGCGCTAGAAAATGCAACCGAGGAGTTAACCGTACCTTGATAAGGTCCGTTGGCTTGTGCAACCGGGGCTTGGCCTTGCGACGTCGAACCGGTGCGAATGTGCATGTAGCTGGTGTTATTTTCTTCAGTCCATTCGGCAACCGAGTCATTATTATCAATGATCACACCAAGGTAATAATTTGTATTGGGGGCGAGGTTATTAGGAAGTGTGATGGTTTTTCTAACGGTATCAGGCGTATCACGGGTGACGGTCACAGTATCGGTGCCGATTAAAGTATCAGTGGTTGTGATTGTCGCATTAGTGGATATATAGTAACCCAATACAACAGATTGACGGTTTCGGCCATTGTTCTCTAACGTCATTTCATATTGGATTGTCTCTCCTATTGCGACGTTGTAACGTAATTCACACTGAGAGCGGGTGCAACTTGGCGTGGCATTACTGGCACTTAATAATGCACCGCCGCTATTGAATAAACGTGTCCGGCCGTGAGTACTGTATTCGCCTGAGGCGCCAATATGACGCCATGCTGCCACAGAAAGATCTTCTCTATTGCTGCCGCCATATAGCGAAATCAAGCCATTAACGGCATCCTCACCGAGGTACGATCGCAATGCGTTTTCACCTGTGGTATGCACATGTGTGTAGTCTGAGCCCATAATATTGTAATAGCGATTTTCATGCGCCAAACCGACAGTGTGTCCTACTTCATGCAAAGCGGTGGTTTCAAAGGTGCGGCTGTTGCCTCCATAATTCCAAAAGTTGGCTTTGTTTTCCATACTGTCGTCATAGGACACAGTATTATGGAAAATAATATCCCCCTCAATGGTTCTGCCACATGGGCTGGTAATGTTGTAACCTATGGCGGAGTTGCCAGAGTTATCCCACCAGATCTCACTTTCGCCGTTTCCTACTGCGACGCTAGTGTCGTCATCTAAACGTACATTAAGCGTGAGATTGACAGGCGTGCTGTTAAAGCGGCTCAGTGCGGTGGCAAACGAGGTTCGCCAAAATGTAAATTGACCGCCAAAACCTGCTGGATTCGCATTAAAAGTCACATTATTTGTGGGCCACTTGCGTGGGGTGTTATTGTTACAATCAGTCCAAAATTTGCTGGCCATGGCTTGGCTGCTTGATAGAGTGAGCAATGTCGCGACACTAAGTCTGACTGCTAATTTGTTAAGTCTCATTATTCGTCCTCAAATAAAATATAAGCAAAGTATGTTGATCTGTGAGATCTGTTGATAATGGCGTTAGTTTGAGCTGAGCACCGGGTTTCCATTGTTACGTTTGAGTTGCTCGACTTCCCATTGATCGTGTGTACTTGCTGATGGTTGAGACTGGAGACGTAAACCTCTTTGTTGTGGCGTCAATGATGCGGGCACTTTAGGTGCCGATGACGATTGGGTTAATGCTGGATATGCGTTAAAGGCCGCTTTTCTATTGGTGTCGGCAACACTCATTTGTATGCTGTTTAATCGAAATACTTGCTTTTTGCTTAACTGTTGAAGGTGCTGGGTGAATTTGTCGATCCGTGATGTCGCTAGACGTGATTGACTTGGAAGCTGTGCAGAAGCTGAGAGATAACGGACGTCGCCGTTATCGTCAATAGTAATGGCGGAGCCATTGGCTGCCATTACGTTTCCTTGCTCAATAACAAAGCGACCATGTTCGCATTCGACAAAGTCACAACCGGTATTTTTTTGTTGTTGGACCATCAAAATAGCTTCTTCTGCAAGCGTAACTTTAGGGGTGTTGGTCGCCGTCAGCAGGTTACCATTTGCGAATTTACCCCCGACAAATTTAACGGTAATACTGTTACCGGCATAATTACCGCTGATCACTTGTGTAATATCGTAAGTGGCGAAAGTATAAGGGATCCCCTCAACAGACAGCCCTTCGCTAATATCAACCAATGTGCCTTTAAAGATAAAGTCGGCCCGATCGACCATGCTTTGTAGAAATGAGTTTTGAACCTCGATATTTTGAGTCTCGCTTGCAGTAACATGAATGCTGCAAGTGCCTATCAGCGCAGTCATGAGAGTAAATGTACTGAGGCGTAAGAATGAGCGTGTTGTTGGCATGTTATTCTTTCCTAGTTAGACGTTGAATTCATTGACATCGTATTATTGACAATGCCTTG
>JAOIUG010000055.1 GCA_028223395.1 Shewanella sp.
AGAACATCGCGTGGCAATACTGTCATCATTTATGATAAGCAATTTCCAGAGGCCTCTTCAGGCCGAGTCTATTTCTATAACAGTGCGAGAGACGCGATTATTGAATATGCAGAAGAAATAGTACAACCGAATTTATATGAACTATCAGGCGATGCACTTATTGCTGCTGAGGCCAAATATGATGCAGCGTGGAATGAAACTCGCGCCGCATTTATGGAAAAACACTCTGGCTGGGTGGAGGCTAATAACCCTAAAGCTGTTGTGAAGGCTAAAAAAGATAAACCGAGTGCCGAGGCCTTTGTCGAACCTGAAGAAGACGCAGAGCTTGAGAGTGAAACCGATGACTTTAATAGCGGTTGGTCTAGTGATGATCTTGATGAGCAGTAATGCCGATGTCGTCTACTGCGCTACGGCCGCCTAACACGGTGCTTGTTAAGTTTTGTACCAATTCAATTTTAATTGAAGATCAATAAATTGAGTTGGTGCAACGTGTTCAATGACAACTTCCCCACCGATGCATGCCACTGAGGCTAGGCTTATTAAGTTGTAGCGATAAGCCTTTGCTTGAGATTTATGTTATTGGTGAGTGTGATCTGTTTTAAGTGTCATATTATGCGTTAACGTCAAATTGGTAACGGCTAATATGATGATAAACCTGCCCTGGCTGAATCAATGCATCGCCCGCAATTTTAGGCTGGTTGGGCGCATCGGGGATCTGTTGCGGTTCAAGGCAAACGGCTTGATGTTGAGAAAATGGCAGCTGAGCTTTGCCTATTATCCCTTGTAAAAAATTAGCAGTGTAAACCTGCACACTAGGTTGATTAGTGTAAAGAGTCATACCGCGGCCACTTTTTGCTGCACTTAACCGGCCAAATCGTTGTAATTGTTGACCCTTATTAGGGAGCAAATAACAATGATCTAATCCTGAAGTGGCGCTAAGTGCTGGGCTGGCGATGCGTGATTGCAGTAATGTAGGCAATTGCATATCAAACGCGCTGTTTTTGGTCTCCGCAATTGCAGTGGGGATCCCAGTGTTGTCCACTGTCAGGTATTGAGTTGAGTCTATTTGTAGTGCGTGTTGTAAGTTTGATTGGCTGCCGTCGAGGTTAAAGTAACTGTGCTGCGTTAAGCTAATTGGGCAGGTTTTATCAGCGCTGGCAAATATTTCGATATAAAGATTATTGCCGACTAGGCGATAATCGAGTTGCACAGTACATTTTCCTGGAAAGCCCATATCGCCATGTGGGCTGACTAAACTGAGACGTGCACCATCAGGTAGTTGACCTATATGCCAATGTTTACGATTAAAACCTTCTACTCCGCCATGTAGGCAATTAGGCGTTTGATTGGTACTGAGTTGATACTTTGTTTCATTTGCGGTGAATTGAGCATTAGCAATTCGGTTCGCAAAACGCCCTGCGATAGCGCCAAGGTGTGCATTTTGGGCTAAATAGTCACTTGCACTATCACAGCCTAACACGATGTTTGCCCGCTCTCCCTGCCTATCAGGCGTCCAAAGTGAGCGAATGATTGCGCCTAAGCTGAGCACTTCCGCTGCAATAATACCGTTATCAATTCTGACTCGCTCAATGAGACCACCGCGGGGATCTTTCCAAGGGGTTAGCGGGCGAAAACGTACCATCTCTTGTCCTTATTGTTCATATTACGAATGCGACTTTAATCATCAAGACGTTTAGCCCCATCAGATGCGGAGCATAAATAGATTGCGGCTTCTATACCTGTTTTTTGCTGGTATTGTTGCTCAACGGCTTCAACTACGGCATCGGTAATATTATGCTCGACCAGCGCCACAACGCAGCCTCCAAAGCCGCCTCCAGTCATCCGTACCCCGCCTTTATCTCCAACTACTTTTGCAATAATATCCACTAAAAAATCAATTTCAGGAGTGGTTATTTCAAAATCATCACGCATAGAAAGGTGCGACTGAGCCATTAAGTGGCTTAACTGACGAATGTCACCAGATTCCAATGCCCAGGCTGCATTTTGAGTTCGACGATTTTCGCTGATAACGTGTTTAGCGCGCCGATAACAAACATCACTAAGCTGCTCTTTTTTGGCATTGAGCGTATTAAGATCAAGGTGGCGTAAAGTGTCCAATTGAAAATGGGCTGCGACTTGTTCACACTGCTCACGCCTTAGGTTGTATTCTGAACCTGCTAAATCACGCTTAACGTTTGAATTAATAATAATTAAACTCAGATCTTCAGGAATACAGATAGCCTCGCTATCGAGATCGAGACAATCGATTAATAATGCATGATCTTGTTGACCTAGTGCGCTGATCATTTGATCCATAATGCCGCAAGCACAGCCCACATAATCATTTTCGCCGCGTTGAGCAAGTTGAGCAATCGCTAAAGGAGAGAGCTTAATCTGACTGATATCATTAACAGCAGTACCAAAAGCCACCTCCAGTGCACCTGAAGAAGAAAGCCCTGCGCCAAGCGGCACGTTGCTGGCAATGGCCAAATCAATGCCTTTGGGAGAAAGCCCGGCTATCGCCATGGCAGCGCTAAAACCTTTTAAATAATCCCCCCATTGTGGCGAACGCGAGCTTTGGCCTTCTTGGCCAAACACCCACTCTTGCATTTCGTTAGGAAAGGCATCGGACACCGCTCGAAATTGAGTATCTTCTCTACGTTTAACCGCAATAATGGTATTAATATTAAGGGCAGCAGGCAGGACAAATCCATCATTGTAATCGGTATGCTCACCAATAATATTGACTCTGCCAGGTGCGAAATAGAGGGCATCGGCTTGCGTGCCGAATGTTTTAACGAAAAGTTTTTTAGCACGTTGGATTAGATTCGACATGGTTTACTTTCCAAAGTTTAATCATCATGTTCAGGTTAGCTTGACATAACAGCTTAAATGATTTTATTAACTGTTTTAATTATACTTTTTGCTAAAACCGATAAATATTTGAGTCTGGGCGTACTTTTAATCACGGTTTTGTTGCTTTTAACGTTGATTGGTATTAACGCAATAGCAATATTTTTCCGCTCCTTCATTTATTTTATAGCACGACTTTACACTTGATGTAACTGAGTTTTTTACTTATTGCTATAGTGCACTTCGGATTGTTGGCGCAATAAATCGGCGGCTTGTTCAGGGGGGAGATCACGCTGACTTTCTGCCAGCATTTCATAGCCAACCATGAACTTTTTTATTTCAGCGCTGCGAAGGAGCGGCGGATAAATATGCGCATGTAATTGCCACTCAGGATGTTGAACACCATCAAAAGGAGCACCATGCCAACCCATCGAATACGGGAATGGAGTCGTAAATAGATTGTCATATCGCGTCATTAATGACTTGATGATTTTGGCTAACGAGATCTGTTGTTTTTTATTGAGTTGATCTAAATGTGACACACTAAATCGCGGTAAAAGGAGTGTTTCAAAGGGCCAGGCGGCCCACCAAGGAACCACAACTAGCCAATCATCATTGCTAATGACTATCCGCTCAAGTTTAGCGAGCTCTCTATTGGCATAGTCCATGAGTAAATTACGACCATGTTGTACGAAATACTGAAGCTGGCTGCGAGATTCAATGATGGCTTCGTTAGGTAATTCGCTGACAGCCCATATTTGCCCATGAGGATGCGAGGCAGAGCAGCCCATGGCCATGCCTTTATTTTCAAAAGCTTGCACCCAAGGGAATTGCTGGCTGAGCGTGTTAACTTCTTGGCTGAGTTTGGCAAACACAGCAGTTAGTTGTGCAATCGACAGCGTGGCTAAGGTTTGGCTATGATCGGCGCTAAAGCATATGACTCGGCAGGTGCCAGTGACTGATTGCAATGAGAATAAAGGATCATTGTGTGTGGCTTGTGGGGTGTGAGGAGTGAGCGCAGCAAAGTCATTAGTGAAGACAAAAGGTGCGGTATAATTGGGGTTTTTCTCCCCATTGATTCGCTGATTGCCTGGGCATAAATAACAGGTGGGGTCGTATTGGCTATTTGCTCGTACTGCGTGGGGTTCACGCTGTCCTTGCCACGGGCGTTTGGCGCGATGGGGCGACACTAATACCCACTGTTGAGTCAGTGGGTTGTAGCGTCTATGAGGATGTTCATTACGATCAAACATCGGCTTACCTCTTTGATGGCTCCACATAATGAAGCTGGCACAGACTGCTTCAGGTTACGGTTTATTTTAGCCAAGAATACACCGTTAAGCAGCCTTAACGTGAGCGCCGTGGTAGATCAAAGTGTGCAGTTTAACCTCAGTGTTGCGGCTCACTGCTAGTTAGCACGAGGCGTATTGAGCGCTTCATCAGAGGCTAACAGCTCTTTTGCAACATGATCCACGAAGCCCGCACCGGCGGCTTCATAGAGGTTGTATATACTGTGTACACCTGATTGTCGTAATGCATCCGCATCTTCTTTGTATTGCACGATGGCACTTATTTTTCCTTGGTAATCGAGTCGTTTCAGCTGTTCTACTGCGAATAAATTACCAATGTGATTGGGCATTGCGAGTAATACGAGCTCTAAATTGGGCGCTTTATCTAGCTTTTCCCAAAAGTCAGTGTCCGATGCATCGCCTTGCACCACTTTACGACCTTCATGTTGATGGTAATCGACCAGCTCTTGCTTGTGCTCAATACCGAGGATCTCACCGTCATATAGCCTTGCCAGTTCATCATAAGCGCCTGAGCCTATACGCCCCATACCCAGAATTAAAAACCTAGGATTACCGACCTGGATCGGACGATCTTCAGGGTGTAATGGGTGCTTCTCTAAGCGTTGTAATCGATTTTGATACTTTTGATACAGTCTGTTTGATGCAATATTGAGCGGCGCTGAAAATAAAAAGCTGAAACTTAACGCCACAGCGAGAATGACCATCCAATGCGCTGGCAGCCACCCTTTTGTCGTGGCCACCGCTGCCACAATTAACCCAAATTCGCTGTAATTTCCTAAGCTAAACGATGACAGTAAAGCGGTGCGAGATCGCAGTTTAAAGTGAGTGAGTAAGTAGAGAAATAATATAATTTTAACCGGAACAATGAGCACTAATATGGCGGCGAGACCAATGTCTGAGAACGTCGGCAATCCATTTAAGCCAACAGTGAGGAAAAAGGCGACTAAGAACAACTCTTTAAAATAAAATAGTGACTTTGCCAGCTCTGAAGACTTAGGGTGTCCTGCCAGTAAAATGCCAATCACTAGTGCACCTAAATCGGGTTTGAGTCCAACGATTTCAAATAACCATGCGCCCATCACCAGCGCCATGACTAAACCAAATAGTACCAATAGCTCACCGTGTCCGACTCGGTCAAAGGCTTTGTAAATAATGGGTTTTGCTAAAGGCAACAACAGCAGACACAGCGCCCAATATGAGGGGAAATTACCTTTGGATATGGTTAAAAATGCGACGGCGAAGATATCTTGCATGATCAAAATGCCAATCGCGACACGGCCATACAATGATTGCATATCGCCTTTATCTTCAAGGATCTTTACCGCAAAAATAGTACTGGAAAAGCTCAAGGCAAAAGCCAGCAAGGCCAATTGATTGAACGTCAGATCGGTTAACTGCTCTAAGCCCAATAAGCCAAGTAATTTTAGTAGTGGAATAAAAAACAACATCGCGCCCAGCAAATGTAAACTGGAACCTGCCCACACTTCGGCTTTAAACAAACTACGTAAATCGAGTTTAAGGCCAATGGCAAATAACAGCAGAGTCACGCCCAAGTCAGCAAGTTGTTGTAGCATAGGTAGGCTGGTGTTTTTTATACCAAACAAAAAGAGTATGAACCCAGCAACAAGGTAGCCAATTAACGGCGGTAGCCCTACACGGCTGACTAACATGCCGCAAGCGAGTGTAATAATGAGAATAGCGGGTTCCATGCTGTCCCTTTTTTAATATGGAATTGCCCATCATTATATAAGATATTTTTAAGCGTGAGCTGAAAAATTAAATGAAACTTATTTTTATTAATATGTTAGCGCTACTTGTGGGAGTAAATATCCTCAGTTCACGGAGGAACTGAGGACGTGTTGCTGACTCATGAGCTAGGCTTGGGTTTTGCCCGCATTTGATGACTTATTTCACTAAATGATCTAAGTGTTCTGCAAATGCCTCAGGCTTCATAAAACCGGTCACTCTTAAATCGTCCCTAATACTGCCCTGTTGATCAAACATCAGTAATGTGGGCAAACCAAATATGTCGTAATGCTCTAGCAGTGCTATATCAGTGGCGTCATTATTGGTGACATCAGCTTGCAACAACACCATTTTATCCATTCGTTTAATCACCTGTGGATCTTTAAAAGTGATGTTCTCAAACTCTTTACAAGCCACACACCAGTCGGCATAAAAATCAACCATTACTGTTTTGCCTTGCGCCGTCGCTGCCGCGAGTTCTGTCTGTAAATCAAGGAGCGACTTTATGCGTTTAAAGCCGTGTTCTTCAACAGTGCTTTGGGAGTTGAAACCAAGATGAGTCATGACTGCTTGCATGCCGTAAGAGAAACTGGCTAATAAGGTAAGCGTTAGGATCACGCTGCGTACAGTTTGCTTCCAGTTAAACTCGCTGCGCTTATTTTGGTGCATAAGATAACCAATTAAAACGATGCCCCAAGCAGACCAAAGTAGATCTGAAACCAGACCTGGCCAAATGCGCCCTAACATGACAATGGATACTGCAATTAACAAGAAGCCGAAGATGATCTTGATGATGTCCATCCAACTGCCTGCCCGAGGAAGGATTTTTCCACCCGAGGTGCCAATAACCAGTAACGGTAAGCCCATGCCCATGCTCAACACGTAAAGGGCTAAAAATCCTTGTAATAAATCGCCGGTTTGCGCCACATAAATAAGTGCACCAGACAGCGGCGCAGTGGTACATGGCGATGCCACCAATCCAGAGATGATCCCCATGAGGAACACTCCAAACACATTGCCGCCTTTTTGATTATTCGAGACCGAATTCATTTTCTCCTGCCACTTAGTAGGCAGTTTTAATTCATAAAGGCCAAACATTGATAAGCTTAATACAAAGAACAATAGCGCCAGCACAATCAGAATCGCGGGGTGTTGTAATGCTGCTTGATACTTCATCCCAGCAGAGGCGACCAATAAGCCGACAAGCGAATAGGTAATGGCCATTCCTTGCACGTAAACCATCGATAAACTAAAGGCTTTAGCAGTTGATAATTTTTTACCTTGGCCCACTATGATGCCCGATAAAATCGGGTACATAGGAAATACACAAGGGGTGAGTGCTAAACCGATACCTAAACCAAAAAAGATCACTAAAGTCCAAACAAGGCTATCTCCGGCGAGCATTTGGCTTAGGCTATCTTGTGGGGTAACGCGCGGCGCAGATTGCTCTGCTTCAGGCGCGCTATGAGGTGTAGAAAGTGATGATATACCATCATTTACACTGACCGCGGTGAGCTTAGCGGTACGTTGGGTGGGAGGGTAACACAGTTTACCTTCCGCGCAGCCCATAAAGGTTACATTGAGCGTACCGTCAGCATTTGCTTGTTTAATGGCAACAGGAATATCCACATAAGTGTAATAAACTTGCTGCTCACCAAAGTAATCATCAGTATGCGCCTTGCCTTGAGGCAGTGCTATTTCTCCCAAAACAGCCCCGTTAGCTTCAAACTTGAGCTTATCCCGATACATATAGTAGCCGTCGGCAATAACCCAACTGAGTTTAACTTGGTTACCTGTTTGCTTGAAATCAAACACAAAGGCTTGATCAACAGGTAATAACTCAGGTTCTCCTTTTAAGAATGAGAACTTGTTATCAAAAATACCGTCAGCCTGAGCCTGTGAGCTGAGCATGAGCAAGGAGGTGAGAAATAATGTGATAATTTTTTTCATGGTGTTGTCGTTTCTTTTATCCAATCAAAATAGGCTGGCAAGTCCTGAACCATCGGCAATGCGATCAGTTTGGGGGCTTCAGTGTGTTGTGCTAAAAAAGTGGTTTTGAATGCTGATCTTAGCCGAGATCTGCACACGCGTAGCTAAATCCTTCTCAATCAGTGCACTGGCTAATCGTGTCGCCAATGATTGTTTCAAGCGGCTTGTCAGCAAGAGTAAGTCATTATTTTCCATCAAGGGAATGTCCATATTTGAGCAAAGTTCATTAATCTTAAACAGAACACCGCGATATCATGCTAATTAGGTTAAACTTATTATTAGACAGTGGTGCTACTTTACGTGTTTTAACCGGTGCTTGCATTAAGGCATTGCTAAAATAGTGATGCGAGTAGTTGTTAATATTAGCGTGCTTGGGTTATGCGGCTTGAAACTAGACCGACTAACCCCCATTTAATTTTCACCAACGATGAAAAATGTGAGGTCTACGTGCTTTTTATAGTGTTATTTATTTTTGTTGCGCTACCCGCAGTTGAGCTGTGGTTGTTGATCCATGTCGGTGAGATCCTAGGGGGATGGACCACAGTCGGTTTGGTCATGATGACAAGTATTTTGGGGGCGTCGTTAGTACGTAGCCAAGGGATCAGCACTGTCATACAAGTGAGAGAAAAATTAGCGCGTGGTGAAACGCCTGGGCAAGAGATTGTTGAAGCCATGATGCTCGCTGTGGCGGGTTTGTTGTTGATTTTGCCCGGGTTTATTACAGACTTTTTGGGGCTTATTTTATTGACCCCGATAACACGGATCCCCGTTGCCCGTTACTTTTATAAAAAAATGCAGGTTCAAGTCAACAATAGCGGCGGCTTTGGCGCAAGCATGGGAGGGCAGCAACCCCATTCACCCTTTGAAAAAGGTAAAACTTTTGATGGTGACTTCGAGCATAAAGCGGATCCGAGTGATAAGCGCCCAGAAAGCCACCAAGTGGATCATTCTCAAGATGAGCGCAAAGACAAAGATGACAGCTTTAAACCTTAAATTTGCTTTGGATTACGTGGGTAAAACTTGTCTGGTTTTCGTTCTATATGGCTAAATTTACGCGTGTTTTTGTAAGGTAGCTTCATAAAACCAGACACTCCTTGGCCTTGTATTTTATCTACATGAGTTAAGATCCTGTCTAAGCAGCCTTTAAATTCGACCTGTTTTCTAGGGTTCAGTAAGCGTAAATAGCTGTGTATTTTCATGTGATTAGGTAGCGCTTCAAAGATAATGCAACCGGTATGATGGATTTGGTTGATAAGCCTTAACTCTGCCATGATTTCTTTAGGCAGTTCTAGGTTTTCTTCCGGATCGCGGCCATCTTCAAAGTAAGAGTGCAATCTGGAGCGATCTTCTCGTGAAGACATATTTCCCACCTCAAAAGGCAATTTTTGCTCATATTCAATTAAGAAAGGTTGCTGGCTATCTTGTCGCTCAACATGCAAAGTATCTCTGGCATTAAAGAAGCAGGCTTTAAAGACGCCAATGCGACGGATCCCACGGGCTAGCGTTACCATGTTATTAACGGCAATGGTCAGTGCTTGTTTCTGGCTGGCATTGTATAGAGCAAGGTTAGAGTCTATAAACACCCCGGTTTCTCGCCAATTAATGGCTAGCCCACCGACAACATCATATTGAGCTAAACGTCCCACTGCGGCAATAAACCCTTTTTCAGTATCTTTCATACCGACCATAAAATTGCGGTAGTACTTTTCAAGCTGCAAATCATCCATTTTTGCAATGGGATCGTCAGTATTATGCTCTTTTAAAAATGATTTTCTAGAGCTGTAACTGACCGTTTCAACCTCTTTATCGTGGCTTAGTTGCCACACCGGGATCTCGGGCGTAGGTGGCTCAATATTCAGTTCAGGTAAGTGCATTCTATGGCTGTGAACCATACTCTTTAAAAAATAATCACCCGCTTGTTTACGTTGATCCGGATTATCACTGAGCATGCCGTCTAACGTTCTAGCCAGTTCAATAGGAAGACCGATGCTGGTGGCTGGAATAACCTTACTGCCAAAGCGGCTGGCTTGACCCGATGCTAATGCATACAAAGTCGCCGCGACACCTTGCTCATCAAAGCGTGGGCTTGATAACGCACCATTAAGCTGCTCGTCACCAATAAAATACACATCACCCATGCGGGCGTTAGTGTGTTGATGATCTGTCGACATTAAATCAAATACATTACCGTTAACCGGGTTGCCATCATTATCTCGCTGCGCAAAAACCGCCGATCCCCAATCAATTAACGATAAATGTTGGGTGTTGACATCGTAAACTAAATTAGAGGGTTTTATGTCACCGTGGATAAGTGGTCGCCCGTTATGTAAGTACTGAAGAATGGCCGCTAACTGACGGGCAATGTTCATCACCATCGCCACGGGTAACGCGCCTATTCGCAAACATAGTTGCTCTAAATCTTCCCCTGGAGCTCGCGCCATGACGAGGATCCCTTGCTTTCCAACATGCTGAAAGCGAATAACTGGGGGAACATTCGGGTGGATAACTTGGGAAAGCATGAAGGCTTCTTCTTCGAGCCTATCTTGCACATGTTGCGGTAACGTAAGGCGAGAGAACTTAAAAACATGTGCTTCTCCTTGTGCATTAACACCTGCAAATACAAAGCCATAAGCACCTTTTCCGACCATTTCAAATTCTTTGTAGCCCAGTTTACTCAGTTGTTGCTTACAGAGTCTGATCCAGGCGCGGTGCTTACGGGCATCATTAGCAGGCAGCAAATAAATAGATTGCTCTTCGGATATATAAAAATGTTTTAGTTCTTGGTTTTGCAATGGAGCATCCTTATTTATCCTTAACAGGTTTACGCATTAAATTTACCCAGTGTAAATTAAAATGACTCTTTAAAGAAAGGCGATCCCGCCCTGGTGCAGTGCTGCGCTCTTGAGTCGATAAAATGAAGCAGCATTTAGGCCATAAAATTGTGCTGTTCTTGCCAAAAAGTAGACTCATATTTTGAT
>JAOIUG010000056.1 GCA_028223395.1 Shewanella sp.
CTCCGGTATTGCAGGGCAAATCACTTACCGTACTGAGCAAAAAAACACCTTTCTTACACAAAGGTTTGGCTTAGGGTTTGACGAGGTTACTGCTGATAATCTTATTGAAGTCGACCATGATCTTAAACCTTTAAACGGCGAAGGAATGGCTAACCCTGCAAACCGTTTTCACACCTGGGTGTATAAAGAGCACCCTGAAGTGAACTGCATTGTTCACACCCACCCGACTTACATAGCTGCACTATCGATGCTGGAAGTGCCATTGATTATCTCGCAAATGGACACCTGTGCTTTATATAACGATTGCTCTTTTGTTAAGCATTGGCCTGGCGTCCCGGTTGGTAATGAAGAAGGGATCTTGATATCTGAAGCCTTAGGCGATAACCGCGCTATTTTTCTAGCCCATCATGGCCAACTAGTGACAGGTAAAACCATTGAAGAAGCATGCAACCTTGCCATTTTGATTGAACGCGCAGCCAAATTACAGCTATTAGCCATGTCCGCCGGAGACATTAAACCTTTACCTGCACAGCTCGCGCAAGAAGCACATGACTGGGTTTCAACAGACAAGCGAAATAAAGTCAATTTTGCATATTACGTAAGGCAGGCACTTAAAAAACACACTGATTGCATATAAGGAAACTAACATGAATTTATCCGGTATTATTGGCTACCCAGTCACCCCTTTTAGTGAACACATTAAAGGGGTTGATCTTGAAAAGCTTGGCACTGTTCTCGATATATTGCTTGAGGCAAAAGTCGATGCGATTGCTGCGTTAGGCAGTGCTGGCGAGGCGGCTTATTTAAGTAAATTTGAGTGGGAGCAAGTCGCGAAGTACACAGTGAAGTATGTTAATGGCAAAGTGCCAGTCGTTATTGGCGTTGCTGAGTTAACCACAGAAAAAGCAATAGAACGTGCCAAATATGCGCATGATATTGGGGCTGATATGATTATGGTATCGCCATTTTCATATTATAAGTTAAGCGAAGCCGAGCTATTTGGGCATTATGAAAGCATCTCGAATGCCACGCCTTTACCAATCATGATATATAACAACCCAGCAACGTGTGGCGTTGATATGTCTCCTGAGTTTATGCTGAAGATGGTCAGCGATATTAAAAACACCTGCTTGATAAAAGAAAGCACTGGTGATATTCAGCGTATGCATAAGATCCACAAACTATCAAATGGTAAGGTGCCGTTTTTCAATGGCTGTAATCATATGGCTTTGGAAGCACTTAATGCCGGAGCCAGTGGTTGGTGCACTGCCGCCCCTTGTCTTATTGGGCAGCAACCTAAACAATTATTTGATGCGATAGAGCAAGGTAATAGTAACAAAGCACGTGAGCTTTTTTACCAACAATATGAGTTCCTTGAGTTTATCGTAAAGTCAGGTTTAGCTGCGGCAGTAAAATCTGGATTAGAACTCCAAGGTTACCAACTTGGCGGGCCAAGAAAACCTTTATTACCCTTAACTGAACAGGCTGAAAAACAGCTAAAAAGTATGTTGCTTGCGCTAAATTGTATCGAGTAATCGATCTGAGCTATGACTTACGCGATCGCCACACATGATCTCGTAAGTCTTATTTTTATCTATTCACTTAATATAAATGTTTGTTCATTCAAGCGTGTCTTTTTACATTCTTTACTCCACTTTTATATTTCGCTTTCTTTATTTTATTCTCTTTAATGACAAAGAGTCGCAGTAGTGTTTGAGCAGCATAGAGAAACCGTAAAAGTTAAAACAGGAACATACCTATGCCAAATAACATTACTACATTTTCTGATCTTGCTCGTTTAAAAGCCCAAATGTTAAAAGAGTCACCCTTGAGTTTCTTTATTGGGAGTATGTTAGCGGGGGCGTATGTTGGTATAGGTATTATTTTTATTTTTTCTGCTGCAAGCCCGCTACCATCAGAAGTTCAAACACTTGTGCTAGGGGCTACGTTTGCTATTGCCCTGACTTTAGTTGTGATTGCCGAAGCTGAGCTATTTACCGGCTATGCAATGTATATGACCATTGGCATGGTAAGAAAAAAAATCAACGGCAAACAGTTATTTTCAACATGGTTAGTCAGCTGGCTAGGTAATTTATGCGGCGCATTAGTGTTAGTGGGGGTGTATATTCTGGCTAAAGGGTATTTGTTTTCTCATGATGAGCTTATTACGCAAGTGGCGCTAAAGAAGATTAATGCCACTCCAATACAACTAATAGCCAAAGGAATACTTTGCAACTGGTTAGTATGTTTAGCGATTTGGATGAGCAAAAAAGTCGATAGCGATATGGCACGATTGATGGTTATTTTTTGGTGTTTATTTGCGTTTATTACGAGCGGGTTTGAACATAGCGTTGCCAATATGACGCTGTTATCACTAGCTTATTTTAGCCCTTCAAGTGCGGTGACACTGTCAGACATTGCCTACAACTTGCTGTTCGTCACCACTGGCAATATTATCGGTGGTGTTGTTTTTGTTGCTTTAGCGTATACCAAGTATATCGGGCCTAATTGCAAGACAAGCTGATGAGCACTGCGGCCCGTAAAGTGCCTAAGTGTGATTAAGCAGCCCTAGCATAAATGGTAATGATAAAAACTGGGGCTTAAATGCTAAAGGTTGAGCATAGACTCATTGTCTATCACTTAGGTCTATCACTTAGGTAACCATAACCTCACGCATAACCCTTGTTTATTGCGGTTTTGCAAACTGATGTGTCCGTCATGCGCTTCTATAATTTCGCGGCATAACGGCAAACCAAGCCCTGTTCCAGACTGTTTGGTAGAGTAAAAAGGGAGCAACGCTTGCCTAAGAACTTCAGCAGGCATGCCTGAGCCGTGATCGTTCACTTCAATGTAAACGCCTTCTGTACCATCAGATAAGCAAGAGTCGACAATCGATAGGCTGACGCTGTCAGCTGCGGCGCCAGATTCATGAGCATTTTTTAACAGGTTCAGTAGCACCTGCTCCATCTGGATTAAGTCAAATTCTACCGGGGAATTTGGCAACTCATGCGCTAGAAAAAACGGGTAGTGTTGCTGCAATTGCTCAGTTAATTTATACCAGTCAACGTGGCTTTTTTTAGGCACTGGCAGTTTAGCGAAACGCGCGTAATCAAAGATAAACTGGCTAAGGTGACGGGTTCTATCTTCGATGGTGTCAAAAATGAGTTTAAGCTTAGGATCATCAAGATCGTTGGTGATCATTCGCCCTGAGTTGACCATCGAAGCAATTGGCGCGACTGAATTATTCAGCTCATGGCTGATAATGCGGATCACCTTTTTCCATACCACTACTTCTTGGCGATTGAGCTCGCGCGTCATCTGTTTAAGTAAAATAAGATGGTGGAATTGGCCGTTCAACAGAAATTGCCCGCGAGACAGATGCCATGTTTCAGGCTCTGCATCACCTTGTGATCCACTGTCTTTAGCATTTAACGAGAACAAGCCATCTTTAGGGTTTGCAAGCGCGGCGCCCAACTCATCAGCAACCTGCTCAATGAGGACGTTAAGCGCAATGCCCTCTATTCTTTGCCCTTGGTTAAACAAATGCCTTGCCGCATCGTTGGCGTATATAACCCGTTGTTCGTCATCGAGTAGCAACATCACATTGGGCGAGCTTTGGATCACCTTATCTAGCAGCAGCTCACGTTGATAAATGTACTGGCGCTCCTTTCTCAACTCTTCAGCTGACTCATTAAATAATACCGCGAGTGCTTGTAATTGTTTATCGCCACTGACGGGTAAACTCACGCTAAAATCATTATCTTTAAAATTGAGCAAGCCCACTTCAAGTGCCATTAAGCTCGTCGCTAAATTGCGGGTTAATAAGTAACTGACCGTAATAGCGACACTAATAGATAACCCAAAAATGATCAGCAGCAGCCAACTAAATTGTTTAACAACCGTCTGTGATATTGCCGGCTCTGCAAACCATAGCAACAAACCCAACGACAGTATTAACCCTACCGCCGTTGCCAGAGCGCTGCCAACAATCAATTTTGTACGCAGAGAAATCCCACTCATGCGGCTGCTTGGTTTATTTTTCAATGCCGTATTTTTCCATGCGTCGATAGAGTGCTTGCCTGCTTAAACCCAGTGATTTTGCAACTCGAGCAATCACCCTATTGTGCTTATCTAACGCTGCTTGAATATTGGCTTTCTCATCAGCCGATGAGTTAACAGCTTGGTCATTTCCCTCCACCTGCGCGGCTTGGGGCTTGGGGCTTGCTTGATTGCAACTAAGCTGTTCAACCGTTTGTGAACTCGCTGTCACGCCTAAGTCTATCAAGCCAAAGTCATCAGCGCTCAAGGTGCGGCTCTTGGCTAAGATCACCGCACGTTTGCAGGCATTTTCAAGCTCACGAACGTTCCCCGGCCAATGGTGTGCCTCTAGTGTTTGCTGTGTGCGTTTACTCAATAAAAATTCGGGGCCAATAAAGTGGTTGACCAGCGCGATAACATCATCTTTTCGCTCATTAAGCGCAGGCAACGCCAGTTCAATCACATTGAGCCGATAAAACAGATCTTCTCGAAAGCGCCCAGCTTGAATTTCATGGATCAGATCAGCATTGGTGGCGCTGATGACCCTCACCTTTACTTTGCGAGTTTGATGGCTCCCAAGGCGCTCAAACTCGCCAGTTTGCAGCACTCGCAGTAGTTTTACTTGGCCAGATAAAGGCAGATTACCGATTTCATCTAAAAATAACGTACCGCCATCTGCAGCCTCAAAACGGCCAATACGTGTTTTGGTCGCGCCAGTAAACGCGCCAGCTTCTGCGCCAAATAACTCAGCTTCTAGCAACTCCATCGGCAATGCGCCAATGTTGACCTTAATCAAGGGTTTATGTTTCAGGTTGGAGTTAGCATGAATAATATCGGCCAATTTATCTTTGCCAGCACCGTTAGGGCCAGTCACCAACACAGACACATCACTGCGGGCGATTTGCAGGGCTAAATCAACACAACGCTGCATCGCGCCGCTGTTAAATACAATGCCGCACAGATCAGCATCTTTTATCGCTGCCATACGCTGGTTATCGACACGTTCAAGTTTTGCATTGGCTATGGTTAAGGTGTGCAGTGAGATTAAATTACCGATACTGGTTAGTAGCTTAGCATCATCCCAAGGCTTGCCCATGTAATCGGCAGCCCCTGCTTTAACCAGCTCAACCGCGACCTCAAGTTGAGTCCAAGCGGTTAGCAATACAATCGGTAGCTGTGGCTGCAACGCTCTTAAAGCATAAAATAGCGATACGCCCTCTTCACCCGAGGTGGTGTCTTGGGTGAAATTCATATCTTGTACAACCAGCGCAATATCATGCAGTTGCACTAACTCTAATGCCACTTCAGGTGACAAACAGGTCAGTGTTTGATAGCCATGTAATTCCAGCATCAGCGATAAAGCACTGCATACTGCTTGGTTATCATCAACAATGAGAATTGTTTCCATAGTGTCTTTTTATTATCTGTGTATAAAGCTTGCCTAAAACTATCGTAAAGTGAAACAGAGATAAAGCCATTAACCTGTTAATCAATCGTTTATCTTTCATCACTTCAACAACTAGAACAGCTAAAACGGCTTGAGAGTGACAATCAAGCCGTGATCTGCACTAAACTAGCGGTTGATATTAGGGGCGGTTGATCTTTCACGGTTGTTTTGCCGCAGTTTGAAACGCGGCTCTTTGGGTTTGTTTCAATTCTTTTATGACTAGAGTGCGTGACACGCTTTTCACTTAGCCAGCTAAGCATCATCGCTCAAGCCTTGTACTAACAAAATTAAATTCGAACAAAAACTAAGCTCGCAAGATCAATAGCCCTAAACGCTGCGAGTGGCTATAGCAGGCGAGATTTTAGCCGCTTTACGGGCCGGTAAAATCACCGCGACCGTTGTGAGTATTAAAAGGCCTGCAACCGTCACAATGGGGTAGATAAGCTCAAGCTTTGGTAAACTATAAAGCGTCATCAATTGTTGCCCCAGTTGCACAGCAAGCAAGCCACCTAAAGCGCCACCAATAAGGCATATCAAGTAGTTTTCAATTAAAAACAAGCTCACAATATCACGCTTTTTAGCCCCCAACGCTCGTCTCGTGCCTATCTGTTTAGTGCGGCGCTCAATATTGAACATCACCATACCGGCAAGACCAAGTGAAGTAATAAGTAGCAACAATACCACCATCAGCGACAGTACTGACGCCATCAACTCATGGTTACGATAAACACTCGTGCGGTGCTCTGTGATGGTAGTAAAGTCAGTCACTACGCGGTTAGGGTGCTCTTTGTGCAGCGCGGCTGGTATCGCCTCTTTTAGCCCTGCGATTGCAGTTTCATCTGCCCTCACCAAGATTCGATTAAACGCATAATTGAGCTCGACATTTAATATAACACTGCGATTTAAGTTATCATGATCAACCCAAGCACCTTGCAAACGCTCCACCACACCGATGATTTTCATCGGTTGATCACCAATGTTACCACGGTACATGACTTGTCCAACCGCAGGTTCATCGCCAAAGGTTTCTTTAGCAAATTCAGCCGATACTATCGCAAGGCTAGCCAGTTCAGGGCCACCTGTGTGCACTTCATCACGATAGAAGTTACGTCCTTCGATAAGGTGTAGACCTAAGGTCGAGATAAACTGCTCATCGCTATAATAGATAGCCGAATTGGGGCTGTCTTTTCGATCCTCTTCGCTCGTGCCATGTACAAAGTTTGATGACCAGCCACTATCGCTTAAGGGAGTCATATTGGTTGAAACCGCAGCTTTAACTCCATCTAGCTGACGAATAATGTCGAGGTCGCGTAAGTTTTGTGTGTCAGGCGCAATGTTTTCGTCAAAGTTGTAGATGCTAAAATCAAACACCTCTGATTCGGCAATTCCCGATTCACGGCTAATTAAGCCGATACGTTCGCTAATAATAAAGCTGGCGTTTGCCACTATGGCTACTGACAAAACAATTTGGATCAGCAGCAATAACGGACCACTTTTATTACGCATCAACATACTGACAATAGGTTTAATCTGAAACATGTTAAATTCCTTTTCCGTTATTGGCTTTTAAGGTAAACACTTGGGTTAGTCGTGCAGATCCGCCAAGCTGGGTAAATCCCTGCAATTATGGCTGCAGAGACCGCAATCATAGGCGCGATTAACCACATGCTTTGATCTAGCTGAGCCAATGACTCGGTTAAGTCAAACTTTGATGCCAATAACGACAACGCAGCCCAAGCCCAAGCTAAGCCTAATATGCCGCCACAAAAGCCAATTAACCCCACCTCGATTAGATGCTGGGCGAATATTTGCATTCTGCTCGCACCAATGGCGCGCCTAACACCCACCTCAGGTGCTCGTTTCAAAAACTTAGCCAATAACAAGCCAAGCATATTCACTAAACACACCACCAAGAACAATACACTTAAGCCCACCAGCACTTTATTGTCTTCAGGAACCACATTGTTAAACACCATCCAGCTAGCAACATCTGAGACTTCACCTCTAGCTTCAGCATGCTTAAATCGGCCTAACTGCTGCTGTTGCTCAACATAGTTGCCCAACCACTGTTTATACTCGCGCTGCATCGTTGGCGTACTGAGCTCTGTCCAAAACTGTATCCAGTGCATCTCTGAGTTGAGGCGATCGGTATAATTTCTAATACTCTCGTGACTCCAGCTATTGTTGTTACCCCAGCTATTAAACTCTTCAATTGGTGCGAGTGAAAAAGGTACAAAAATCTGCTCAGAGTCATTAAAAGCGCCATTGTTAACATCATAATATTTAGGGCTTGGATTCCAATTTTTTATCACCCCGACCACTTGATATGGTTTGCGATTGAGCAATAGTGTTTTTCCGACGCTATTGCCGCCACCAAAGGCTTTGGTGTTTATATCTTCGTTGATAACCACCTTATAGCCACCGTCACGATCAACCTGCTCACTCCAAGGGTTTCCGTATAAAAATGGGATATCAAAGAGGGCAAAAAAATCGCTATCCGCGACGCGAACCCCTTCAAGAATAGGCGAGAAATTAACATCATCAGTTTGCACTGCAAGACCGGTGCGAAACATCGCAGTTTGCCTAACGGGTACATCACTTTTACGCAGATTCATCGCATCTTGATAAGTGATCTGTTCATTAATATGTTGCCAAGTATCTGGATCTTGACTCATCAATTGCACAGCAAATAGCTGTGATGAGCGCTCACCAGCGGGGTTAATTGAGGCCATTTTATAAACATTCAGCGTGGTAATGGTGATACCAATACCAATGGAGATTGCCAGTATCATCAACAGCGACAGAAAAGGCGTTTTCTTAATGCTGCGCCAAGCAAGATCTAAGTAGTAAAAAAACATGGTTATTTTCTCCTACTGTTATGCCATTGATGAAGCAACAGCAACGTCTGCTACCGATTGCTTTTGTGTCACGCTACCTTGCTCGCCTTGATACATGGTAAAATCACACACTTGGCCGTCGACAATTTGAATATTACGCTGCGCCCGACGAGCAAGCTCAGCGTCATGGGTTACCATAATGATGGTGGTCCCCGCCTTATTGATGTCTTCTAACAACTCCATCACTTGGCGCGCCATCAAGCTGTCCAAGTTACCAGTTGGCTCATCCGCTAATAAGAAACGAGGTTCACCCGCCAGCGCTCTCGCAATGGCGACTCGCTGCTGTTGTCCACCAGAAAGCTGTGTCGGAAGGTGCTTCATTCTTGCGGCTAAACCAACCTGCTCTAACGCTCGCTCAACACGTATTTTGCGCTCTTTGGCATTAAAACCACGATAACGCAGTGGCACTTCAACATTCTCAGCTAGATTAAGATCAGGGATTAAATTAAAGCCCTGAAAGATGAAACCAATTTTCTCGTTACGAATCGCAGCGCTCTTGTTATCACTTAAATTAGAAATATTAACCCCATCGAGAAAAAAATCGCCATGAGTGAAGCCTTCTAATAAACCTGCAATATTCAAAAATGTGGTTTTACCTGAACCGGACGGGCCTGTTACCGCGACGAATTCGCCCTCTTGTACATCCAAGTTAAAATCACGTAAAGCGTGAGTTTCAACTAAATCTGTTTTAAATACCTTACTGATGTTCTTCATTGATAACACGGTGATTATTCCTTTATTTAAATGGGTTTACTTAACCTCAGCATCAACGCCGAGGTTACTTAAGCAAGGGTGATGAAATAAAATTCAATATTGTCTGTACAATTGGTTGAAGGGGATCACTCATATCAAGAGTGACATCTAAAATACTGGGCAAACTCAATGAGACGCGATTGGTCAGCTCAATCCAATTTAGGCCGATAAGCATCCAATCACCCGCGTTGTCAGTTGAAACTTGGGCTGCAACCATCAGCATCAATAACGCCAATGCTGTCACAAATTGTGAGCTTCTAAATTTAGTCATCATTAACTCCTTAGACTTTGACACCTAACGTACTAGGACTTGTTCGGCTTTCTTAAAAGAGTCGATGCTGGACGTCACCCACACATCGCCAACCTGACCACCTTGAATAACTTCGATGTGACTCATGCTGCGAGCGCCAAGTTGGATAGGGGTTTGAGTGGCAATATCACCGTCCATGGCATACACCTCTTTCCCCCCACCGCTAGTGACAAATGCACCGCGTTTAACCATCAACACATTGGGGCGATGCTCAAGCAATACTCTGGCTGATAAACGTTGGTTCTGACGCAGGTGTAAGCTGTCTTCCTGCTCAAACCGCACTCTTGCAGTCACTTCGCGGTTGCGGACTTCAGGCGAGATAGATGCAAGCTCGCCCATCAAGGTGATAGCGCCAAAGCTCAATTCAACCGCCATCCCCAAGCCTAATTCGTCAGCGTATGACTCAGGCACTGCCAACTCAGCCTCAAAAGCACTTAAATCAACCACGGTTAAAATAGGCTGGCTTTGAGCAATACGCGCTTTTTGCTCGGTTAACCAGTTACCAATAATCCCGCCTACAGGCGCGGTGATGTTGAGCGCTGCCACTTGACGCTCAAGATCTTTTACCACGAGTGCTTGGCGATCAACCTCGAGCGCAGTGTTTTTAATCTCAAACGTCAAGGTGTCTTTCATCAGCTGCGCCTCTTGCCCCGCGTGAGCAAATAACAACTTTGCTTTGTGCAGCTCATCTTTACTCTTTTCAAAATCAATTTGGCTGATCAACTTTGACTTAATCAGTTGATCACTGCGGCGACTTTCCCGATCTGCCGCCTCTAAATCAACTTTCGCCATATCTAGAGTTTGTTGTGCTTTCAGCTGTTGTCTGCGGGCATCAAGGCGAGCGCGCTCAAAAGAGCTTTTCATTCCCTCAAGCACCGCCTCTTGTTGTTTTAAGCTATTAGTCAGTTTATGGCTTTCGATAGTAGCAACCACATCACCGAGTTCAACACGATCGCCAGGTTTAGCAATGAGTGTCACGCTCCCTTGTTCAGGGCTGTAAAGCACCGGAGCATTAGCTGCAACAATTTTACCTGTAGTGGGAATATCACGAACAAGCGTGCCGCGCTCTAGGGTGGCAAAACGTAGCTCTGAACGCTTAATTGAAGTTGTAACAGAATCGCGACCTATGCTTGACCAAACGAGGCCTGAAACCAATAGCGCCGAAATACCTAATACCAAAGGGCGTTTAACCTTGCTCATTTTACTTGGTTGCTTAATGGTGTCTTGTGCGCTGGTATCCTGAATCATTGACTATC
>JAOIUG010000057.1 GCA_028223395.1 Shewanella sp.
TGGTCGCAGAGCCACACCAGCTCGGCGATCTTAGCGCTGATCTCGATGATGTGTTGCTCACTATGATAGCCCAAGAGCCCCAACTCAAGCAGCTACTGAGCCAAGCGACATTGATTAACAAAAGTCGCTTACTCGAAGGTTATTCAGCCAACGTCACTACGCTCGCAACCGATAAATTTGCACTGTTAGGTAATGCAGGAGAATTCCTTGACCCGGTGTTTTCATCCGGCGTGACCATTGCAATGCAATCAGCCTCTTTAGCCGCCAACGCGCTTGTCAAACAACTCAATGGTGACAACATCAATTGGCAAACAGAATATGCAGAGCCGTTAATGTCTGGCGTCGATACCTTCAGGACCTATGTGCAAGCGTGGTACGATTGCCGCTTCCAACAAGCTATCTTTTACCATGCACCTGATCAAACCATCAAAAAAATGATCTGCTCTATTTTGGCGGGCTACGCTTGGGATCAAAACAATCCTTTTGTGAGTGACTCAAAAAGGCGTCTTGATATGGTTGTAGAATTATGCAGCAGCTAGCATATCGCTTAGCAGGATACTCCGTCGTCGCGTGGCTATTAAGTGGATGTAGCCAAACGCTACACAGACAAACCTGCGTTGCCTTGCCAAGTGAGGTAACATACTGTCTGGCGCCACTTCGTGGCAGCCAATCACAGCAAGCCCCACAAGCTGAGCGCAGTTTAACTCAGCAATCGACCATTAAAACTCAATCGAGCCAGCATGAGTTACTCACGCAACTTGATGTCACGCCGCAGCAGTTGACCTTAGTCGGTCTCGCTCCTTTAGGTCAGCCATTGTTTACCCTTACCTATGATGGACAGCAACTGTTAAGCAAACAAAGCACCTTGCTTGGCTCGCAGTTTAAAGCTGAATATCTGTTAGCTATTATGCAATTAATCTACTGGAGCGAAGACAGTATTAACCCAAATATACAGCATGGTTACATTGAAAATTATCCTTGCGAGGCAGGCTATTGCCGACAATTATGGGCTGATAAGTCACGTTCAAAAACACCGATCATCAACATTCATTATAGCCAGTACAATCCGTGGCAAGCCAATGTTAAACTCAATATTGATGCAGCCAATTTTGAGCTCATCATTAATCCGTTATAAACCGCTATGGTGATTTAAAGTGAACACGAATACTGCAATAGCAATAACTCAAATCGGTTTATGTACGCCATTAGGCGAGACTCCCAGCACCGTGCTCAATCATCTTATTAGCGCCAACATTGACGGTATGAAATGGCGTGATGACTTAATGCTTGAGCGCCCAACATGGGTGGGTGAAGTCACAAGCCAGTTGACGTCTTTACCTAAAAAATGGCAAGTATTTGATACCCGTAACAATCAAATTGCGTTAGTCGCAGCCAAGCAAATTGAGCAGCAAGTCATGGCTGCAAAAGAGCAATATGGAGCTGAGAGGATCGCGGTCATTATCGGCACGAGCACCTCAGGCATTGCGACTGGCGAGCAAGCGTTAGCTTACCAAGCTAAGCACGGATCGTTTCCAACACACTATGACTACTCTCAGCAAGAGCTGGGAGATCCGAGCCAGTTTTTACAATGCTATTTTGGGCTAAGTGGCCCGTGTTTCACCGTATCAACCGCCTGCTCATCAAGTGCAAAAGCGTTTGCCAGTGCACGCAGAATGCTCAACGCTAACCTGTGCGATCTGGCTATTGTTGGCGGCGTAGACTCATTATGCCAGCTAACGCTTAACGGATTTAATGCACTTGAATCTATCTCAAAAGGCCGTTGCCAACCTTTTAGCATCAACCGCGATGGGATCAATATCGGTGAAGGTGGTGCGTTATTTTTACTCACTCGCGCCACAGCCAACGACAACATCACCTTAACCGGTGTGGGAGAGTCCAGCGATGCCTACCATATTTCTGCCCCACATCCAGAAGGTCAAGGCGCTATCTCGGCGATGCAATCAGCGCTCGATATGGCGCAGCTCACGCCAGCGCAAATCAGCTATTTAAACTTACACGGCACAGCAACACAAAAAAACGATGCTATGGAAAGCCGCGCCGTCAGTCACGTCTTTGGCTCGCAACTGCCAGCTTGTAGCTCCACCAAACCATTAGTTGGCCATACTTTAGGCGCCGCTGGCGCTATTGAAGCTGCCTTTTGCTACTTACTGTTAAGCGACTTGAACAGCACAGAACAACTCGCGCCACAGGTGTGGGATCAGCAAGCCGATCCGAATAACCCACAATTACCCTTTGTGCGCCTTGGTGATCGCGCCTCAATCCAACATGTAATGAGCAATTCTTTTGCCTTTGGTGGGAGCAATGCTTGCCTGATCTTAAGCCGACGCACATTGTGCTAATCCATTACCATCATTGACTAGAGCATAACTAAAGAGACCATGCACATGCTTGATTTAACCACACTGGCCAGCCAAGATGTTGAGCAGTTTATTCCACATCGACAGCCAATGGTGCTGATCAGTCATTTGCTCGAATTTGAAACTGACAGCTTACGAACTCAAACTCAAATAAGCCCCACCAGCGCCTACTTTGACGACGCGCTTGCAGGCGTACCTAATTATGTTGGCATTGAGTATATGGCGCAAAGCGTTGCCGCTTTAGCAGGCATTGAAGCACATTTACGAGGCGACGCCGTTAAGGTCGGTTTTTTACTCGGCACCCGTAAACTAAAAATGCACATCCCCTGTTTTAAAGACGGGCAAACTTACCAAACAACAGTTAAGCGTTTATATCAAGAAGCCTCTGGGCTCGCAGTCTTTGACTGCACAATCATGCATAACCAACAGATCGTCGCTGAAGCGAACATTAATGTTTTTCAGCCACAAGACACCCAAGCATATATCGCTGAGACCACACAACAACAGTAATAAAAATATCATAGCAACAGCATTTACGCTGCATGTAAGTTCACAGGGCTGTTAAGGGAGAAAGATGAGCAAACGCATACTAATTACAGGTTCAAGCCGCGGTATTGGCAAGGCTATCGCATTAAAACTGGCCCAGTCGGGATTTGATATTGCCATGCATTATTACCAAAACATCAGCGCCGCCGAACAGACGCAACAAGCCTTAGCCCAATATGGCGTGAAGATCTCTTGCCTCAAATTTGATATTGCCGATCGCGCAGCTGCCAAACAAGCCATTGAGCACGATATTGAGCAACATGGTGCCTATTACGGTGTGATCTTAAACGCTGGCATAAACTGCGATACCGCGTTCCCGGCAATGACAGAGTCAGAATGGGACAACGTCGTTCACACTAACCTTGATGGGTTTTACAACGTAATTCATCCTACAGTGATGCCGATGGTGCAAGCCAGACAAGGTGGACGGATCATCACAATGGCGTCCGTTTCAGGCATTGCGGGAAATCGCGGGCAGGTCAATTATAGCGCCTCTAAAGCAGGGATTATTGGCGCCACTAAAGCACTATCTCTTGAGCTTGCTAAGCGTAAAATCACCGTCAATTGCATCGCCCCTGGCTTGATTGAAACCGACATGGTGGCTGATCTTCCTAAAGACATGCTCAACACTATCGTCCCGATGAAACGTATGGGAAAAGTATCAGAGATCTCAGGTTTAGCTAACTTTCTCATGTCAGAGGATGCCGCCTATATCACTCGGCAAGTCATCTCTGTCAATGGAGGGATGATATGAGTGCACCGCGCAGAGTTGTGATCACAGGCATTGGCGGGATCAGTGCTCTAGGCCAAGATTGGCCAAGTATTTCAGCCAATCTAAAGGCACAAAAAAACTGTGTTGTACGGTTCGATGAGTGGGATAAATTTGACGGTTTAAATACACGCCTAGCCGCTCCCGTGACCGATTTTCAACAACCAGCACATTATTCCCGTAAGAAAACTCGCGCTATGGGACGCGTCTCCATTATGGCCACCCGCGCCAGTGAACTGGCGTTAATCGACGCTGAACTACTCGATGACCCCGTGGTAACATCTGGCGCAATGGGCGTGGCTTATGGCTCATCAACCGGCAGTACCGATCCGATTATTCCTTTTGGCAACATGCTCAACACCGGCGATATGTCAGGTGTTACGGCCACCAGTTACCTTCGCATGATGGCGCATACCACAGCGGTCAATATTGGGGTATTTTTTGGCTTAAAAGGACGCGTTCATACCACAAGTAGCGCCTGCACTTCTGGTAGCCAAGGGATAGGTTACGCGTATGAAGCTATCAAATATGGTCAACAAGATCTGATGCTCGCAGGTGGCGCAGAGGAGCTTTGCCCAACAGAAGCTGTTGTCTTTGATACGTTATTTGCAACTAGTACTCAAAACGATGCACCTTCAACCGTTCCTAAACCTTTTGATCAACACCGTGATGGACTCGTCATTGGTGAAGGTGCCTGTACGCTGGTGCTAGAAGAGTTGGAACATGCCCGTGATCGCGGCGCGACAATCTATGCTGAAATCGTCGGTTTTGGCACCAACTCCGATGGCCTGCATGTTACTCAACCAAGCTCTGATACCATGGAAAAAGCGATTCGACTGGCATTAAACGATGCCAATCTCGCTGCTGATAGCATAGGTTACGTCAATGCGCACGGCACCGCGACCGATCGAGGTGACATTGCTGAAACTCACGCTACCCACGCTGTATTTGGTGCCTCGCAGCCCATTTCATCGCTTAAAAGTTATACCGGGCACACTTTAGGCGCCTGTGGATCACTCGAGGCATGGGTCAGCATAGAAATGATGAATCAAGGTTGGTTTGCCCCCACCTTAAACCTCAGCACAATCGATCCTCAATGTGCTCAACTGGACTATATCAAAGATGAGATCAGGCACATTAACACCGATTATGTCATGAGCAATAATTTTGCCTTTGGCGGCATTAATACCTCGCTCATTTTCAAAAAATGGTCAAACTAACGGCCTGCAATAGTTAGGCTATTAGCCCAAGGGATCGTTGGCAATGCGCGACGTTAATGGCCAGCGATCCAGCCTGACAACTCAGCCTGACAGCTTTGCACTCACGCTCATTATACCAAAACGCATTTAAGCAAATAAAATGCTAAAAAATCCTCGTCAGTATTGGAATAAGTAACGCAACAGTCGATACCATTTTACCCGATGAACAACTTATTCCTCCCCTTTCCTTTTAAAACCGTGATAGTCAACACAAGCACCAATTCAAGACAACCAACCTAAACCACTGAAAATAAATAACTTTAAATTATAACACTTTTAAAGTTAATAGTTATACTTTTGTGAATATTTGGCGATACTCAGGTGAGATCAACTTGTCATGCTGAAATTACACAGACAATGGAGCACCATCATGAATGTAAACAAGTTAACAAAAGCCCTTTTCATCACAAGCTTAATGAGCTTACCTGCAGCCGCTGCTGAACTTGAAATTAGCGTAACCAACCTAACTCATGGCAACCATTTTACGCCGTTACTACTTGCAGCGCACAATATGGATAGCCATTTATTCCAAGTGGGTGAAATGGCCACGCCTGAGCTACAAAAAATGGCTGAAGGCGGCGATATTGCAGATTTAAATGCTTCAGTGATGGGGGCTGGCGGTATTACTGTTGCCAATCCAGCGCAGGGACTTTTAGCGCCAAGTGCAAGCGTTGACAGCATTATGCTCGATAGCGGCGATATGACACACCTATCTATCACTGGCATGGTTTTACCAACTAATGATGCTTTTGTTGGCATAGATTCATGGAAAATTCCAACTGAAGCAGGCACCTATACCTTTACTCTCAACGCCTATGATGCCGGCACAGAAGCTAATGACGAGATAATTAATGGCGGTGGAGCCTCTGGAGTTCCGGGGATCCCAGTAGCGCCAGGTGGTGATGGCGGCATGAATGCAACAGGCATCATGGATATGAGCAGCAACGATAAAGTCCATATTCATCCAGGAGTATTGGGCGATATGGACAAAAATGGCGGCGCCAGTGATTTAGACAGTAGAATACATCGCTGGTTAAACCCTGTTGCTCGAGTGACTGTCGTTGTAAAATAGGAGTTAAGCCATGAATTATTCAACAGCCCCCTTAAAACGCAGTGCCATTGCATTGGTCACTTTTGCCGCTATCGGCTTAGCCGGCTGCTCCGATAACGATGATGAAACAACGGCCGTTACAACACCTGTTGTTCCACCGGTTGTCGCCCCTGTGATGCAAGATTACAGTATTAGCGTGACAAACTTAACCGCCAACCAACCTATGTCGCCCATTGCGGTTGTCAGCCATACCCAAGACAGCAAGCTCTGGAGTACAGGAATGCCGGCCAGTGTCGCGCTAGAAACCCTTGCCGAATCCGGTGATGGTAGCGCTCTTGCTAATGAAACCGGTGTCAATGAACTCGTGAGCGGCAGCGGTATATTACCGCCTGGCATGACGGAGACTATCAACCTCAGTCTTGAACAAGATGATGTCGCAGACTTATCTGTAATCACTATGCTTGTTAATACAAATGATGCATTTAGTGGTACTACCGGATTTGATCTCAGCACCCTTGCCGTGGATCAAACGACCACATTACGACTCATCGCTTATGATGCAGGCACCGAAGCTAACAGCGAGTCAAAAGGCACTATTCCTGGGCCAGCTGATTCTGGAGAAGGTTTTAATGCCGCTCGCGACGATAATGATAAAGTGCATGCGCACCCCGGCGTGATCAGCAAAGATGATGGATTGATGGACTCTGTATTATCAGCTTCTCATCGATTTGATAACCCCGTCATGCTGGTAAAAGTGACACGCACTCAATAGTGTTGCTCTTAATTGATTAAAAAATTATCGAAATAAAAGCACTTAAAGGTGGGTCTTGTAAAAAAGATCGCCTTTGGGAGCTGGATATGAATGGAACAATTAGCAACATTACTTCAGGTTTAAATAAAACAATACTATTAATTGAAGACGAACAAGACATCGCTAAATTGGTCACACTCAATTTAAAAAGTATGGATCATAGCGTGATCCATTGCACAACATTACAGCACGCTGAAAAAGTAATGATGGACAATCAGGTTGATCTTATTCTTATGGACAGAATGCTACCTGATGGCGATGGCATTACGCTTTGCCAGCAGCTTCGTCAAGAAGGTCACTCACTGCCTTGTATGTTGCTGACGGCTAAAGATTCTGAAGCCGATATCGTGCTGGGGCTGGAGTCAGGCGCTGACGACTACTTAGTCAAACCTTTTAGCGTGTTAGAGCTAAGAGCGCGCGTTAAAGCGCTACTAAGACGCAGTAAGCAACAGGCTCATCAAAATGAATCATTAGAGTTCAATGGCATTAGTATTAATTGCACTACCCGCGAAGTCATTGCTTTTAATGAAACATTAGAACTTACCGCACGCGAATTTGATCTATTACTTTATTTAGCTCAACACCCCAAACAGGTGTTTAGCCGCATGCAGCTTTTAGAGGCAGTATGGGGCTACTCCTATTCTGGCTACGAACACACAGTAAATAGTCATATCAACCGTTTACGGAATAAGCTGGCACGCAGTTCATACACCGCCAATCTAGTGAAAACCGTTTGGGGAGTTGGCTATAAATTCTCTCCGCCAGTTAACCAAATCGCTTCTTAACAAGCGAGTCGGGTTGTACCTTGCAGGAGGCAATATGAGAAGTTTGTTTAACCGTATATTATTTGCGGCCATTTTAATGATTTTTATCTTACTGATCGGCTTATGGCAGTGGCTTCAATTTAGCCAAGAGTTTAGTCGTGATCAGGTTCAACAATCATTGCATCGCGAGCTTGCGGAGCACATGGCGCACATTAATCCACTGTTGTCAGAAGGAGTGACTTCAGATGCGGCGCTAAAAGAAGCTTTTCATGACTTTATGTTGCTAGGACCCAGTTTTGAAATTTACACTTTGAATAATCAAGGCCAAGTTATTGCTTATGATGCCAAAGAAGAAAAAATTAAACAGCATCAAGTTAATATTGATACCGTTAACCAATTTATTCAAGGCGCGAACTTACCGTTACTAGGCACCGATCCACGATCCAAGCAGCAAAGTAAAATCTTCTCAGCAGCAAAATTACTCGATTTAAACGGCCAACAGACCGGTTACCTTTACGTTATCATTGGCGGCGAAGATTTTGATAGCTGGCAATCGATTGTAAGCGAACATCAAGCGCCACAATTTTGGACCACCGCGATTTTAATGACTATTGGCTTTGCCATTATTTTGTTTATGTTATTGCTTAAATTTTTTACCGCGCCACTTAGCCGGCTAGAGAATGATCTGCGTTTAGTCGCGACTCAGCAACTCAATTCAGGGCTAGTGTTGCCAGGCAAATACAGCGGCAGCAGTGAAATAAACCAGCTCAGTAAACACATTAACACGCTACTACAAGCGCTCAGTTTACAACATCAAGCCGTCAACAGGCAGCAAGAAGAACGTCACGAGTTTATGCTGCATCTGTCTCATGATTTAAAAACCCCACTCACCTCTTTACAAGGTTACATTGATACCTGGTTACTGCTTCCAGCGCATGAGCGTAGTCACGATCTCATTGAAATGGCGGCCAATTCAAGCCAGCATTTACAACAGCTACTTGGACAAATGTTAGAATTAGCCGCATTAGAAAACGGCCAAGTCACCGCGCAATGGCAAACGGTTACGCTAACAGACATACTCGAACAACTGCACCAAACCTTCGCACCACGGGCCAACAGCAAACGCATTTTGCTCGCCTTTGAAGACAAACTTAATTTACAGATCCGCACAGATAAACAGTTATTGCTGCGTATTTTAAATAACTTGGTCGACAACGCGATACGTTACACACCAGATCAAGGCATTATCAGCATTAAGACCTTAACAGATAACTCAACTCACAGGGTTTGGTTACAAGTAAGCGATAATGGCTCTGGCATGCATAAACATGAATTAGCCGCGCTAAAGCAAATAACACAAAAACCGGTAAAAATGGCAGGAAAACAAAGCGCACTACCACAGCTTGGAGTAGGTTTAGCAATTGTACGTCAGCTGTTGACCACCTTAAAATGCGATATTGAAATTGATAGTCGCCCCGGTCAAGGCAGCCAGTTTAGGATAGAATTACAACAAGAGAACAACGCCTCAGAACACTTCTCAGAACTGCCGCCCACTGAAAAAACCTCATAAAAAAAGCGAGCCGATGGCTCGCTTTTTTATATTAAAGCAGTTACTTATGATACTTACCTGACAACTCATGTACAGAGTTGATAAATGCACCCGCGTGCTCAGGGTTAACATGTTGATGGATCCCATGGCCCAGGTTAAATACATGGCCAGTACCTTCACCGTAAGAAGATAGGATCTGCTCCACTTCTTGGTGAATACGCTCTGGAGAAGCGTAAAGTACAGATGGGTCCATGTTGCCTTGTAGCGCCACTTTATTACCCACACGGCGACGTGCATCACCGATGTCAACAGTCCAGTCAAGACCCAGTGCATCACAGCCTGTTTCAGCCATCGACTCAAGCCATAGGCCACCACCTTTAGTAAACAACGTCACTGGGACTTGGCGACCGTCGGCATGGCGAGTGAGACCATCAACGATTTTTTGCATGTAACGCAGTGAAAATTCACGGTAAGCATGATGAGATAACGCGCCACCCCATGAATCAAAAATCATTAAAGATTGTGCGCCATTTGCAACTTGCGCATTAAGATACAAAATTACCGAGTCAGCTAGCTTGTCTAACAACATGTGCAATGTTGCTGGCTCTTCGTAAGCCATCTTCTTAATCTTTTCAAAGGTTTTGCTTGAACCGCCTTCAACCATATAAGTCGCTAGCGTCCAAGGGGAGCCAGAGAAACCAATTAATGGCACTTCGCCTTTAAGCTCACGACGAATTGTGCTAACCGCACGCATAACGTAGCCAAGCTCGTCTTCTGGATCTGGGATACATAGCTTTTTAATTGAGTCGATAGTGTCTGTTGGGCGCTGAAAGCGTGGGCCTTCACCGGTTTCAAAATACAGACCTAACCCCATTGCATCTGGGATTGTCAGGATATCAGAGAATAAAATCGCCGCATCTAAATCATAACGACGTAGTGGCTGCAAAGTCACTTCACAAGCCAAATCTTGGTTTTTACAAAGCGACATAAAATCACCGGCTTCTGCACGGGTTGCTTTATACTCAGGAAGGTAACGGCCGGCTTGACGCATCATCCAGACAGGCGTTCTGTCGACAGGCTGCTTTAATAACGCACGTAAATAACGATCATTCTTTAATTCTGCCATTTGGCTTGATTCCTAAACTTATATTGATATCCGCTTGGTCGCCTAGTTTAGCATTTACAATAATAAAGTAACCTCTAAGGATGAAATTATGTGAACAATCACCTCGTAAACCCGCATTAGTCCGATCCTGTTCCTGATCTTTATACTCAACTATGGTGAACAAAGTATGTGACCAAAGTATGGTAAACACGTGAGCAGTTTATTTACATTCGCCATCACAGTGGTGAGCGTTAATCCCAAAAATAAAGAAATCAATTTTCTGATTTTACATCAGCATCGAAGGGCCATATTTTCTTCTGCTAGCTTAGGGGCTGTTGATCTTTCGAGCTTAGTTTTGTTCGAATTCAATTATTTTAGTACAAGGCTTGAGCGATGATGCTTAGCAGGCTAAGTGAAAAGCGCGTAACGCACGCTAG
>JAOIUG010000058.1 GCA_028223395.1 Shewanella sp.
TGCTTTACGCGCTGTTACGTCAGTTTCGGTAATTCCTTACGCGGCGGGGTATTGAGGGACACGTTTATTGCGTTAATTATCCAGTTATTTAAGAGAAAAAACGGCGGCATAAAGTACCTTTGATTGTCATTGATGGTTAAAATGAATAGATAGAAATAAAGCGTTGGACAGTCATATGATCAGTTCTCGTTGATTTTTTTAGCATGTTAACCCACAGTAAAAGTTAACACTAAGGGCTGATGTTCTATCAAAATGAGTAAGACTTTATCCTAATTATAGTGTTAGGCACTTTACCGATTGTAAGATCTCCGCTAATCGGTAAGATAGGCTTATCAGATCTAAATTATCAGTAGAGCATTATAATAATAATGAACGCTCATAGTAGTGAGAATAACCCCCTTCCAAGCTTTGTTGGCAGCTCTTCCATCAGCGCGAAACGCTATGCAGCGCTGTTAGCGATGATAGTGAGCGATGCACCGTTAACAGAGGTATTGCATGCAATTGTTCAGCTAATAGAAGACAAAAATAGTGGCTGTAAAGGGTCAGTTTTATTGCTGAGCAGTGATGGAAAGCGCTTACTCAAAGGTGCTGCGCCCAGTATTCCTGATGAATATAATAATGTACTGCATAACACACTGATAGGCCCAAATGTTGGCTCTTGTGGTGCGGCCGCGTTTACTGGCAAACGGGTAATAGTTGAAGATATCAGTACCCATCGTAATTGGGCTGTTTGCAGCGAATTCGCCTTATCCTTTGGGTTAAGATCCTGTTGGTCAGAACCTATTTTTTCAGCCAACGGAGCCGTGCTTGGGACGTTTGCGATGTACTATGCAGAAGTCAAAAGTCCTTGCGCGGATGATCTTAAACTCATTAATGAAGCAGCTTTACTTATTAGCCTTGCGATTGAACGAGATCGCGCCGCGCGATTTCAGCGCTTATACAGCGGAATTTTTACTAAAATGCCATTAGCATTTTTAGTGACCGATGCTAAAGGAGCCGTGATGGGAGCTAATCCTTCTTTGTTGAAGATCATGCGCACCACTAGCAGTCATTTAACGCAATTTATACCCAGCGAAGTGTTTTCGTTGTCCCCCAAAAACGATTTAAACACATTATTTCATCACCTTGATAAAGGACAAGCTTGGCAAGGAGAACTTGTTGGACGCCGCGTTGATGATCAGATTTTTAACGCGGGTGTAAATGTAACGGCATTTAAAGAGGCAGGTGAAAGCGAGTACTCTTACGCATGGATTTTTTCCGATATCACGGATAGAAAGTTGGCCGTTGAAATGATCCATTATCAAGCCAAATTTGATCCGTTAACGGGGTTGATTAACCGCACACACCTCTTCGAGCAGGTTGAACAGCAACTGGATTTATCTAAGCTAAACTCAGACTATGTGTTTACTCTGATTGTGATGGACTTAGATAACTTTAAGCAAATCAACGATAATGTAGGCCATAAGCAAGGCGATGAGATCTTAGTGCAAGTGGCGCAAAGAATGAAGAGTGTGATGGGAGAGCAAGATATACTCGGCCGGCTCGGAGGCGATGAGTTTGCGTTGATAATACCAGGTGAGGCGCGTGCAGAGGTGATTGCTGCACACGTAAAAAAATTAAATGAATTGATCTCCAGAGAGTATTTACTTGACTCACACCACCGTGCGTTTACTCACCTAAGTGCGGGGATCGCTCGCTACCCTCAAGATGCATCTAACTTAGAGCAGCTGCTAAACTGTGCTGATCAAGCTTTGTTTCACGCTAAAGAGAGAGGCCGAAACCAGTTCCACTTTTTTACTGCAAAAATGCAATCTGATGCGGAGAAGACGGCAACGCTTAATCACGACCTAAAGCTTGCAATAGAAAACAATGCGTTTGAGCTGTACTATCAACCCATTGTGTGCGCTAAACAGCAAAATATATTATATGTTGAAGCGCTAGTGCGTTGGCGACATGAAGGCCAATTGGTTAGGCCTGATGAATTTATTGCAGCAGCAGAAACCAGTGGATTGATCATTGAACTTGGGCAGTGGATCCGTGTGGAGGCAATGAAAACCTTACTTGAATTTCAAACACTGGGGTTAACGCTAGGGCTTTCGATTAACATTTCAACATTTGAGTTCTGGTCTCATGATTTACAAAATTGTTTGGTGAGCTCCATTTTGAACATTGCAGAGGATCTTTGCTCTGATAATTACCCATATCAACAGCTAACATTAGAGATCACAGAGTCTTTATTAATGAAAGAGCAGCCGCACTTAATTAACTCTTTCAATAAATTAAGAGCGTTGGGGATCAAAATTGCGGTTGATGACTTTGGCACAGGTTATTCGTCGTTATCTTATTTAAGCCAGTTTCCCATCGACATTATTAAAATTGATAAGAGCTTTATTCAAGATGTAAGCAGTAAAAAACAGACGGCGCTAGTTACCGCTGTTGTGGCGTTAAGCCGAGCACTGGATTTATCTGTCACCGTAGAAGGCGTTGAAAGCGAACAACAGTTAGCTTTTGTAAATGAAAAAGACATTGACTGCATTCAAGGTTATCTATTTTATAAACCGATGCCGAAACAAGAGTTGCTTGAGCTATTAACGCTAAACAGGACTTAAATATCGCAGCCCAAATGAATAACATCACATTGAAAGCAACATGAATAAAGGTGGATAATTCATTTATATTAAAACATTAACCACTAATCACTAATCACCAATGGAGCCGAACCGTGAGTGATAATAAAGAGAGCGGATTAGCCACCGCCCCGGCTGAAGTACAATTAGCCGTTGATCTTATTTTCCTTTTTGAATCTAATAATATCGCACCAGAAACCGCATTGGCCGCATTAGCGCTTGTGAATGCCGATCTTGAGCGCCAATTAGCCATTAAAGCTACACGCGGGTAGTCAGCCTGTATGTTGAACCATTAGTCACCAATATCGTTGAGAGTATGATGAGTATTTCTGGGTTAGATAGTATCGCCATTTTGAGTTTTATCATTAGCTGGGTTGGCTACGCTCGTTTTGCAAAGCGTAAAGCCAAAACAACCGATTGTATTGCGCGTTGTTTACACCAGCATCGGATCCATTGGATGTACGAACTGATCAATCGTGAGTTAAGGGTCGGAGAAGCTGCGTTGTTGGCTAACCTTGAACGTAACATTGCCTTTTTTGCGAGTACGACCATGTTAGTGCTGGCGGGAGTCTTAACCTTATTTGCTCAAGTTGAACGCTTAGAAGCGGTGATCGCCAGTATCCCTTATGCAACGGATCCCAACCATGCCTTAGTGCAAATTAAGTTGGGAGTATTGGTATTTATTTTTGTGATGGCATTTTTCCAGTTTACTTGGTCAATGCGTCAATATGGTTTTTTAAATGTCATGGTAGGTGCATCGCCTTATGAGGAAGCCGGGCTTAACGATAACTTACGTCGCTATGCTCAACAAATGGCGGTGGTGCAAGATCAAGCCGCGCACTCGTATAATTACGGCTTACGCTGTTACTACTTTTCAATGGCCGCCCTGTGTTGGTTCTTCCATCCATTGCTGTTAATTGTCGCCAGCATATTTGTGGTATTAACGCTTTATCGACGTGAATTTAAGTCAAAAGCCGTATTGGCGATTACCCAAGGGCAAGCATTGCTTAAAGTGGAACGTGATAGAAAAGGGTTTTAAATCACGTCGACTTGATGGTTGCAACTTGCAGTAAAGTGCGATTAAAAGCGGATTAAATATTGCTGAAATAACTGCTTTACATCGACTTTAGCGCCAATTTTTGTGGCAAGTAAATAAAGCCCTGCAAGCTTTCTATGAATAAAAATGGCATCAGCGGGTGGGCTGTGCCATTCGCTGCTTTGTGAGCTCATGGCCATTGCAGCTTCCTTCACCTTATTTGCGAGCTGATGTTGACTAAAATCATATTCGCCCACATAGCGTAATGGCTCGCACGCCACATAGAAAATATCAAGCACCCGTGCTTTTTGTTGCGCTGTGATAGCCTCTTGGAAGAAACCAATGGCTTGAGCTGCATGCTCCATTCGCGCTCTGTCATTAGTAATACTCGCCGACATTAATTGCTGATATTGTGTCGATAGCGCATCATTAATCGGACGACAGGCACCAAAATCAAGCAATACTAATTTATCACTATCAGCTTGGTACTGATAATTGGCAAAATTGGGATCTGTTTGCATCAGTTTGAAACTAAAAAGTTCTTCGAAAAAAAGTGCCAACAACCTGCTGGCCACATTGTTGCGTACCGCTTGCGTAAGTTCGATGGTTGACTCAATGCTTTGTCCCTCGACAAATGCCATCACAAGAATGTTTTGATTGCATAATGCGCGATACACTTTGGGGACGATAAAGTGGGATGAGGTTGCTTGTGCCGTGTGCCCGGTTGCCGATGTTCCTTGCTGCGTTAACACACTAAAGCGTTCTAGCATTTTTAATTCATGACAGTAATCGGCTTCCATATGTAACTGTTTTTTAGCTTCATCAAGCAGCGGCGTGATATGCATGTGGCTGGGAATAACTTTAGAGGCGTTAAGCAAAGCTGCGACATTATCGATATCGCTATCAATGCTATTTCTCACGCCCGGATATTGTAACTTAACCGCCAGTTTTTCACCGGTTTCTAAAGTGGCTAAGTGCACCTGACCAATGGAGGCGGCTGCAAAAGGTGATAGCTCAAAATGAGCAAAAGTATCGAGCCAATGCGCTCCCCAATTGTCTTTTAGCATCGCAATAAGCTGTTTGTGAGGCATGGCGTTTGCATCAGAGCGCAAGCGCGATAAGCGCTCAGTGAGCTCTTCTGGTAAAAAATTGCCGCTATCCATTGATAATATTTGCCCGACTTTCATTGCTGCGCCGCGTAATTGAGCAAGTTTATCTGCGATATGAGTCATGTTTTTCGGGGTCATGACCAACTGATTTAAGGTTGGTTTTTCACCTTGGCTGAATTTTTTGACCCCTTCGACTAACACATTGCCTGCGAGTCTAGACGCGAGCCCACCTAAAGATGATAAGCGAGAAAATCGATTACTTGGAACCGTATTTTGTTGTTTTTTCATAGCATACCCGTTCTAGTTGAAAAAGGCGGATCAGAGGCATGGCATCAGCTTCACATCAACAGCACTTATGATTAATTCACTGTAAAGCAATACGGTATAAATACAATACCGATCAGTTTATCTGCTAGAGAATGATGCGACTGCCTATTTTACCGTTGTTATTACGGCCCAATGCTTTACCATTGCAGCCGTTTTTATGACGCTAATTAACTTAAAAGGGAAGGACATTTTGCATACTGCCGCGCAGCTCGCTTCAGGTGAATTAAAAGGTATTAAACAACTGACGATTTCTGAAGGGTTAACTCAATTCCCTGAGGCGATTTTTACGCTTGCTGATACGTTGGAAGTGCTGGATCTTTCAGGTAATAAACTGAGTCAGCTACCAAGTCAATTCTCGTGCCTGACTCAGCTCAAATTACTGTTCCTAACGTGTAATGACTTTGAAACCATTCCAGAGGTGATCGCCGCTTGCCCCAAATTAGAGATGATAAGTTTTAAATCGAACAAGCTTAAATCTGTCGCCACTGGCAGCTTACCACTGCAAACTCGGTGGTTGATCTTAACCGATAACCAAATCACTTCATTGCCAGAAGACATAGGTCGTTTATATCGCTTACAAAAATTGGCATTAGCGGGTAATAAGCTGCAGGCGCTGCCTGCAAGTATGGCAAATTGTACAGAGCTTGAATTAGCCCGTTTATCGGCCAATGCATTCACTTCGTTACCTGATTGGTTGTTTTCATTACCTAAATTGGCATGGTTAGCGATTGCTGGTAACCCGTTTGTTCCTCCAACATCATGCGCTAACAAAGGGCAACAACTTGAGCCTGTGCCTAACGTTATGATGAAGGATATTGCCATGGGGAAAGTTATCGGGCAAGGGGCTTCTGGCGTGATTTACCGTGCGCAGTGGCTTGAGCCCTCGGCTTTGTCGATGAACAACACAGATATTGCGGTAAAAGTATTTAAAGGCGAGGTGACCAGTGATGGTTATCCATCAGATGAGTTAGCCTGCTGCCTACAAGCTGGGCGGCATCATCATTTAATCAATGTGATTGGGCAGATCAATGAGGCTGATAACCTGGGCTTAGTGATGGAATTGATCCCACAATCTTTTTCAAATCTAGGGCTACCGCCATCATTAATCACTTGCACTCGAGATACTTTTGTTCAAGGTGAAACATTGCCACTGCAACAGTTGATTTTTATATTGGTGCAAATGGCGAACACGATGGCTCATTTGCATAAAAATGGTGTTAGCCACGGTGATGTATATGCTCACAATACAATGATTAATCATCAAGGCGAGATGCTGTTTGGTGACTTTGGCGCCGCTTCTAATGTCAATTTACTGCCGCGCTTACAACAAGAAGCAATGGAAAGTATTGAGGTGAGGGCGTTTGGCTGCTTGATTGAAGATCTGCTGGATAACCGCTTGAGTGAAGCCGCCCAAGAGGAGGTTGTACTGCGATTACGTGAACTGAGCCAAGAGTGTTTACAAAAGACTACCACACTGCGTCCCCGTTTTGATGATGTTTTATCACGACTACAGGCCATTGGCGGTTAATAAGCTCATTTAGGTGAGGCCCTGCGGCGCCGCATTTTAGTGCCGCACATTAGTGTCATTCAAGGTTAGGTAAACGGCTGTTTTACCTATAATATATGAGATGAATCGATTGATTTTGATAAGCTCAATCGATTCATTTAGCGTTAAATGAACGGCGTAGCTTTTAACGCGTTATCTGTTCCACGGGTTTGGTGGCAACGTGTTATTCGCTTTAGTGGACTGTTTTGAGGCCCTTTGAGGTTTAGCACTAGGCTTACTTTTTGATGCTGTTGAGTTTAAGGTGACTTTTTGCTGGTTTTTCTCTTTGCTTTTTTCGGTCATCTTTTTAAATTTAGGCACAAAATTTAGCACAGAGATAGGGACGGCTTTACGCGGTTCAAAACCTTCTATCTCTCTTCTTTCAAGTAGGTGACCGAGTCGACTTTCTATCATGCATAGGTTTTTAAAGTCGTCTTTGGACACCAGCGAAACCGCTTCTCCTTGTGCGCCAGCTCTGCCTGTACGACCGATCCGATGAATATAATCATCGGCTGGGTAAGGTAAATCGTAGTTTATTACCAATGGCAACTCGTCAATATCTAACCCTCTTGCGGCAACGCCGGTGGCGATAAGCAACCCAATATTGCCGGCTTTAAAGTCAGCGAGTATTCGCTCTCTTATTTCTTGGCTTCTGCCGCCGTGAATACACTCCGCGCTAATGCCTCGCTTTTCAAGTTGGCTGACCAGTTTTGCAGCGCCTTGCTTGGTTTCGATAAAAATCAAGGCTTGCTGCCAGTCTCTTTCGTGGATCAGGTGACTCAATAATGCGGATTTTTTGTCTTTATCTACGGTGGTGATCCACTGCGTTATCTTGGGCTTTGAGTCGATATTGGCGATCACCGAGATCTCAACCGGTTTGACGATGGCCGTTTTGGCCAGTGCTTTAACTTGGTTTGAAAGGGTTGCTGAAAACAGTAAGCTTTGCCTGTCTGCAGGCAATTTGTCCATGATGCTATTGATGTCTTCAATAAAGCCCATGTCGAGCATTCTATCGGCTTCATCGAGCACGAGAATGTCTAACTCGTCAAAGTGGACGGCCCGCTGAGTATACATGTCGAGTAATCTACCTGGAGTGGCAACAAGGATATCGACACCTTCAATTAATCGCTGTTTTTGTGGTTTATCGTCAACACCGCCGTACATTGCCATCGACGTTAAAGGTAAATGCTTTCCATACTGAGAAATGCTCTTTTCAACTTGGACTGCTAATTCTCGTGTGGGAGTAAGGATCAAGGCGCGAATTCTTTTTTTGCGCTCGGTATGCGATGTGCTTAACTTTTGCAATATAGGCAGTACAAAACTGGCCGTTTTACCTGTGCCTGTTTGTGCTGTGGCAATGAGGTTGCGATCAGTTAAGATCACAGGAATGCCCTTTGCTTGAATTGGCGTGGGTGTGTGGTACCCGAGTTCGGTTATAGCAGAAATAATTGGATCGCTTAATCCAAGCTTAGAAAACGGCATGGTGAGTCTCTGTTGTCAGTCGTCATGGTATTGGCTAATGTGCTGTAGGTGGGCTGTTGCCACTTGGGCCAATTATAACAGTATGTCTTCTGCCACGGGGAATATTGTGTGTTATTTCATAAATACCTTACCTCCTGCAAACTTATAGGCGGGAGTACCGTTAACAGGTGCTTACCCTCATTGTATCTTGAGGTAAAAGTATTACAATTGGCTAATAGCGCGCTCTGCGCTAGGTAATAAAAAAGTACCTTTTTTAGGTACTTTTAGGTACTAAGAAAACTAGCTATGAGTAATTGTGTTACACAGTAACCTATCACTTTGTACCATCACTCTGATACTAAGTGGGTTCAACTTTATGATTTTAGACATGTAAAAAATAGTATTGTACTTTTTATTATGTACTCTTTTTTAGGGTAACGTGTTGACCAATACTTATTAGCTATATTAAGCACACTCTTTTTTAAAGTAACCGTCCGGCCAAGTACATCTTCAGCTTACCGCTTTGAAGCTATATCTTAACAACTGACTATTACATCAGGAGTTAATATGGCTAAACGTTCTCATGACGATTGGACTAACTTGATCCAGCAACAGCCTAGCAGCGGCTTAACGATTACCGATTTTTGTCGTAAACATAAGCTAAGCACCAGTACCTTTTATGCCCGCAAAGCCATTATGACTAACACTCCCCCAAAAAACGGGGCTTCGTTTGTTAAGGCTGTAGCGCCTGCAACCACACCGGTTATCACCCAGGCCGTAACGCCGCAACCAACTATCTGTTTACAGCATCAAACTGGGCTATGGACTTTCCCAAGCTCTTTACCTCCAAGCTATCTGCTTGAGTTTATCAAAGGCCTGCAAGCATGTTGATGTTTCAACAGCTTCCCTGTGTTTATCTGCATCGTGAACCCGTGGATTTTCGCAAGTCGATAAATGGGTTAGCCATCATTGTTGAACAACAATTGTCGTTACAGTCCACTGACGGCAGTGTGTTTGCCTTTTGTAATAAAGGGCGTGATAAATTAAAAATTCTGTATTGGGATAACACTGGTTTTGCGCTTTGGTACAAGCGTCTGGAGCAGGCAAAATTCAAGTGGCCGACTCAAAGTGAAGATGAGTGTATGAGATTATCAGAGCAACAGTTTCATTGGCTGCTTTCAGGATTTGATGTATTAGGGCACAGACAGGTTCAAGGCTTGAGTTACAGTTAATTGATCGCCTTTACGTATGCTGTTTCCCAGAATGAGATCACTGTATTGCCCTTGTTTAGCGGGATATTGTGCGTTCATATTAAAGTTTGATAAATCATAATAAAGTCTGATCATTTATAATATAGTTTGATATTTTTAGTCTTTTTTGCAGACAGAAACTGGGGGAGGGAGTAACACATTTCTGCCCCAAAGTCGTTTAGAGCAATAGCTCAGTATTTTTTAATGGTGGGTTCTAGCCATGGTGAATCTCATGCTAATAGTTCCAGTCATTAGCATGAGATTAACTATGTGAGCGCTATACCCACATACTAATTTAGGCTGATAGCGAAGTCATCTTATTCATCAAAGGGGTAACACTTATTACTGAAACGATTTAAACCTCTTTACAACAAGTATTACCGACTATAACCTACCGCGATAAAAGGATTTTTACAACGGAGATATTGATGTCTTGGAAACAAATACAAGGTAAGACTACCCCTCACTCAACGATGCAACTAGATGCACAATCTTGCACTGAATACGGGGTTCGTTTACCTGCGAATTTCCCCTTTAGCAAAGTACTGTTTACAACTTCTTCTCTCGCAATGCTGTCACAATTAAATGATTACGATCTACAGATGGTAGCCAAAGAGATTATAAAAATAAGTGTTGCGCCCTGTAGCCCTAGCTCTATCAAACACAGCCGCAACCCCTTTAAACGCATTTGGCGAACCACACATCCGTTCCGCCGTTACCACTATCTTATTACTTATAGCCTCAAAGCTAACCATGTGATTATGAATGACATCCTTTATGATGAGCAGCTTTTTGGTTCTAAAGACCAACACTCAGCCGAGCGCACCATGCTGTACGAGGTGAAACGCATAGGGCCAGCAAGATATGATGGAGAAAAAAGTGAAAAAGAGCTTGCAGCTATTCAAGCGGCATGGTCTAAAAAGGCTACTCCTGTACCACAAATAAGAACGGCTCATGCCGCAGTCAATGGAATGCTCAATGACTTTAACAAAGCCGCTTGGCTAATGGGGACTCATTTAGATACAGCCTACCAAAGTGATGGGATTCAAGCTTACACCCTTTACCATAACCCCAGTGATAAAGGGTTGTTGGATGTGGTTGAATGCGCCTTTGATAAAAGAGCTGGCACTAAATCCCATAACGCTGCACACTTAGCCAGTATATTGGCGCAAAACAATCAACAAGGTAAAAAAGTAAAATGGGTGGTGCACAGCCAAGGGGCGATAATTTTCTGTGCTGCCTTAGAACATTACCGAATTCACTATCGCGGAAGATTATCGGGCCAGCAGGTGGCCATTCATG
>JAOIUG010000005.1 GCA_028223395.1 Shewanella sp.
AAGTTAAAGCTTTTTTAATCACTTCAAATTGGTTGGGAACTATGTCCAAGGTAAGCAATAAAACAAAAATCGCTACAGCGGTCATTGGCGCGCTAGCCCTCGCAGGCAGTAACCTAGTGATGGCCGATCCTCTTTCTGATGTTCAGAAAGCAGATAGCAAAATCCACGCTGAAGCGGCAACGTCTCAGAAAAAAGTTGATAAGTATTTTGACCAAGCTCAAGACATGCTATTTGAGTACGGCTCAGTTGCTGATGAGCGTGAATCACTTAAATCATATAATGATTATGTTGCAGGCTTGGTTGCTGACCAAGAAGCAAGCATGAAACTCATACAAGAAGACATCAATGGTGTTGATGCATTACGCCAAGGCGTTGTGCCATTGATGTTTAAAATGGTCGAGGCATTAGACCTGTTTGTTGAGCTTGACTTGCCGTTTAATAAAGAAACACGTGTTGAACGTGTCGAAAACCTAAGAACACTGCTCAATAGTGCGGAAGTCACGTTAGCAGAAAAATATCGTTTAATTTTAGATGCCTATTCAATAGAGCGTGAATACGGTTTTTCATCAAATGTGAAGCAAGGTCAACTGCAACTTGACGGTAAAGAAATTTTAGTTGATTTCTTTAACTTAGGCCGCGTTGGATTGTATGCAATGAGCTTGGATCAACGCGCTGCTTGGATGTATAACGCAGACACTAAAGGTTGGGATTCACTCGCTGATAGCAATCTACGTGAATTGACCAAAGCGATTCGAATTGCCCGTAAACAAGGTGCTCCGGATCTATTCTCGCTACCTATTCCTGCTGCGGAGGCTGCACAATAATGAAGAAGTTAATTACTACCGCTATCGTTGCGGCCAGTCTGTCACTGACAGCCGGTTTTGCAAATGCAGCTGACGCACCTAAAACAATCGATCAGCTACTTAATCAAGTTAAAGTTGATCGCGCTAATGCGTCAAAGACGAATGCTAAACGTGAGCGTGAATTTAGAAATGAACGTGGTGATAAAGCGGCATTACTTAAACGCGAAAAAAATGCACTTTCTGCTGAACGTCAACGCGGTAAAGACTTAAACCAAGCGTTTTTAGATAACGAGCGTAAAATTGCTCAGTTAGAAGAAGACTTGAAAACAGCTCAAGGTGACTTGGGTGAAATGTTCGGTGTAGTTAAAGGTGATGCCGGTGATTTTGCGGGTAAACTGGCCGGTTCAAACATTTCTGCACAATACCCTGGACGTGATGTATTTATCGCGGACTTAGGTGCTCGTAAACAACTTCCAAAAATTGACGAACTAGAGCGTTTCTGGGAAGAACAGCTGTTTGAAATGGCTGAGTCTGGAAAAGTGGTTAAGTTTGAAGGTGCAGTAACTGGCATTGATGGCAATGTTACCAATACGACGATTACTCGTGTTGGTCCTTATAACTTGATTGCGGATGGCAAATACGTTGTTTACAACGCTAATTTAGGTCTTATTCAAGAGTTGTCACAGCAACCTGATGGCTACCAAGTTAAAACCGCTGCCGAGTTTGAAAATGCAACGTCAGGTACGCCAGTACTTTACATTGACCCCGTTCGTGGTGTGCTACTGAACATCTTCACGCAAAAAGCAACCATTGAAGAGCGTATCGAAGCCGGTGGTACTATCGGTTACATCATTATTGGTTTGCTTGTGTTAGGTGCACTTATCTCTATTGAACGCCTTATTACATTAGGTGTTGTTGGTGCGAAGGTTAAAGCGCAGCGTAAAAATGTTGATAATCCAGGTAACAATGCATTAGGCCGTGTTCTTCAAGCTTATCAAGCTAACAAAGATGCAGATGTTGAAACGCTAGAGCTGAAACTTGATGAAGCCATTCTCAAAGAAACGCCGGCACTGGAAGCACGCATTTCTATCATTAAAGTACTGGCAGCTATCGCACCTATGATGGGTCTACTCGGTACGGTAACCGGTATGATTGCAACATTCCAAAGCATCCAATTGTTTGGTACGGGCGATCCTAAGCTAATGGCGGGTGGTATCTCTATGGCATTGATGACAACGGTACAAGGTCTAGTGGCTGCACTACCATTGATGTTAATGCATGCGGTTGTGATTACACGTAGCAAGTCTATTGTGCAAGTGCTAGAAGAGCAAAGCGCGGGTATTGTAGCGACTCACGCTGAGAAGAGGAAAGCCTAATGTTATTCCTGATGGATATCTGGGATTCCGTCAGGGGCTTCATGGCCTCCGGGGGCGACGTCCTCTGGCTGGTTGCAGGTGTGTTATTTGTCATGTGGGTATTGATGCTTGAACGCTACTGGTATCTTAATTGGATATCACCAAAAGAGCACAAAGCAATCATTAGCGCATGGGAAGCACGAGAGGATTCAACCTCTTGGTATGCACACCGCATCCGTGAAGCTTGGGTATCCCAAGCGAAGCAAGATTTAACCGCACGCATGCTGTTAATCAAAACCTTAGTAGCCATCTGTCCGATGATAGGTCTACTCGGTACCGTAACCGGTATGATTTCAGTATTCGATGTGATGGCAGTTCATGGGACGAGTAATGCTCGTATGATGGCAGCTGGTATTTCAATGGCGACCATGCCGACAATGGCGGGAATGGTTGCAGCATTATCAGGCGTATTTTTTAGTACACGCCTTGATGCAAAAATGAAAATCAGTTTAGCAAAGCTAAAAGACAGCATGCCTCACCACTAGAGAGAGATTGAACATGGCACGTAGAAAGCATTCAAGCGTAGAAGAAGAAGCTGAGATTGATATGACACCGATGTTAGACATCGTGTTTATCATGCTTATCTTCTTTATTGTAACCACCTCGTTTGTAAAGCCATCAGGCCTTGACTATAACAAGCCTGAAGCGTCACAAGCGACTAAGAAGCCTTCTGCTAACATCTTTATTGGTGTGAGCAAGACTGGTGTCATCATGATGGAAAACCGTCAAGTTGATATTGAGCGTGTAACTGCAAACGTAGAGCGTATGCTTGCAGAAGCACCAGAGGCTGCAGTATTAATTCAAGCAGATCAAGAAGCCAGACACGGCTTAGTGATTAAAGTACTTGATAACGTTAAAGCGGCAGGTATTGATAAAATATCTGTATCGGCGGGGAACGAGTAATATGCTAAGAGGAATAGTATCATTCATTGTTGGTGGTGCTGTGACTTTTGCTTTGTTTGTTTTCATGGCATTTCTAGTAGGTGGCGGTCCAACCCGCCACGCTACTTCGACAGAAACTCCTGTCATTGAAATATCCATGAACAAAGATGATGCAACTGCGCAGAAAAAGCCAAGGGTCAAACCTAAGCCGCCTAAACCGCCGGAGCAACCACCGAAGCCGGATACAACCCCGCCAGACAATTCATCAAACATTGACACTAACATGTCATTTAATATGAACGGTGTGGACGCTGGTGGCGCTAATACAGGATTTAAACTGGGTAACATGATGACGCGTGACGGCGATGCTACGCCTATCGTGCGGATTGATCCACGTTATCCGGTTGCAGCAGCCCGTGATGGTAAAGAAGGTTGGGTTCAACTGAGCTTTACTATTAATGAGCTTGGTGGTGTTGAAGATGTTAAAGTCATTAAGGCTCAACCTAAGCGTATCTTCGATAAAGAGGCACGACGTGCACTTAAAAAGTGGAAGTACAAGCCTAGAATTATCGACGGTAAAGCTCAAAGGGTACCAGGCCAGACAGTTCAGTTAGATTTTAACTTGAATAAAGAGGGGAGATAGTGATGCGTAAAGTGAATACTATCGCAGCTGCTTTATTACTGAGTTTGGGCGGAAGCCTTGCTGCAACACAGGCTGTATTGGCTGCTGAAAAATGCCCAATAGAAAAGCGTAAAAACAAAGCTGTTGGTCAAACAGTCGGTAAAAAAGTGCAGAAATCATTTGCCGCTTACACAGAAGGCAATCTTGATGAAGCGTTGGCTATTTTGCTCGAAGCCAATGCTAAAAATAGCTTTGATAAAGCTTATGTTGCACGGATGTTGGGTAATTTCTACGCTGAAAAAAATCAGATGAAAACGGCGATTAAGTATTTAAAGTCTGCCGTTGACGCTGATGTTTTAGGCGGCATTGAACATGCGCAAACATTAAAGCTTTATGCTGATCTGCTCATTCAAGAGAAACAGTTCAAAGAAGCAATTCCTGCTTATTACAGTTGGATGGCATTTACTTGTAAAGAAGATGCCAATGTTTATAAGCGTATTGCTATTGGCTACTCAGAGCTTAAAGATTGGAATAAAGTGCTCAGTGTGGCTGATAAAGGGATTGCTTTATCAGACAAACCAGATAAAACCTTATACCAACTGAAACTGACTGCGTATTATAATCAGAAAAAATACAAAAACTCAGTAAAAGTGTTGGAAATAATGGTGCCATTGTTCTCTGAAGACAAGCGTCTTTGGGTTCAACTTGCGCAATTTTATCTGCTGACAGGTGATGAAACTCGCTCGCTTGCAACATACGATTTAGCCTATAAAAATGGATTTTTAGAAACTGCGGGTAACATCACTCGTTTAGCTCAATTATTAGCTGCAGATGGCTCACCATACTATGCTGCAAAAATATTGAGTAAGCATATAAAATCTGGTCTGCTTAAGAGTGACGAGAAAACATTGTCAATGCTTGCGGGTTTTTACCAAAATGCTAAGCAGATGAAACAAGCTGCGCAGACATATGGTAAAGCGGCTGCAATTAATAACAGTGGGAAGTTATATTTAAAGCAAGGTCGTCTGTTGGCGCTGGACGGTCAACATAAAGATGCAGTTTCACCTCTGAAGAAAGCATTGGATGCAGGCATTAAAAATCCAGGTTCAGCTCAATTTGAACTGGCGCTTGCTTATCTTAACTTAAAGCAGTACAAACGTGCTTATAAGTATGCGAAACTTGCGGCAAACGACAAGAAAACCGGTCGAACAGCTAAGAGTTACCTTTCTTATATTAAAGATAAAGCACGTATTAATAACGTTGCACTTTAATGTTGATTGATGCATAGAAAAAGCCTCTTTTTAGAGGCTTTTTTATTATGAGGCTACGCCCAAGCTATTTTGCTAACATCATTGGTGATATTGCTTGTTATGATATTAAATTCAATTAAATTAATTGCTTATTAGTTTTTCTTACTAAGTTTAATGAGGTGGAGCAATCATTGATGAGCGTGGTGAGCCTACCTCATAGCTGTTACTGTTGCGCTATCACGATTAACAAACAATGTTAATCTGTTGACAATGGTGACCTTTAAATGTCGTACTTTGGTGAGCTCCTTGCCTGTGGCTCATCAGTTTTATGATGTCAGTGATCCAACAGATAATCGTTGATAACGATTGAACAAGAAGGAATGCTTCACAATGAAAAAAGCAATAGTGGCACTGTCTATTAGCATGGCACTGTGTTTATCAGCCTGCGATAATAACGCTAATACCTCAACGCAAGAAAGTAACGCCAACTCTCAAGCCAATGCAAGTCAGGAGCAAACAGCTGCCCAAGCTTATTTAGCATTAGTTGATCGTTTTTTTAACGATAAATTGGCGCTTGAACCTCTCTATGCAACTTATGTCGGTGTTGATGACTATAACGATCAGTTTGGTGATGGTCTGTCTGATCAGTACCTTAAACAGCGTCATCAATTGAACACGCGTTACTTAAAAGAGGTGAACGAATTAGATCGCGATCAGTTGCCGGCAGATCTTAGACTGAGCTACGACATGTTCACCTATGATCGTAATGTCGCTTTAGCTGATGAAACTTTTCCAAACCATTTTATACCGATGAACCAGTTTTATAGCACGGTGATCAGCATGGCACAGTTGGGCAGTGGTGAAAGTGCACAACCATTTAAAACGGTTCAAGATTATCGGAACTGGGAACAGCGTCTGCTTGGATTTACTGCGTGGATGAAGCAAGCACAAATGCGTATGAATGAAGGCATTGAAAGCAATGTTGTGTTACCCAGAGTGCTCGTTGATCGCATTATTCCACAGCTAACAGCTCAGTTAGTGGCTAAACCAGAAGATAGTTTGTTTTACGCCCCTATCCGCACGATGCCAGATCATTTCTCTACTGAAGATAAAATGGCGTTAACAGCTGAGTATAAGGCGCTTATCGCTGAAAAACTGATCCCAGAAATGACAGCATTAAGAGATTACTTCCAAAATACGTACGTTAAATCTGCCCGTGCAAGTGATGGCTGGTGGGGATTGCCGAACGGTAAAATGTGGTATCAACATTTAGCCAATACCCATACTACAACCACAATGCCTGTCGATGAGATCCATAAAATTGGCCTGGAAGAGGTTGCCAGAATACTATCAGAGATGGATAAAGTACGGCAGCAGGTCGGCTTTAAAGGCGATTTGACCGCTTTTTTCGCCTCACTTTCTTCTGAGCCACAGTATTTCTTTGATGATCGCCAGGGGCTGATCGATGGTTATATGGCGCTAAAAGATAAGATAAACGTCAAGTTACCTAATTATTTTAACATTATGCCAAAAGCGGATTATATTGTTAAACCAGTAGAAAGCTTCAGAGAGCAATCAGCCGCCGGGGCCTCTTACGAAGCGCCTGCTGTTGATGGATCGCGTCCAGGTGTTTTTTATATCAATACTTATAACCTTAAAGCGCAGCCAAAGTGGGGCATGACAACTTTATCATTGCACGAAGCCGCGCCGGGGCATCATTTCCAGATAGCAATTAAACAAGAGTTAACCGGCGTACCAGAGTTTCAGCGCTTTGGAGGTTATACCGCATTTGAAGAGGGCTGGGCGCTTTACGCTGAATATCTTGGGATTGAAATGGGGCTTTTTGAAGATCCATATCAGTACTTTGGTAAGCTATCTGATGAAATGTTGCGTGCAATGAGGTTAGTGGTCGACACCGGCTTACATGCTAAAGGCTGGAGCAGAGAGCAAGCAATTCAATATATGATGGATAACTCCCCGATGGCGGAGTCTGACATTATTGCTGAAGTCGAGCGTTACATGGCCATACCCGGTCAAGCATTATCGTATAAAGTCGGTCAGCTTAAGATCCTCTCTCTTCGAGCACAGGCAGAAGAAGCCTTAGGTGATAGGTTTGATCTGAAGGCATTTCATGATCAAATACTGACGTCAGGTTCATTGCCGATGGAAGTGATGGAACTGAAAGTGAATGAATGGATTGCATCACAAAAGTAATTAATTCGTTGTCGTCAGAGCTACAAGTCATATAAATACTTTTTAAACTCAGCTTTTATCAATATACTGGCTGGGTTTTTATTTTTAACATCGCCAAGTATACATGAGTATAGGCTGGCGGATTTAACAAACATTTGGAGTTTACCTATGGTACAAGCAACTGCAAGACACTTACTCGTTGAAACAGAAGAAAAATGTGAAGAGCTAAAACAACAGATTATTGCTGGCGCCGATTTTGGCGATGTAGCGAAAGCTAACTCATCTTGCCCGTCTTCAGCTCAGGGTGGCGATCTAGGCTCATTTGGCCCAGGCATGATGGTTAAAGAGTTTGACGAGGTTGTGTTTAGCGCGCCTTTGAACGAAGTTCAAGGCCCTGTTAAGACTCAGTTTGGTTACCATTTGTTAGAAGTCACAAGCAGAGGCTAATCAGTATTTTTTTGTGATTAAGTAGGACACTATATGCTCGAACTGTACACCGATAGACTTAGATTAAGGAGTGTTGTCAGAAGTGATTGGGACAACTTTCTCTATACTCATTCAAATGAAGAGTTGAATCAGTATGTGCGTAAACCTCAATCTGAATCGGTGATACGACAAAAGTTCGAGCGTATTATGACACCGAATAACTTTGCAGAAGACGACACACTATTGTTGCTTATCGAAAGTGTTCATCAACAACAATTTATCGGTTTTATCAGTTTACATAATGTGAATGCAGCCTTAGGCCAATTAGAAGTTGGTTATATGCTACACCCTGAAACCCATGGGCATGGTTATGCAACAGAGGCCCTTTGCGCACTGATTGATTGGGTGTGCATTGCACATCACCCCCATAAACTGATCGCACATTGTGCAGAACATAATCTTGCCTCAGCAAAAGTCCTCGAAAAGTGTGGTTTTGTTCAAGAGGGTTTATTACGACAAAACTGGAAAGTCGGTGAAACATGGCTAGATGAGCGATTATATGGCTTATTGGTTGCTCAAAGATCATAACAAACACTAAAAGCATTCCGGTTGTTGGGCTAGAGAGTGTTATAATGCCATTGATGTAACAATTTAGAGGCAATTATAGTGGACTCAGCGATCCCAACACTGACATTACTGTCAGGTGAACAACACATAGAATTATACAAAGTACTAAAAGTACAAGGAATGATGAGTGCAGGTGGCGAAGCCAAGCACGTTATTTCGACAGGGCAAGTCACAGTGAATGGCGAAGTCGAAACCCGTAAGCGCAAAAAAGTGGTTGCCGGTGAAGTCGTTAGCTTTAATGGTGAAAGCGTTAAGATTATCGCTGAATAACTGAGTAAGAGGATTAACATGCAATTTCCAGATGACGACAATGGCAAAATGCTTGAAGCAATGGCAAATGCCGGTATTGATCTATCCAAAGCACTTGATATCGATTTTTTCTTAGTTTTTGACGATCAACGTGATGCAGAGTCCGCGCTAGAAGAATTAGGTCATTCTGATTTAGATGGCGAAATAGAGTTGCTACTTAACGATGACTCTGGAAAATGGGAGTTAATTGTTTGCCTAAATATGGTGCCAACTTATGACACTATTGTCGAACAAGAGTTAAACCTCCATGAATTTGCACAAGAGTTTGGTGGGATCACTGATGGTTGGGGTGTCATGCAACACCAAGAAGGTGATGATGAGTTTGCTGACGATGAACATCAGTGCGATGATACTTGCCAACACTAAGTGATTATAAAGCTAAGCCACTATTCCAGTGGCTTTTTAATCTCTACAACTGCCATGTTATCACTCAAATAACGGCCAATTATTGAGTCAGCTTTGTCGTTATAGACTCAGTGTAGTCATGACGATAAGGAGAAAAAAGCTCTAATAGCCAATCAATAAACAATTGAACTTTTAATGGTGCTGTACTGGAGCTAGGTGTTAATACATAGTAGCAATAAGGGCTTGTAAATGTCGCTTCAAAAGGGATCACCAATTTACCACTGGCAAGTTCATCTTCAATAAAAAAGCGGGGTATTAACGCTACGCCCATCCCACTGACCGCAGCTTGACTCAACATATAAAAATGCTCCATGCCAAATTTATCAGTTGTTGTTAGTGTCAATCCTACATTGCTTGCCCAGATCTGCCAAAGATCAGGACGAGTCGTGTGCTTCAATAAAGTCTGTTGATTAATATCTTCTAAACAATCCAACTGCGAAGCTATCTCAGGTGAACAAACTAAGCAGAGATCTTCATCCATCAATTTTAACACGTTGGCTCCTTGTGGAAGCGTAGTTGCACTTCGAACCGCAATATCGTATTGAGTATGATTAAAATCGACAGGAAAATCACCAATTGAGAGATCCACATATAGGTGTGGAAAGCGCGCTTTAAATTGCTCCATTCGTGGGATCAACCAGCTAATACTTAAACTTGGTAATACATTAATTGCCAGAGCCTGCGTATTGAGAGGCTGAAGTACTAAATCAGCTGTCGCACTATTGATTGTCCTTAATGCTGATTGCACATTGGCAAAGTATTGCTCACCCTCATCTGTGAGGAGTAATTTTCGATGTTGACGGATAAATAAGGCGCAGCCTAAGTATTCTTCTAAGGCTCGTATTTGTTTACTGACTGCGCCGTGAGTGACAAACAGCTCTTTACTGGCCAGCGTCACACTCATTAGCCTTGCAGTTGCTTCAAATGAGCGTAATGCGTTCAGCGGTGGAAGATGTGAATACATGGGTAATACCTTTTACTTGTGTGAGTTTATCTCACATCTTGAAGGGAATAACTCCTTTGTATTCTAGCTTAAAAGGTCGTTTAATGGCGATAACGAGTATTTAATGTTGACAAAAATGACCATAGAACTCACTTTTGAGATCATCACACTTCTTTTTTTCGTTGCCATGCTTGCAGGCTTTATTGACGCCATTGCAGGTGGTGGCGGTTTGCTGACCATCCCGGCGCTAATGTGGGCAGGCTTACCGCCGACCCTCGCGCTTGCGACAAATAAACTGCAAGCTTGTGGCGGCAGTTTTTTCGCGAGCGTTTATTTTGTACGAAAAGGGCTGGTGCGTTTAGCGGATCTAAAGTTAAGTATAGCGAGTGCTTTTATTGGTGCGGCTTTAGGGACGATAGCAGTACAAATGCTAGATAGTGCACTACTGGAAGTGGCGTTGCCATTTTTAATTTTAGCAATCGGCGGCTATTTTTTATTCTCAAAGAAAATAAGTGAAGACGATAAGCATCAGTTACTCAGCCCCAGTCTATTTGCTTTTACAGCGGCATTGGCGATAGGTTTTTATGATGGTTTTTTTGGACCCGGCACCGGCAGTTTTTTTGCCTTAGCTTTTGTTTCATTAGCCGGTTTTGGATTAGCCAAAGCAACTGCTCATGCTAAAGTATTGAATTTTTCAACCAATATCGCGTCTTTGTTTTTTTTCGCCATCGGCGGCAAAGTCTTATGGGGTTTAGGAGCCGTGATGCTGCTTGGACAAGCGATAGGAGCGACATTAGGCTCACGACTAGTGGTTAGCAAAGGGACTAAAATAATCAAGCCATTAGTCGTACTTATGTCGATAGTTATGAGTGCTAAGCTGCTATTAGCACAATATATATAAAATATTAAGCCCATGGTTAATGTAACTGAATAGCAGTGAAATTGCAGGTCAATAATCTTAGGCTACCACAAGAGGCACTGTTTTTTATATGAAATAGACATGTATATTTTTCATTCAACGTCTGTCTTTTCATACTTGTTGTAAAAATGTTAAAAACATAAGCTTGTTATTTTATTCTGTCGCCCTGCAAAGGCGATTATTTATATAATGAAATACAAGGGAATATTATGAATGTAAAGCGTCAATTTTCATTGTCGACACTGTCTGTCGTCATGTTATCTTTAACGCCAGTTGCAACGCCAGTGTTGGCAGATGAACAGAGCATTGAAAAAATAATGGTCACGGGTTCGCGGATCGGACGTGCTGAACTAGAATCGACTTCGCCAATAACGGTTGTAACTAAAGTACAATTAGATAACCTCGGTATCAGTGATGTCAGTTCGGCTCTTCGCCGTTTACCTGCCATTACAGGGGCGACAGCTAATAACCAAAGCAGTGCAGGTTCCAATAATATTCAAACAGCCACACTACGTGGTATTGAAGCAACAAATACACTCATACTGTTAAATGGCCGTCGTTTAGTGGGCTCTGATGAAAATGCTCTAGTCGATTTATCTTCAATTCCATTTGAGGCAATCTCTCAAATTGAAGTATTAAAAGATGGGGCTTCAGCGATTTATGGCTCAGATGCAATTGCAGGTGTCATTAACATCATCACTCGTAAAAATTATGAAGGTTTAGAGGTTAACGCTCATTATGGCATTTCTTCAAAAGGAGATGCAGCAGAGCGTGAGGTTGGCCTAGTCATGGGCTTTAGCACAGACAACGGCAGTTTGATGGTCGCAGCGTCGACCAGTAATAATGACGGTTGGGAAGAAAAAGATCGTTATATGACAAAATATACAGATCAAAGCTACTTAGGAGGCGGAAACATTAGCTCTGGCACGGCTCCATTTTCTAAGTTGTCCGGCTTTGGGCTTGATCCAAGTCAAACATGGACGATTTTGGATGCCAGCGATCCAACCAATATAACACCATTTGACTATAACACGATGGGTTACAATTATAGAGCTGCACAATCAGGTGCTAACGATAACAAAACGACCAGTGTTTTCGTCAGTGGAGATTATGCATTTAATGAAGATCTACTGTTCTTTACTGAACTGTCTTTTCACAATGGCTTTGTCCAAGGTAACCAAGCACCACCAGGCACAGATACAGGTTGGTACTCAAACAATGTTGATACGCCTAATGCATTTAAACGCTACCCTGATGCACAAGGTAACAACTTTGGTGTAGGAGCTAATCAGAAATATAATCCATTTGGTGTTTCAGGTAATGTTGCTCGACGCTTTAGTGAATATGGATCACGTATTTACAAAACAGACAACACAGTGCAGCGCTACACATTAGGTTTAAAAGGGTCAATTTTTAATGACTACGATTGGGAGTTAAGTTATTCCAGTCAAAGCGCTGAATTGATCCAGCGTGGTGGCGCTCAACCTTCTATTATGCAAATTGAGCGTGCACTTTCAGATGAATGTGAAACCGCTGCAGATCCAAGCTGTGTTGCATTGAATGTATTCGGACCTGAAGGGACTGTGACGACTGAAATGTTGGATTTTATTAATACAACAGCGCCTGTCCAGACCAACAGAAATGACTTAATGTTTATACAGGCACATATTTCAGGAGCGGTAGTGACGCTTCCTGCGGGTGATTTGATGTTTTCATCCGGGATTGAATATCGTGAAGATCAGTTATCATTAGAAGTTGACCAAGCTCAACGAACCGCCACATTCGATGTTTCTTGGGGAGGCTCGAGCACTCCTGTAATCTCACCGGTTCGTAAAATAAAAGAGTTATATTTAGAACTTGCCATTCCGGTTATTGATAATTTAGATGTTGAGCTCGCAGCACGATATAGCGATTACAGCGATATTGACGAAACAACGGTTAACCCTAAATTTGGTGTTATTTACCAGCCCCTTGATATGTTAAAACTTCGAGCAAGTTATAGTACAGGTTTCCGCGCTCCGACTATGGCACAAATGTACCAAGGAAGAACATCAACCATTAATACTAACCTTTATGATCCTTGTAACCCTAATAATGACGAAAACTTTAGTTCTTCAGTGCCTGCTTGTGTAGCGTTAGGTTTAAATCCAGCTAACAGCGCAAATACCATTCAGAGCAATGATATTATCGGTGGTGGTAATCCCGATCTCGAGCCAGAAGAGGCCAAGAACATGACACTGGGCATGGTCATTGAACCCAGTGATAATTTATCGTTGACTTTAGATTATTTTGACATTGAACAAACTAATGTGGTGTTTGCAAGCTCTCGGTATGTGGTTGACCAGAATTTAGCCGGTAACCCTGATTATGCTGGAGATGTGATACGCGCTAACAATGGTAAAGGCTATATTCAAACTATTTATTCTCCGGCCAATAATATAGCATCTCGTCATCTAGCGGGTTTTGATTTTAATACCAATTACACCTTGGCAACAGATATTGGTGATTGGAGAGTCAATCTTGACGCAACTTACATGAGTAAGTTTGAAGTGCAAGATACCAGCAGCTCACCATTTAGGGATATAACAGGCAATTATGACGCAGCATTTGGCAGTCTTCCTGAGTATAAAGCAAGTGTTCAAATTGACTGGTCGTTAGGAAATTATAGAGCGACGTGGGATGCTAACTATAACTCTGAAATCTTCGCTTCAGAAGCAACGAAAGACTTTGGAGCAGACGTCATGTCCGCGACAGTGTTCCATAATATGCAGGTGGGTTACTTTGTTGATGCTGCAGGTATCGACTTACATGCAGGGATCCAAAATATCTTTGATAAAGAACCGCCTTTCTTAAGAGCAAACGGTACGTCTACCGATGATAACTTGTATTCATTTCGCGGACGATTCTTTTATGTCGGGTTTAAAAAGTCCTTCTAATGACGCGATGAGTTCCTCTTGAAATAAAAAGCCATTCTATTGAATAGAATGGCTTTTTTGATGGCGATAGAGAGGCATTACTCAAAACGACTAAAGTCTGTTGATCTTTTATGATAGTTCTTACTGCAGATTATTCGCCACTTCGCTGAGCGAGCGTAAAACTCATCGCTAAAGTCTTATATTAAAAGCATTATTTATTATGATAAAGAATCGAACCCTAGATCACCAACACTAAGCTTGAAAACAAATAGGCCCGAGTCTGTGAGTACGACTCCTCAACGAGAAAACGCATTATGGGTCATTAAATAAGTGATGGTGGCTGGCCTAAGGAACAGATCGCTCAGGGATAAAATTGGTCTCATTGTATCACCAGTGAAACAGTAATATTTATCGCTTTTCTTTACGTCAGCACTCGATGACAGTGATTTTTAGGTTAGAATAGCTGCGTTTTGTTCGACGAAATGATGAATTTTATGGAGGAACGATGATAACAGCCTATGTTTACCAAGATCGTCAATTAACGATGAGCGAGCTGAGCATCAAAGACACCATCCCTCCCGGTACGATATGGTTAGATCTATATAAGCCTGATGACAGCGAAAGGGAGTGGTTAAGTCAATTTTCAGTGGAAGATGTACCTGAAGAAGAAGACATTAACGAAATTGAAGCTTCTGCGCGTTTTTATCAAAACAATGATGGTTTGCATATTAATTCGTTGTTTCCTCAACGGGCAGGTCAGGATGTCAAGGGAGTGAACGTCTCTTTTAATATTCGGCAACATTATTTGTTAACGCTAAGAGAAGAAGACGTAGGCTTGATCCGGCTGTTGAGAAACTATTTAAGGTTAGGGCGCATTGCGGCAACAACACCTCAGGCGTTGTTATTGGCATTATTTAACCTGAAGGTGGATTATCTTTCTGATCTGATTGAAGATGTGTACACGGTACTTGAGAATGTCAGCGAAGAGGTGTTTAAAAACGAAGAGCTCGATGATGTATTCAAGCTTATTACGCGGCAAGAAGACTCAAACGGAAAAATACGATTAAGTTTATTGGACACGCAGCGATCACTACGTTTTATGCAGAAATCTTACCGTGATCAATTGTCAGATGAGGAGTTAAAAGATCTGAGAGAGATGCTGTCAGATATTGAATCATTGATGCCTCATAGTCAGTTTATTTTTGATAAATTAAACTTCCTATTGGATGCTGCTATGGGGTTCAGCGGCCTGCAACAAAACAAAATTATTAAGATTTTTTCTGTTGCCGCGGTGGTTTTTTTACCGCCGACAGTGATTGCCAGTAGCTATGGGATGAACTTTGCTAATATGCCGGAACTCAGTTGGGAGTTTGGCTACCCGATGGCTATTATGATGATGTTTGGTAGTGCTGTTGGGACTTACTTCTTTTTTAAAAGAAAAGGCTGGCTGTAGCAGCCCAGTTTAACGGACCGGTTTGTGAGGTGTTTGCGTTGTAAAAGGAAGGATTTTTGCCTGCTTGCCATAAAAGGCATTAGGCTGGTTTAATAGGTTATCTAAAGTGGATAATTTTTGATGCATCAAAAGGCTAATGGCATGGCAGCGTTGCTCGACGGTGTTGCAACGTAATAGTTTTTTATCCAGATCAGAGCGCAATGCGTTAAGCGCAGCGCTATGGTTACTTTGCTGAATAAACTCATCGTTTAACTGTTTTTGTAATGAATTTAATTGCTCAGGACGGTGTTTTGCTAGCCATAATAATTTATCAAAATTAGGGAGTTCAGCCATAAAAGTATTCTTTAATGTATCAAGTTAAAATTAAATTTAGTCATCACCTTGGTATCGCGCAAGGTTGTCAGCCAATAAATCACTAGCAATGGCGAGAGATAATGGAAAGTAGTGGATTATTGGGCGCGACTTATTTACCGTGGTTTAGTGTGTAGTTTGTTATTCTGATTGACCCAATATATTGATCTTTAATAAGCATATTTGTGCGGCATATTAACTTATGACTTTTTACCTTTAAGAGTACCCAATGGATTTTATAGAAATATACCCTCAGGCTATTCCTGACGAGCTGTGTGATGAATTGATTGCTGCTTTTGAGCAACACCCTGGTGTGCTGGCAGGTCAAACTGGTGCTGGCGTCGATACTACAAAAAAACACAGCCAAGATCTTATGCTGGACAGCCATGACGATCTATCGGCGCTTAAAAACCGTTTACTGAAACACACTTTATCTTATAGCGCTGAGTATTTTAACAAATACTCGCTTGCACTAATGGGGGCAGTGTCTGTCGGTGTTGCAAATGAAACGGGTGAGGCGGTGACGCTAACGCCAGACAATTATGCCGCACTCGGTGCGCCTAAAGCTGAGGCTATCGTGAAATACCTGTACCGCAGCGGCACCATCAATATCCAAAAGTATCAACAAGACAAAGGTGGCTACCCTCATTGGCATTCTGAGCAGTTTCCACAGTTAAACCATAATGAGGCGTTGCACCGAGTGGTGTTGTATATGTTTTATTTAAATGATGTACAAACAGGCGGTGAAACCGAGTTTTATTACCAGAATAAGAAAATCTCTCCTAAAAAAGGCACCATGGTGATTGCGCCTGCAAGTTTTACTCATTCGCACAGAGGTAACGTCCCCAAAAGTGGCGATAAATACATTGCTACCTCTTGGATTATGTTTAATCGCGCAGAGCAGCTTTATGTTTCCTAACTGCTTCAATAATCAGTGTTGGCTAACGTAACCGTTTCAGTGAGTTAATTTCTACATTTTCATGCTTGTGTGTGAGGTGATTTATTTTGGGGTTGTTGATTGACGTTGGTTAATGTATGTTAAATTTTTTATTAATTTAGGTTACTGATGTTGTCTTTGAAATCACTTTTTAGTCTTTGTCTCTTATTTGCAGCGCCTAATGTGCTTGCGGTCACATTTACCTTTACTGCTATTCCTGACGAAGATGAAAGCCAATTGCGGACACGTTTTGATAAAGTGGCCGTGTATTTAGAAGACAAATTAGGAGTGACGGTTAAGTATGTGCCGGTGAAGTCTTATGCCGCTGCAGTGACAGCGTTTAGAAACGATCAGGTGCAATTAGCATGGTTTGGTGGGCTCTCAGGTGTGCAAGCAAGACGTTTGGTGCCAGGATCGCAAGCCATTGCGCAAGGGTATGAAGATCAATTTTTTAAAAGTTACTTTATTGCACATCACTCCGCTGATCTTGCCGCCAGTAATAATTTTCCCAATCTTAACGGCTACACCTTTACCTTTGGATCCAAAGGTTCCACATCGGGGCGTTTGATGCCACAGTTTTTTATTGAGCGTAATTTAGGCAAAAGAGCTGAAGATATCTTTAAACGAGTGGGCTTTTCTGGGGACCATAGCCGCACGATTGCACAGGTTCAAGCGGGAGTCTACCAAATTGGGGCCGTTAATTACAAAGTGTGGGAGTCGGCAGTTGCAGCAGGGAAAGTAGATTTAAATAAAGTGAATGTGATCTGGACGACGCCGTCTTATCCTGATTATCAATGGACTGTCAGAGCGGGGATAGATGCTAAGTTTGGTGAAGGCTTTCAGCAAAAATTAGAGTTGGCTTTGTTGGCGATGGACGATCCTGAATTGTTAAATAGCTTTCCCCGTCAATCCTTTGTTGAAGCAAATAATCAAGATTATGAACCGATCGAGAGCGTAGCAAGAACCATCGGGTTAATTGACTAGTTAATGTTAAAACTTGAGCGCTTTAGCTGCACTTTTGGTAACAAACTCGCGTTAGACGCGATTGATCTTATCATCGAACCCGGCGAAAAAGTGGCAATTATTGGTCGCTCAGGCTCTGGAAAAACGACTTTGATCAACCAAATTAATGCGCAATTACACGATCGTGCGGCGTTTTGCTCACAACAGCAGGGCTTAGTTGACAGTTTGAGTGTGTTTCATAATATTTTTATGGGCGCTTTAGGCCGGCATCACTTTTTGTATAATTTACTGAACTTAGCTTACCCATTTAAACGTCCGTTACAAGACATCACCGCTATTATTGGTTCACTGGAGTTAGATTGTCCCGTCTCACAACCGGTTTCACGCTTATCTGGCGGTCAACGTCAACGTACGGCAGTGGGGCGAGCCCTTTATCAAAATATGCCAGTGTTTATTGGGGATGAACCTTTTTCTGCACTTGATCCTATGATGAGCTCAAGGCTGATTACTTTATTGATGGCGCAACACAATACAGTGATCATGGTGCTGCATGATGTGAACATGGCACTCACGCACTTTGATCGTATTATCGGCTTGTGTGAGGGGAAAAAAGTGATAGATGCTGCCGCTGACACACTCAATAGCGATCTTCTGCAAGCTTTTTACCATTGCACTGCGGACGCAGTCATCTCGCCAGCACAGACACCCACACAAGATGGCGTGTAGTCCTCAGACTATCGATTCTCGTTTTCTCTTTTTTGGCTATTGGCAAAAAGTGACACTGATGTTGTTATTTGTCTCATCGGTGAGCTTTTATTGCGCCGATATTGAAATCATTGCGCTAGAGCCATGGAGCGAGCTGAAACGTATAGGGTTAGGGCTGCTGACTCCTGACTTATTTGCAACAGAGTACTTATTGCAAGCAGTATGGCAAACCATAAGTTTTGCGTTACTTGGCTTAGGGTTAGGATTACTGCTTGGCGCTCCGCTAGCGGTGTTTTATCACCATCCAATCGTGTCGATGAGTTGTGCCTTTATACGCTCTATTCATGAATTGTTCTGGGCTTTGTTGTTTTTGCAGATCTTTGGGTTATCTCCATTAACAGGCATATTGGCGATTGGACTGCCTTTTGGGGCGACATTTGCTCGGGTGTTTTACGATATTTTACAACAGACTCCTCATGATACATCGCTAAGTTTACCCGCCAATACTGACACATTCAGCCGTTACATATACGGGCATGTGGTGCATGCATGGGCGGAAATTCACGCTTATGTTCGCTATCGTTTTGAGTGTGCATTAAGAAGCAGTGCCATTTTAGGTTTTGTAGGAATGCCGACATTAGGCTTTTATTTAGAATCAGCCTTTAGACAAGGGCATTATCATCAAGGTGGGGCGTTACTGCTGCTATTTATTACAATGATTGCGACAATTCCTTATTGGTGCCGTAAATCATTGCTTCCCTTTTATTTGGTGGCGTGCATTGCCTTGTTACCGGCTATCCCATCGGTTGATGGTTCCCTTATTTGGCGCTTTTTAAGCCACGACATTTTACCGCCCATGTTCCAAAGTTATGCTGCGCCATTAGCGTTAGAAGATAAAGCGCGACTATTTTATGATTGGTTAAGCTTATTGATCACAGATCAAGCGTTAGCAGGTATGGTGGCGACATTAATATTAGCTTTTGCTGCACTTGGTGTGAGCTATTTATTTGCACTAGCGTTGATCACCGTTGGTTGCCGCGCCTTAACAGGAACCTTTTGCGCGAAAATGAGCCAGCCTGCATTATTAGTTTTACGATCTATTCCTGAATATATTTTAGCGTATATCTTTATGTTACTGCTTGGGCCTTCCATGTTACCGACCATTATGGCATTGGCTATTCATAATGGCGCGCTGATCGGGTATTTAAGTGCCAGGCAAATCGCTGCGTTGAATGACAATTCACACTCTAACGGACGTTTAGACGGTTACGCCTATACAATCTTACCCAGAATATACCCGAATATTATGGCATTACTCTTTTATCGTTTTGAAGTTATTTTGCGAGAAACCGCCATTTTAGGCATGTTAGGCGTCGTGACGTTGGGCTTTTATGTCGACAGCTATTTTGCAGAAATGCGTTTTAATAGTGCTTTGGTACTTATGTGCATGACGGCATTACTCAACATGGGGGCTGATCTACTCAGCAGAAGGCTGCTGGCTAACGGCAGCCTATCGTATCGGTTATGCTAATTTAAGGCGATATTATACTGATATTATTGATAAAGATGACATATTTAGCTTGAGTAGAGCAAGCAGTGAATCATCCAGTCATGCAATCATCGAATCAAAGCTGAAATAATGACCACTGCCACACTGATAAAAATACAACCTGTCAGTAGGTTAATGACGGGCGTTGCTTTTTTTAGTTTGATTTGCACACTGGCTTTTGTCAGTACCGTTGCAATCAAACTAAACCACATCATAGAAAGGGTAAAAAGCAACGTGGCCGCCGCCGCTTTAGTGGCAATGGAAACTTGTGGCGTAATTAATGTTGAAAATAAGGTGATAAAAAAGACGAGTGCTTTAGGGTTTAATAAGTTGGTGTAAAGCCCTTGCAAAAAACCGTCTCGTGCGTGCAACCCTTGGCTTTGTTGTTGTTTCTCTAGTGAGACGGGATCGCGCCAGTGCGCTAAGGCCGCTTTTATTGCACCGACTCCCATCCATGCTAAATAACTGGCTCCAATCACTTGTAACAGCATAAACAAGCGCTCAGAACTGTGAATAATTAAACTTAAACCCAGTAGACTCAGTAAAGTATGGATTAAAATTGCACTTGAGATCCCAGTCGCAGCGGCCAACGCGACCGCTCTGTTTTCTTGAGCAGATAGTTTGATCACCAACGCAAAGTCGGGGCCAGGGCTGGCAAGCGCAGCGAGGTGAATAATCGCAAGGGTGAGCAGTAATTGTACGTCCATGGGGCGGGTTCTCTGTGACTGTTTATGGCGGTGATTAACGTAATCTTAGCGGTTTTTATGCTGTTAGGCAGTTCAATATTTGCTGTCTTTGGATGAAACAAACATCAGATCACGTGACATATTAGCCACGCATCATATCATAGGATCATCAACATGGAGCCGGTTCGGGCAAGATCGTATCGTCCAACGGTATCAATACGTATCGCGGGTTGACGTCTGTGGGGAGCAAAATAAAATATGATCAGCGATTAAGATACTAATCGAGTGATAAAGAGTAGAATGTTCAACTATATGGTGGTGTCACAGGAGTTTACGATATGAAAGGGCAAATTTTAAGGGAAATGAAAGTACTTAAAGCCATTGATCCTGCTTTTGAAGTACAAAGACGTGTTGCATTTATTAAAGCCAAACTTAAACAAGCGAACGCGCAGACACTCGTGCTGGGGATCAGCGGTGGAGTTGACTCTTCTTTGGCTGGTCGTTTGTGTCAACTGGCTGTAGATGAACTCAATAGTGAAGAGCGGAATCCAAGTTATCAGTTTATTGCGGTTCGCTTGCCTTATGAGATCCAAAAAGATGAAGATGAAGCTCAGCTTGCATGCCAGTTTATCAATCCCTCGAAGCTTATCACTGTTAATGTAAAAGAAGGTGTAAACGGTGTTCATCAAGAGACGTTAACAGCCATGGAGTCTGCAGGGGTCGCGATATCGAGTGGCGTGAACGTTGATTTTGTTAAAGGCAATGTAAAAGCCAGAATGCGCATGGTGGCGCAATACGAGGTAGCGGGTCTGGTGTCTGGTTTAGTGGTTGGCACGGATCACAGTGCAGAGAATATCACCGGTTTTTACACTAAATGGGGGGATGGTGCGTGCGATTTAGCGCCTTTATTTGGGCTGAATAAACGTCAAGTTCGGCAATTGGCACATTTTTTAGGGGCTCCTGATATTTTAGTGCTTAAAGCGCCGACAGCAGATCTAGAAGAGGGTCAACCACAGCTTGCTGATGAAGTCGCCCTTGGGCTGAGTTATGATCAAATAGATGACTTTCTAGAAGGTAAAGTGGTGAGTGAGACTGTTAACGAACGGCTTATTAGCCTCTACCGTGCAACGCAGCATAAGCGTGAAGCCATCCCAACGATTTACGACTGATATTGACGTTAAGCGCCGCAAGGCGCTTTTTAATACCAATAATCAACCAAAATGAAGCGGTGTACGCGCTAAGCTCTGTCTCAATGTATTGATTTTTAAATTAGAAAATTGACGATAATCGAGATAAGGGCAAAGATAAATAGCATGTGCGCAGTGTTTGAAAAGTGTTGATGTTTGATCAAGAGGCATAAAGTGTTTGAGATCAATTGGTAATTGCTGGGCACTTTGTTGGCCGCAAATAAAGTGGACTTGCGCCGTTGTTGACAATAACGACGCACCTATTACTATTTGCTCATGTTTTTTGAGCAAGTCTATATCACGATAATGACGCCAGTCTTCGCCATTGACCATTATTTTGGCCATAATAGTTAATATTTTTCGCCAGTGATTACCATTTAACTCAATCAACTGCGTGACTGCCATGTCATTTTGGTAATGCCAATGATCAGGATATTGTGGTGAAGTCGGCAGGTAGAAGCAGCTGTGCGCGTTTTGTACTCCAATCATGATTATTGTCACCGCTATTCATTATGGTGTGTATTGTGCCAGGAGCATTTTTGTTAAAACAGTCAAATCCTAGAATAGCAGACATTAAAAAAGCCAGCTAAAAGCTGGCTTTTTTAAAAAATGTGGTCGGGATAACAGGATTTGAACCTGTGATCTCTTGTCCCCCAGACAAGCGCCTTACCGGACTAGGCCATATCCCGAATGTCTACAAGAACAACGATAAAATCAGCTGCTTTGAAGAAAAAGCACTTTAACAATTGATTTCGATTGGTGCAAGCGCTCAATGAATATCGAGGCACCGATCGGTCAGTTTATATCCATCATTGTAAAAACGGCAGTGTATCGTCTTTGAGATCGACTCTACATGCATTTTGATTAATGAATATAGAACCTTCTGCCTTCACGCATCACCTCAATCAATTCAGGTGCATTGATCTTTTTCCGAGGACTTTTATGGTAATTGATATCATAGATCTGGTAATTACCATGTCTGTCTATGGTTGTGATTTCATTGGGTTGATAAATGGCGAACGCACGGTCATCACCAATATAAACCCAAGAGCGATCGCTGGGCTGTAATAAGCTGTTACCGGCACTGTAGTCCGCAGCCGGATTGGTGCATTTTAGCGCTTGAGTCATGAGGGTCGGGACCAGCTCATTGTGAGTCGTTTGATAGTTAACCTGCGTGGCAATGGCGGCTGTAGGCCAAGCAATGATCATCGGCACATGCACATTATCAGATGAAAAGTTAACCCGTGCACTCTCAGGGTTAGTGGTAAACACTTTGCCGCTAATACCGGTTATTACCACTAATGTATTTTCAGGCAGTTGAGTCAGCATTTTTTCTAACTGACCATCAATAAAGTTTAACGACTGACGGTATTGCGCCAGTAACACTTTTTCTGCAGGAAGCTTGTTGAGATCACGATGGGTAGGACTGATGCCTAAAAAGCCTGCTGGAGTGTCGTAGCTGCTGGGAGCTTTAAGGTTAACGAGTGAAAACCACGGTTGTGTTGATGATTCTGTCCACTGCTGCCAATGCTTAATCGTGTCTAAATCTGCGTTGGCATAACTGTTTTGATAAAGCGTATCAATGCGCTGAAAGTCATTAAAAATGGCTTGAGGCTGAGCATGGCTATTGTCAGTTGTAAATAAGCCGAGTTGGTAACCATTTTTACTCAACTCTTGGGTTAAAACTGGGCTTTCATAATGCAGGTCAATGGCGTTTTGGTAGCTGCCTTGCAGTCCATACAGTAAGCTGAACATACCACTGTTGAATTGATTCCCGCCACTGATATGGCGTTGAAAAGACTGATTTCTATTCGAAAAACCAGTCAAAAAGGGCATAGTGGGCTGATCTAACCACTGCGCTTGTAAGCTGTCGATGGCGATAACTAAGATGTTCGGTTTATTCTGCGCTTTGCACTGCATGATAGACAGCGGGTAATTGAGTGTTTTTTTAGGCTGTGCTTGGCTTTTGTGATCATGAATATGCTGTATACCATAATTTTTGATAAAACTTCTGGCCGTTGCTGGGTAAGACAGCGGATATGCATCATCAAACTGAGTAATATCGGTCACATCTGCCGCATCGCCCCAAATATGAATAAGGTGACTGGCAATAAAACAGACACCAATAAAGCCAACGACTTTATTTCCCACATGACGTTTACGGATTTTTTCAATGCGTTTCCAAAGATAATTGGCGAGCGTGAGTTCAATCGCTAAAATACCCAGTGGAGTAACAATATAAGAGGTGCCTTGCAATAAACTACTGAGATCAGTCCATGCTAATTCAAACACAAAGGGACTTAGATGAAGGCCGTAATCATTATAAATAATGGTGTCATACAACAGTAAGCATAAGCTGAATGTGGCGACAACAGCAGCATAGCCTCGCAGCACTTTAGAATAAGGAAGTAATAAGGTGACGGGGAAAATAAGCACCAAATAGACCATAAAAGCTAAGAAGCTAAAATGACCAATAGTATTTAATGCTAAATAACCCCAGCCTATCCAAGAGTCAGGAAAACCAACAGTATCGAGGTATCGGTAGCCGATAATGATAGCCAATAAGCCATTATAAAAGGCAAACCAATGCCCCCAGCTAACTAAGCGTGAAACGCGATCTCGGCCTAACTGTTTTTGTCGCTCAACCATGCTGCCCTATTATTCCTTCATTCCGTTAATGGGTTTAGGTTTCATCGTTAAACCCAGACTCAATGCCACGCTTATCTTTATTCTAGCTATTTTTTACCGACTGCGATAATGCTTTTGCAAACTGCTCGGTGACCACTTCACGTGCTTCTGCAGGTACTTTATTTTGCAATAGGTGGGTGACACAGTTGCCTAACGCCATCAGGCTTAGATCTGTGGGAGATTGGTGTTTATCTAGTACTGCTAAAAGTTCAGTAATGATAGATTCAACTTGCGTGTTTGAATACTTAGATTGGATAGCCATTGTGATAAAGTCCACTTTAAATCTTAATTAACGGCATATAATAACGGATTTTATCCATAAGCTCTGCATTTTTTATATGCATGTCACGTGTTATCTGCATTATTGTTCACTGAGCCACTTAATGGCCGTTGTGACGCGGCTTGAATCACTGTTTTAGCGTTCCTCTTGGCATTAGCGTGAGTGTCATATGAGATCGCGTTGCATCAAGTGGGCATATGAATTTCTAATCTTTGTTTGATATGATAGCGCCTATCGTGTTTCATGCTTAGCCTTGTTGCCGCTAAGCGTAGAAAAGAGATCGAACTGAGCCCCATTTTAGCTGAATCGCTAATATTCAAATAAGATGGGAGCTTCACCTAACATAACGCCGGCTCCACACAACTTTTTATCGAGGCTCAATGAGTATTAACGTCGAACAAGCAATTATCCATGCCATTTCTCAAGATGGAAACGGCCAACTTAGCTGCCGTCTACGCCCACAGCCGTTATTAAACAGTCAAGCGGTTGAAACCATGTTAGAGGAGCTGCACCAAACTTACACAACAAAGGCGGGTAAAGGCTTTGGTCATTTTGGTATAAATGGCGAAGATGGCGAGGCCAATACGCAATTTGAAACAGCCTTGCACCAGTATCGTCATAATGAGCTGGGATTTGTTGAGTTCTCAGGCATTGCAGGTAAGTTATTACAAGAAGAATTGGCAAAGTATGATTTCAGCTCAGGCGGGTTTTTGCTGTTATCTTGTTACACTTACATGACCAGTGACTTCTTGTTTGTGTCATTACTCAATGCTAAATCATCGATGACGGTACTCGATGACATGGAGCTGACGCAAAACACACACCTTGATTTGAGTAATATACAACTGGCTGCTCGTATTGATTTAACCGAATGGCAAGCTGAACCCGATTCTAAGAAATACATTTCTTTTGTCCGTGGGAGAGCTGGGCGTAAAGTGGCGGATTTTTTCTTGGATTTTATGGGATGCGTAGAAGGCATTAACACTAAAGCGCAAAATAAATCGTTGATGAATGCTGTTGAAGATTTTGTCGGTGCGAGTGAATTAACTAAAGACGAGCGTCATGCAGCCAGAGAGCGCGTGTTTGATTATTGCTCAGAGCGTTGCGATGAAGGCGAAGATCTTCAAATTAAGGATCTGACTGATGAACTCGCGGATCAAGGGATGGGATCATTTTATGATTTTGCTCAAGCAGGCAGTTATGAGCTAGAAGAAGAATTTCCCGTAGATAAACCTACCCTAAGGCAATTAAAGAAATTCTCAGGTACTGGCGGAGGAGTCACCATGAGTTTTGATAGCCAGCATTTAGGCGAGCGCGTGATTTATGATCCTATCTCCGATACCATCATGATTAAAGGCGTGCCTGCCAATTTGAAAGATCAGCTCGATCGTCGCTTAAAGGGCGAGTAACAGCAATAATTGGGTTCAATGTTGATTAACCATTAACAGTAAGTATCGCAATAATGAGCAAGGAGCTATGGTTATTATGCTCACCTCGCAACGCTTATCACGGTAACGGCGTAACAAAATAAAGGTTGTACGCCGATGCAGCAATGGTTAATCATCTGATGGCTTTTCGATGAAAGTGGTCGAATATTCCAATTTATCACTGTAAGCTACAGCCACTATAGGTTGTCACGCATGAGGTGATGCTCGATGTTAATGTTTAATATGAAGGTTGAGTGCTAACGTCGCTGTTTAACTAACCTACTGATTACGCTACAGGGCCGCGGTGTAAACAACATCAACCACAGTCCATGTAGTATATTGAACCACCGATTGTCTCCCCAATGCGCCGTGTTAACTCGCACCAATAATCCACGGTACAATTGGGATTTTGACATAATGAATATGACCGTCCTGCAGCCATTGCTGCTCGGACTTTTAAAGGTAGACTGTTTTTCTGCCTAGGAGCTTAAATGCAACTCTTTGTTAACGATTTGACTGTAATAGACTTTTCATACCTTTGTCCGATCCGTGGTATGGTCGGAGAAAGCTGGATTGTGGACGTTTTACTCGAAGGCGATTTAGACGAGCAAAATATGGTGCTTGATTTTGCCAAAGTAAAACGAACCATTAAAAACACCATTGATGATGTCGCGGATCACCGTTTGCTGATCCCAACCGCTTGCAATGAAGTCCGTTTGCAACAACAAGACGATAGAGTCTGGGTGGATTTTAACAGCCAAAAAGGCAGCATACACCTTGCTTGTCCTTCACAGGCCTTTGCCTTGATCCCAAGTCATGTTGTCGATTTTGATAGTGTGAATACATTTTTGCACACTGCCCTTAAAGCGGTTTTACCGGGTAATGTTGATGGGGTATCGCTTACTCTCAGAAACGAAATTCATGCCGCGCCTTTTTATCATTACAGTCACGGCTTAAAAAAGCATGATGGTAATTGCCAGCGCATTGCTCACGGACACCGGAGCCCGGTAACAGTATTTGAAAATGGTATTGCGGCGCCAAAGTGGGATGAATATTGGGCCAAACGCTGGCATGATATTTATCTGGGGAGTGAAGAAGATACCGTCTCAGTTGACTCACTTGGGTTGTCATCACAAACGGCGATCACTGCAGAGACTCATTTAGGCTTTCATTACCAAGCGCCACAAGGTGACTTCCAATTAGCAATGCCCATCGCATGTTGCGATGTGCTGCCACAAGACACTACAGTGGAATTATTAGCTGACTACATGGCACAATGTTTGTCAGAGAAAGTTCCCAGCAGTGACTTTAAAGTGATAGCTTATGAAGGAATTGGCAAAGGGGCCATTGCTAGCCGCGCCGGGATAATTAAACAATAAAGGATACGTTGTGAATAAGATAACCCCAATGATTATCGGCTGTATCGCCAGTACATTATCTTGCGTTGTACATGCACAGGTAGCATTAACGGGTGTATTACAGCAAGGAGCTTTGATCAGAGCGAAAGTGCAACCTGGTACTCGAGCTTTTTTAAATGACCAAGAAATTAAGGTGAATGAGCTCGGGCAGTTTGCTTTTGGTTTTCCGCGTGAAGCGGCGTTAACACAACTGCTTAAACTGATTTACCCTGATGGTTTAACCGAGCTTAAACCATTAAAGATTAAAGAAAAGCAATATAAGATCCAGCGTATTACTGGGATCAGTAAAAAAATAATGAAACCGGATCCTAAAGCCCAAGCCCGCGCCATTAAAGACAGTCAACAAGTTAAAGCGGCACGGGCTGAATTTCGGCCTAGCAATGCGTTTTATGAGCCCTTTATTTGGCCATTAACAGGGCGGATCTCCGGTGTTTATGGCAGCCAGCGAGTGTATAACGGCAAGCCCGGCAACCCTCATTATGGTGTGGATGTCGCCGCTAAAACCGGCACAGTAGTGGTAGCGCCTGCGGACGGGGTGATTTCCCTTTCAGAGCCGGACATGTTTTATTCAGGTGGCACCATGATTATTGATCACGGTTATGGGGTCAATTCGAGTTTTTTACACTTGAGCAAACTGTATGTTGAAGAAGGGCAAACGGTTAAGCAAGGGCAAAAAGTGGGCGAAGTGGGGGCTACAGGTCGTGCAACAGGGCCGCATCTAGACTGGCGGATCAACTGGTTTCAAATGCGACTTGATCCCACCAGCGTCGTTCCTTCCATGCAAACAGCCATTAACCGTGCATCGGCTGATCGTTAAGGTTTAATGTTCTCTAAAAAAAGCAGCGTTAGCTGCTTTTTTTGATCGGCTGTGCAAATTGAAATGAACCACAGCACTGTGATTACTTGTTACGATTTTTCCACTTGAATAAGACCGAATATTTCCACAGTACTTTTATTGCAAAATAAGCGATGACAGCACAAACAGCGCCGAGAGTGAAACAACCAACGAGAAAAGAAGGGCCAATCGTCTCGATTGAGGATTCTATCCATTGCCAGCTGGCTTCAAAAGCAAAGTCTTGGGGGACAACGCCTAATATCTTAGCGCCAAGTAGGTAGGCCATATAGAACATAAAAGGCATGGTGACTGGGTTTGTGATCCACACTAATGCGACTGCAACAGGAAGGTTAACATTAAAAAAGATCGCCAATGCGGCGGCAAGGACCATTTGAAACGGCATTGGGATCCAGGCCACAAAAAGCCCCACGGCGAAAGCGCCAGGAGCGGAGCGTCGATTAAGCGCCCACAAGTTGGGTTTGAGTAATAGATCACCAAACATACGTAAATGTTTATGGTTACGTAGTGTGTCGGGGTTGGGCATAAACTTTTCTATAATTTTTTTTGGCATAACTTGAGTTTGCTGTCTTAACTTACATGATTATGAATGGATTCATGTGTGGCTTCTGCGCCACGATACTATCAGCAATGCTTTGGCCATTGCTTCCCCAACTGTCCATGTTGCCCCTGTTTCTTGTTGCAGCATTGGTGCTGTTTCGCCATACGCCGGTGTTGGCTGGTATGCTCATTGCGCTGAGTTGGATCACCGCGTTTAATGCATTATTAACCAGCACTGCAGTCAGCGAAGATGGCAATCCGGTGACGATTAAGGCCGAAATCATAGCATTAGTTTATTCAAACCGCGACTGGATTAGTGTTGATGTAGCACTTATTGAGCCAACTTTTCCTTCATTACTAACAAGCAAGCTTAGATTATCGTGGTCTAAACCGCCAAGCCTAGCAGTAGGGCAGCAGTGGCAATTAACCATTAAGCCTAAGCCCATCACAAGTGTGGTAAACCAAGGCAGTTTTAATCAACAAAAATCGTTGCTGAGCAAACACATTTTAGCGAAAGGTAATGTATTAGAAGCGCAACTTATTTCGACCAGCCCAGAATTAAGAACGCAGCTTATCAAGCAGTTAACCCCAGCCTTAGCCTCTTTTCCGTCTCAAGATCTGTTGCTGGCATTATTGGTCGGTGACAAGCAATTGATGAGTCAATCGCGTTGGTTACAGCTTAGACGTACCGGCACAGGGCACTTGTTTGCGATATCGGGCTTACATTTATCGGTTGCGTGCTTTTGGGCCTATTTACTGAGCAGCCGTGTGTTATTTAATTTTGCCGCGCATCAAGGCCGACGAAACCGGATCATTGCCATGATATGTTGCAGCTTGATAGTGATAGGGTACGCTTATTTGGCGGGTTTTTCGGTATCAACTCAGCGTGCGCTGATCATGTTGTTAACTTACTTTTCAACATGGATCTTTCGGCGTTACTCTAGCAGTTGGGAGCGGCTGCTTTATGCACTATTTGTGGTGTTATTACTCGATCCTTTTAGCCCATTAAGTGCGGGTTTTTGGTTATCGTTTATGGCATTGGTTGTGATACTTGTGAGTATGTCAACTTGGGATCGCACTTTCGAGGGCAATGACGCATCACAGGTGAATGAGCCTGTTGTTGAAGCTAAACAACCTTTGCAGCTCAAGTTTTCACAATGGCGTCAAACATTTGTGGGTTGGTTGTGGGCTTTTTGGGCGATTCAATGGCGTTTAGCTTTGGTGCTGGGCGTCGTACAGGCGGTGTTTTTTGCGGGGAGTTCGCTGATCAGTGTCTTAATTAACCTGGTGTTAGTGCCTTGGTTTAGTTTTGTGGTGATCCCGCTGTCATTGCTTTCATTATTCTTGTTTGTATTGGTTGTGTTTGTTGGATTTCACGGCGATGGCGCGGGAATATTTTGGTTGGCAGATAAAACCATGGAGCCAGTGCTTTGGCTGCTTGAGCATACGAGTGAGCTGACTTTTGCTTGGTTTGCATTACCAGAGCAGTTGATCGCAGTTTTATTGTATGCATTGTTAGGAGTCGGCTTGTGTTGTTCTTTTAAACTCGGCTATTGGCGCATAGCATGCAGCGTGATGTTATTGCCATTATTGGCGCTCTGTTTTCAAGTCAATACCGAACAGCAGTCACCGCGCTGGCAAGTGCATATGCTCGATGTTGGGCAGGGGATGTCGGTGGTGATTGAAAGCAATCGTCGCGCGATTGTGTATGATACCGGAGCCAGTTTTGGTGGCTTTAGCTATGCTGAGCGCGTTGTGGTGCCTTTTTTACAGCACAGAGGGATTAAGCATGTCGACTACTTGGTGATCAGCCATAAAGACAATGATCATGCGGGTGGGGCTCAAGTGGTGCTGAATGCTTACCCCGACGCTCAAGTTATCGCCGATGACAAGCTTGCTGCTCTCACTTGTCGGCCGAAAACATTTTTGTGGCAAACAATCACCATAGCGATAATCGCGCCGAAATTCGCCAGTAAAGGGAATAATGGCTCATGCGTATTACGTGTAAGCCAACACGATCAGAGTATATTGCTCACTGGCGACATTGAAGCAAACGCTGAGCTGCAGTTAAGCACCCAAGCAAATATCGCCAGTAATATCATGAGTGTGCCCCATCATGGCAGTAACACCTCATCAAGTCTGGCTTTTATTCAGGCAGCGTCACCACAATTAGTGCTGATCCCCGCTGGGTTTAATAACCGTTACGGGTTTCCTAAAAAAGCAGTGCTTGAGCGATATCATCAGCTGGGGATCTCAGTGTTAACCACGGGTGAGCAAGGGCAGTTGAGTGTGACGTTTGAGCCAGAAAGTATCGAATATGACACATATCGTTCGAATATAGCGCCTTTTTGGTACAACCAAATCTTTAGATTTGGTCCGAGCGCCAATCCAGAGTAGAATAGTTTTTTTTGCAGATACGTTAAATTTTTTAATGACCACATCCCCTAAAAGTGAAGTCTGGACCGTTTTTAAACGCCTATTAGACTACTTAAAGCCGCTTAAAGGCGTTATGTTTTTGGCCCTGATTGGCTTAAGTATGTACGCATTGGTTGATACGGCGTTTATTGCCGTCATCAAACCGTTTATTGATGAAGGTTTCGGTGGGCAGTCGAGCCAATTACCTTCAGCCGCGGGCAGTTTAAGCCATTTAGATCTCGGCACCAGTCACGGCTTTAACTCTGACAACAATGTATTGGCCATGGCTCCTTTTGTCGTTATCGGATTGTTTACGCTCAGAGGCCTAGCTAATTTCCTGTCAACTTATTGTATTTCTTACATGAGTGCTCGGATCATTATGGATATGCGCCAAGAAGTGTTTGAGCATTACCTGACTTTGCCTGTCAGTTACATTGACAGCGAAAACACCGGCAACTTGATTTCACGCGTCACATACGATACCGAGCAGATCGCCCGAGCGTCAGGCAGTGCATTGATAACAATAGTGCGTGACAGTATTACCGTAATAGGCATGATAGGGATCATGTTTTACTTTTCTTGGAAGCTATCGTTAGTGATCCTTATTATTGGCCCGATTATTGGTCTTGTGATCAGTGTGGTCAGCCGTCGCTTTAGAAAAGTGTCTAAGAACATACAAACCGCAATGGGTGGCGTGGCGGCGGCAACAGAGCAGATGATCAAAGGTCACAAAAACGTACTGTCTTTTGGTGGACAAAAAGTCGAGGCAGAGCGTTTTGCTAAAGTGAACGATCAAAACCGTTACCAAACCATGAAACTTGCTACAACTCAAGCAATTAGTCAGCCGTTGGTGATGATTATAGGCTCGTTTGCCATTGCCTTTATTTTATATGCCGCCAGTATTGATGGCATGAAAGCTGAGCTCACCGCTGGGACATTTGCCACCATTTTAGGGGCGATGCTGGCGATGCTACAACCGATTAAGAATTTGACTCGAGTCAACGCTGAATTTCAACGCGGTATTGCCGCATGTACCACGGTATTTGAGCTACTTGATACTCAACCAGAATTGGACACCGGTACGCTCAACACCGATCGCGTTAAAGGTAAACTGACATTTAATCAGGTTGATTTTAGTTATCCAGGGCAAGAAAAACGAGCCCTTAATGGTATTGATTTTACCGTAGAACCAGGCAAAACCGTTGCCCTTGTAGGACGTTCAGGCTCGGGTAAATCAACCATTGCCAGCTTAGTGACTCGGTTTTATACAGGCCTTAGTGCAGGTGAGATCACACTCGATGATCACAATGTTAACGATTACACATTGGCTTCTTTACGTCATCAAGTGGCTCTGGTGTCTCAACAAGTTACCTTGTTTAATGATTCCATTGCCAACAATATTGCTTATGCGTATCCCGGTGAAGTGACTCGAGCGCAAATTATAGAAGCGGCGACACTCGCCCATGCGATGGAATTTATTGAGCCCATGCCAGAAGGACTCGATACGCAAATTGGTGAAAATGGGGTGATGCTATCCGGTGGCCAACGTCAGCGTATCGCTATTGCAAGGGCAATACTGCGTAACTCACCGGTGCTGATTTTAGATGAAGCAACGTCGGCATTAGACACTGGATCAGAAAAAGCGATCCAAGAAGGGCTAGATAATCTCAGGCATAATCGTACCTCAATTGTGATTGCTCACCGTTTATCAACCATTGAAAGTGCTGATCAAATTTTGGTCGTGGATCAAGGTCAAATTATTGAACGCGGTACTCATGAGTCATTACTCGACAAAAAAGGCGTGTATTACAACTTATACCAAATGCAGTTTGGCAGCTAATATCGATGAAATATAACGGTTAAGTTTTACTGTGAAGCTCGACTAATCACGCTCAAGCCATGGCTTGAGCGTGATTCATTTACCTGATACTAAAGGCGCCAACTCACTTATATTGAAGTGTGCTCATGGCCAAAAAGAAAGCTTTGCTGGCTTGCCAACCACGTTGGGTACTTTTGCATAATGGCAGTAAATGCAGCGCTGTGTAAATGTTGTGCTAACCAGCGTTGTACATGTTGATATTGGGACTGCTCAAACCAAGTTTTATCGACATGAGCAAATTGGCGAACAAAGGGATAAATCGCCAGATCTGCTATTGAGATCTGTTGACCCGTTAACTGCGGATGCTGAGCCAATAGTTTATCGAGTTGCAAAATAAATACCGCTGCTTGCTCTCGGTAATATTGCTGAGAGTGCTCAGGAAAACGATCGGCATACTTATACTTATCTAACCACGACTTGAAAACGTGATCATTTTGATTAATCAAGGCAAGATCTTGAGCATGTCGTGACTTATCATCATGTTGTAATAGATTATGCGGATCGTGTTGTTTAAGTGCCCACTGCATGATTTCAAGGCTCTCTTCTAAGACGACACCATTGGTTAAAATCAGCACCGGCACTGTTCCTTTGGGCGAAGCCTGCAACATGGCCTCAGGTTTATGTTTTAATACAATTTCGCGTAAATTAACGGACGTTTGAGCAAAGTAGAGCCCCAGTCTTGCTCGCATTGCATAAGGGCAACGTCTAAATGAGTACAATGTTGGTAAGATCATAGTGAGTGAGTGTGAATTAAACCAAGGTGTTTATTTTCGTCCGATCCATTCGAAATAACAATCACTAACCTTGATTCTTTGTGCTCACAAGGCGCTCATGACTGATCCATAGTTAACAAACAAAGGCGACAGCCAGCATTGGTGATCGTCTGTGACTGTTTATCGCAGTGTGATTAAGGTATGATCGCCGGCTAATTTTGTGCACCACGTCACATGCTGGTGCGAGTCACATGCACTGAAGGTTAAGCTTCAGGTCGCAGTAAAAGAGGTTTGTATGTCAAAAATTGTTGTTTGTGCCATGTATAAGTTTGTTTCGCTTGCCCATTTTGAAAGTATTCAAAAACCGCTATTAACGCAAATGGAAACATCGGGTATTAAAGGCACATTATTGCTTGCCAGTGAAGGGATCAATGGCACTGTGGCAGGCACGCAACAGGCAATCGATGGGTTACTCGCTTGGCTGGACACTCAGCCGGGATTGGACAACATTGTTTATAAGTTATCGTTTGATGACGACATGCCTTTTTATCGCACCAAAGTGAAGCTAAAAAAAGAAATTGTGACCATGGGCGTTGAAGGGATCGATCCCAATAAAGTGGTCGGCACTTACGTTAAGCCTCAAGACTGGAATGCATTGATCTCAGATCCTGAAGTGTTACTGGTCGATACGCGCAATGATTACGAAGTCCAGATCGGCACCTTTAAAAATGCCCTTGATCCACAAACGGCAACATTTAGAGAGTTTCCTGAATACGTTAAACAAAACTTGGATCCTGCAAAACATAAAAAAGTGGCCATGTTCTGTACTGGCGGGATCCGCTGTGAAAAATCCACTGCGTATTTGAAAGAGCAAGGCTTTGATGATGTGTATCATCTTGAAGGCGGTATTTTAAAATACCTAGAAGAGGTCGAGCAAGAAGAAAGCATGTGGCAAGGAGAATGTTTTGTGTTTGATAACCGAGTGGCTGTCAATCATGATTTACAAAAAGGTCAGTACGATCAATGTAATGCTTGTCGTATGCCGATAACAGCTGAAGAAAAAGCCTCCACTGCGTTTGAACAAGGGGTAAGCTGCCCTCATTGTATTGACAACGTCACCGATAAACAGCGTCAGCGCTTTTTAGAACGTGAGCGCCAAGTGCAGTTATCTAAGCAACGCGGAGAAGCACACATTGGCAGTGACGTCAGTGCTGTGATCCAATCTCGTCGAGATCAAAAAGAGCAACTAAAGCAAGCACAGAAAAAGTAAACAGTCCGATTCATCCCCATTGTTAACGCAATCGGGGATGAGCCCTCTGAGCATCAAAATTGCTTGAATGGGCGATCAATATTAACACCTGTCATTTATTCCATCATATGTCGACACTTCGCGGCTTTTTTTCGTCATGATCTTTTTACTGTTGATGAACTGTGCTACTTTTCACGGCTTTTTAAGATTAACGGGATCAACGCATGTTTGTAGGTTTTGACTATGGTAGTGCTAATTGTGCGATGGGCGTCATACAAAATGAGGAAGTGTGTTTAATCCCGCTTAACGGTAATGATAAATACTTACCTTCCACGCTTTATGCCATGGACCGAGAGTTAATTGCCGAGGCAGTACTCAAACAGTTATCAGCAGAGCACAAAGCGGAATATAGCCGCTCACGCGCAGCGCAATTAAGCCGTGCACGCACGGTACGTCATGAGTTAGATCTCCTGCCTGATGAGCAGGCCGTCTTTGTGGGCCAAGCAGCCGTAGAAGCTTATCTAGAGATCCCCGATGAAGGTTTTTATGTGCGCTCTCCCAAATCTTTTCTTGGCGCGACAGGGCTAAGAGACAATCAAATCGCATTGTTTGAAGATATTGTCACTTTAATGATGATGCACATCAAGCGCGTGGCTGAGTCAAACTTGCCGCAAACGATGCTGCCTATTACTCATGCCGTCATTGGTCGTCCGGTCAATTTTCAAGGGATTGGCGGTGAAAAAAGCAATCAGCAAGCAGAAGCCATTTTGTCACTGGCAGCTAAGCGTGCCGGTTTTAGTGATGTCGATTTCTTATTCGAGCCATTAGCCGCAGGCATGGATTACGAAGCTTCACTCGATGAAGATCTTACCGTGCTGGTGGTGGACGTCGGTGGCGGCACGACTGACTGCTCGATGGTCAAGATGGGGCCAAGCCACAGGGAGAATGCAGATCGCAGCCAGGATTTTTTAGGTCACAGTGGCCAACGTATTGGAGGCAATGATCTGGATATTGCGCTGTCGATGGCCGCATTTATGCCACACCTTGGCTTAGGCAGCTTGATGGCAAATAAACTGCCAGTGCCAAGCAAACCATTTTGGAATGCGGTGGCCGTTAATGATATTAGCGCTCAGCGTGATTTTGCCACTTTACATTCTAGAAAATTGATCGAAGAATTGATTAAAGAGGCGCAGCAACCGGCCTTGATTGAGCGTCTATTACAAGTGCAAAAGCAGCAATTAGGCTACAAATTAGTTCGCAGTGCAGAACACAGCAAAATGGCGTTATCGAGCCAACAGGCGGTGAGTACATCACTGGCGTTTATTGACAATCACTTACATGCCACAGTGACAGCAGATGACTTTGAAGCGGCGATAAGTACGCCACTGGCCAAAGTGGAAGCGTTAATGCGCGAAGCGCTCATCGCGTCAGGCAGGCAGCCGGATCGGATCTATGTCACTGGCGGTACAGCGCGTAGTCCGGCTATTTATCGCCGTATTTCAGGCGTCTTTCCCGAGATCCCAATCGTCGTCGGAGATCATTTTGGCAGTGTGACGGCGGGGCTCACACGGTGGGCCAACAAAGTATTTAGATGAGCAATAAGCCAACATGTTGGTTTAATCACAGATGATATAAAGGATGTAACATGAAAGGATTAACGCTATTAAAAGCCTGTGTTGTGGGCGTGTTAACGACGGCAGCTTTAACTGGCTGTGGCGATGATGTTGGAAAAATCAGCCTAGGTCTGTTTACAACCAAAGACATTATTATTGATGCGCGTCATGATCCTAAAGTGGCGGGAGTGACATGTCATATTAGCCGTATTGAAGCTAATTTAAGTTTAGCCGATCCTTCAGATATGAGTATTGCTTGTCGCCAAAGTGGACCTATTACCGCCGCAGATCTGGCGGGGATCGATAAGAGTAAAAATGGAGAGGTAGTGTTTAAAGAATCTTTAAGTGTTTTGTTCAAAAGCTTGAAGGTTCGCAGGATCTATGACGCTGAGAATCAAACGTTGTTGTACTTATCTTATTCAACCAAAGAAACCAACGGTAGCCATAAACATGCATTGTCGACGGTGCCTTTATATGGGACTCAAGCGTGGCAGGTTAAGCCTAACTAGCGTGCACGTCTTGCGTTGATAACAGCAACACATTAAGTGCATGTGCACTTAATGTGTTCTTGTCGGCTGACATTCAGGGCGCTTAAGTTAACTTAGGTTAAACTCGCCTTGCATAATGGCCCAATGTCCAGGAAAAGAGCAGAAAAAACGGTAGCGCTTACTGGGATCTAAACCTGCGGTATTAAATGTAATACTCGTGGAATCTCCACCGCCAACAATGTCGGTGTAGGCGATAACACGTGCGTCATCAGGCTTGATATAACTGTTAGTTGCCCCCGCCGCCATGCCTTCATTTGCAATCGCTTGCATATCACTTGCTGCACTGAGCACCCAATTATGCCCCATTGCCGACTTTGGTAGTTGACCGCTGTGGGTTAATGTCAGCGTGATCTCTTTACAACTTGATGGGGCGGATAACGCTTTTTTGTCAAATTGCATTGCATCGGTCGCTGAAATTGTCAGTTCACATTCGCTTGCAAAGGTTGAGTGACTGAACCACATCAGTATTGTGGTCATTAATGTCGTGATGACGCGCATAAAGCTTCCTTATTTCAAAGTTAAGTTAATACAAGGGCAGTGTAAAATAGAAACGCAATAATGTTAATGGTAGTGAGAATGATAATCAATTATAAATTTCACGAAGTAAAAAAACCAATACGCTTGAGAATGTGGTTAGGGTGATGTGTAACATGTGGAGTGTTTGACAGAAGATGTCGCTGTTAGTCTGTTACAAACAGTTTAGCATTTGCTTATTTTTTGAATTTTTATTACATTTCTGATTTTTTATGTGATTAAAATACGCTAAAACATAAATATTGGCCTTAGATCGTATTTTTCTGTCAAAAAAAGAGGTAATTTAGCGACCTTAAAATTTAAATACTGTGCCTAAAGGTTAACAGTGTGTGATTAAGATGAGGCGTTAATGGAACATCGTTGGCAAATAGCCATCTCAGCAGGATCGCTTGCGGCGGTTTGGGCTGGAGTGGCGGATGCATTTCAATGGGTGACTTGGATAGGCTTTTTAGGCTGCAGCACTTTTTTTGCCCAAACAGCAACTGGGGGCAAAGGCATGCTCATGGCCATGATGACAAACACGTCAGGTGTGTTCTGGGGCTGGTTGATCATATCAGCTAGTGGTTTTTTTGTGTCTCCTATTCTGGGCTATTGCTTGACCGGTGTGGTGACTGCCGCGATGTGCTTACAGGCGAGTTATCAAAAGCTGGCATTTATCCCAGGTACCTTTATTGGTTGCTGTATTACCTTTGCCATGGCAGGAGATCTACTGGCGATTTTACCGCCGTTACTGCTCGGCGCAGCGTTAGGTTATTGCATGGCTTTATTGACACAACAACTTATTGCATTAACTGAAAAACGACATACAATGCGTGCCGATAACACAGCAAACTCGCGATGATGGTAACCTCGTGCCCAGTGTTATTGGATTTGCAATATATAAATACCTAAATAGCTCGTTGTACTCGGTTTTAGCCGCAGGATCTCATCATGAAGAAAATAGCGTTTCGCCCTATAGATGCATTACTCATTAAACTCACGCTTAATGGCAAATTTATTTCGCTGTGTCTTATCTGCACATTCATCACGTTGAGTGTATCTGCACTCAATTATGTCAGTACGCTAGCGCAAACGGAGTCAAGCTCGTTTGCACGGGCGCAGGAAAAAGTGGCCGCATTCGCTGCCATTGCCGATGGTTTAATCTTGAGCGATGAGGCTTTAGATGACTTTGCTCAACGTCATGGATTGTCCGTCGGTTATGCACAAGAACATCGTCGTGAAGGTCACTTTGTCACCGTGAGTGCGGCAGCAGGTTCTCGCTCACTGATTGCGCGCGTTGATGTTAGCAAATGGGAGCAAGCGGCGCGTTCGCAAGCCAATTGGATGGTATTACTGAGTGTCCTTGGTCTGTTTCCACTTTATTTAGTCAGTTATTGGCTGTCGACTTCTTTAGGCGGTGGATTGTGGGATATGTATGAAGCCATTAAAAGAATAGCAAAGGGCGACTTGAGCTTGAGGTTGAACTTTTTTGGACAAGATGATTTTAGTTTAATCGCTCAAGAGATTGATCGTAGCGCGGATAACATGAGTAAAATGGTGGCTGCAATCGCCCGTAATGCTGAAACTCTGGCGCATGCGGCGAATGAGTTTAACCTTCAAGCGGAACAAAATGAGCAGTTAACTTGTGGTCAGCATCAATTTCTCGATACTGTTGCGGTCGCGATGACCCAAATGACAACGGCGATAGAAGAAGTGTCGCACAATGCGTCAAAGACCTCAGAGCAAACAGAGATTAACTCCACACAAGCGGCGAATAGTAAATTGCAGTTAACGCAAGCGGTGAGCAGTATTGAGGCGCTAACGGGACGGATCTCAGAAGCCTCAACGTCGGTGGCTGCTCTCTCTCATGCCGCCACTGAAATTGGCGACGTCGTCACGACGATTAATGGTATTTCAGAGCAAACCAATTTACTGGCATTGAATGCGGCGATTGAAGCTGCAAGAGCAGGAGAGCAAGGACGTGGTTTTGCGGTGGTCGCGGATGAAGTGAGAACTTTAGCGAGCCGAACCCAACAAGCAACAGTTGAAATCCAAACCATGATAGAAGGCTTGCAAAGTGGCTCTCATCAATTATCAACCATCACGAATGATATTGTGGCTCAGGCAGTAAAAGGGCGCGAAGCGATTATATCTGTGAGTGATGATGTGGATAATATGACAGTATCAATCCATACCGTGTTTGACATGAGTGTGCAAATCGCCGCCTCCTCAGAAGAGCAAAGTATGACGTCGCGCGAAATAGCCTCTCAATTGCACGATATTCGCGAGCAAGCACAAACCATTAAAAAGACCACTGAGCAGTCGGTGATATTAGCTGCCGATCTGGGCGAATCATCTAAAGGGCTCGACAGCTTGTTGGATCAATACACATTAGCCACCCCCCGCCGTTAATCCATTGAGCAGCGCACAACAAAGAAAGCAGAGTGCGTTGCTTAATATTCCCCTTATTTATATTGCTTTTTTCTAAACAACGCTGTAATTTTCCCAACGTTTAACCTGTCTTACTTTACCACTTATAACTTGTCATACACGGAAACAATGACCATGAACGTAATCGGTGCACAAGGCCTTCGTCGCACAGTGCTTCACCCTCAAATCACCGCCATATTGATGTTACTCACTGTACCGCACAGTGCTATCGCCAATAGTAAACAGCCTGTGCCTACCGATGACGGGGCGAACGTGGCAGAGTTGACCGTGAAGGTCTCGAACACCGATGCATATGCTCTAGACAATATGGTGGTTTATTTATTGGCAGAGCCTGGCAAAACACTTGCCAGTAAGGCAGGCAGTGGTGCATTAGAAATACATCAAAAAGACAAACAGTTTTCTCCTTATATCACAGTGGTACAACGAGGGGATGAATTACAATTTGTTAACGATGACGATATTACTCACCATATTTATTCCGCATTGGGGCCTAAGCGTTTTTCGTTTAAGCTGCGTCAACATGATGAAAAAAAAGTGATTAGGTTTGATGATGTGGGCCATGTGTCAATGGGCTGTAATATTCATGATTGGATGAGTGGCCATATTTTAGTGGTCGATACGCCATTGTATGCTGCTACGAATGCGACAGGGACCGTTCGTTTTCAGGGATTGCCTTATGGTCATTATAAGGCCGTTGTGTGGCATCCTCAGTTGTTAGCGGCAAACCAGCTACAAGCGTTCGAAATTGACATTACTGCAACTAAACAGACATTCGATGCGATTGTTACGGCTGAGATGGGGCATTTACCGCAGCAGGAAAACATCGATGAATTTGAGTTTTTGGAAGACTATTAATGCTGAAGCAACGACTGATGCAGATGAATCGACTGCAGATCCGTATTTTTTTCTTTTTTATGTTGCTACTGCTCGCGGTGCAAGCGATTTCTTTTACGATGAGTTACCAAAATAACCAGCGACTCACATTGCAACAGTTAAGTAATCGTTTGTCCATTGCAGAGTTAGTCTTTAACTCTGAGTATGAAAACCGAAATTATTACTTGTCAGCGTTTGCGGAAACAGCGGCAAAAGATTTCGCCCTTAAAGATATTTTTATAGATGGTGACAGTCGGAGTTTTTTGGTGGCGTTAAATAACCATCAAAAACGTATTAATGCTGATCTGGCCATTGCGGTGTCAGCGCAAGGGCAAGTTATTGGGCAACTTGTGAGTTTTGTCGATGATAACGGCCGTAAGAAAGTGCGTTTAGGTATTGAGCACAATACTGCGTTTCGTTATCCATTAGCCACTGAATTCCAACAGATAAGCACTTTGTATGCACTGGAAGATAAAGTGTATCAGATTAAGTTTGCACCATTGACCAGTGGTGGCGACAGTGTGATAGCGTGGGTTGGGTTTGGCTTTGCTGTTGATGATAATTTAGCGCAGTCTTTGCAGTCTCTTACCGGGCTTAATACCGGCTTTATTGTGACGCAGCCTGAGCATCCAAGCCGTTTTTTAGATCATCATGGTTCGCAGGAGAACAGCGCAGAAACAGCGGTGATCAAAGCGTTAGTGGAAGGTGAACACACAAACGAAGATTACCTGCTGTGGAGTAAAAAAGTGGGCGTCATGGGAGAGGCAAGCCTGTACGCTTATATGTATCAACCTCGCTCAGATTTACTACACACTTTCCAACAACAATGGTTGTGGCAATTGGCATTGATTATGTTGATGTTGCCTTTGACTATGTTGTTGGCGTTTTTGATCGCTGGCAGTGTCACCAAACCCATTAAGCAACTTATCGAACAAGCCCGGTTTATTGCCAAGGGGAATTACAATAGCAAGGTTTCGGTGGGTAACAGTGTTGAAATGTTACAGCTTGCCGAAGAATTTACAGTGATGCAGCAAGCCATTTTAAGCCGAGAAAGCGAAATTGCGTTTCAAGCCTATCATGATCCTCTCACTCGCTTACCCAATCGAAATGAACTGGAGCGGGTTTGTGCTGCATGGTTTGCGCAACAGCAAAATGTGGCGATTTGCCTCATCAACATTCGTCGAATGGGGGAGGTGAATGTCACGTTGGGTCACGTGGTTGGTGATGAAGTGCTTAAAGAGATCGCACGTCGCTTAACGTTAATGGCGAACATTGACTTAGTGTGTCGTTTATCTGGTGATGAATTTGTACTGGCTTTTAAAAACACCAATGCGCAGACTTTAACACCATTATTAACAGAGCTGCATCGTAATATAGAGCAGCCTTATCAATACCAAGAGATTAATTTACACTTACAAATCACCATCGGCTGTGCGTTTTATCGGCCACCTTGTGATCTTGTCACGTTATTACGTCAAACTGATATAGCCTTGCACTATGCGAAGAGCCATCAATTATCGCAACAAACCTACGACGCAAGCATTGATGTTAACACCCTTGAAAGGCTGCAATTAGTGAATGATTTAAAGTCAGCCATTGAAACACACGAGTTAGTGCTCTTTTATCAGCCAAAATTGGACTTAAAACTTAATCAAGTCACTCATGTTGAGGCGCTGGTGCGTTGGATGCACCCGATGAGAGGCATGATCTCTCCGGATACATTTATTCCGATTGCTGAAAAAACAGGCCAAATGAATGCGCTAACACGCTGGGTGATCATTGAGGCGATCTCACAATATCATCGTTGGCGTCAAGAAGGGATCACACTGTCGATAGCGGTCAATATTTCTGCTGAAAACTTAAAAGATGAATTTTTCTGCCAGTGGGTGCTCGATATCATCAAACAACACAATATGCCGATCAGCGCATTAACCCTTGAGATCACCGAAGATGCAGTTGTCGCCGATCCGGCGACAGCCATTCGTCAGTTGAGTGTGTTGCGCCAATATGGCTTGGCATTATCAATTGATGATTATGGCACAGGCTACTCTTCATTGACGCAGCTCAAACGCTTACCGGTCGATGAGCTTAAAATTGATCGCACATTTGTCCAGCAGCTAATGAACAGTGGTGATGATCGCATTATAGTGAGCTCAACATTACAACTTGCCCATAGTTTAGGTTTGTCTGTCGTGGCTGAAGGCGTGGAAGATCAAGCCACATTAAATTGGCTCACAGAGCGAGGCTGTGAAATGGCGCAAGGGTTTTACCTTTCAAAACCGATGGAAGCGAGCCTAATGGGGGCATGGCTTGCACAATATAACAATATTAGTCGTGATGAGCGGTGATCGTGGGCATGACGTTTAGGTTAGTGTGGATTGGAGAAATGAGATGACCAAACTGGTTTACGTATTGGCGCAGGTGATGCTATTAAATATTTTGGGCGTGGTTAACTGTATTGCTGTGGAGCAAAAGCTGTCTGGTTTAATCGATGTGAGAGCCACTTATAATAATAGCGAAATGTCATTTGTCAGCGGCGGATTGGGCAAATTTCGGTTCGATCCACAATCACACTTATCACTGGCCCAAGCGGGGTTGAGCTATCGCGCAAACTGGGATAACGGTATTGCGGCCCATGTAGTGAGTAATGCATATTGGGATGGAGTTAAAAATAACTTAGGGATCACAGAGGCATGGTTAGGCTACAAAGGGTTACCGTCGGCAAATGGTTTCAGGCTCAGCGCTAAAGCCGGCATCTTTTATCCACATATTTCGCTAGAAAATGTCGCCACGACATGGTCTTCACCGTATACGCTTAGCTACTCGACGATAAACAGCTGGTTGGCAGAAGAAGTGCGCCATATTGGATTGAATGTGGGTCTGCAGCATCTGGGTAAATTTTCTCAGTCAGCACATGATATCGGCTTTAATATTGAAACGTTTATCAATAATGACACGACCGGTGCAATGCTTGCGTGGCACGGCTGGACATTAAGCTCTAGACAAACCTTATGGCAAGAAAGGTTGGCATTAAGTGCGATACCAGCGCTTTATGGCGGCATGTTAGCTGCTCAGGCTAAAGAATCTGATCCCTTTTTAGAGCTCGATAATCGTTTAGGTTATCATGTCAGTGGCAATTGGAAATGGCATGGAAAAGGCAAATTCAATGCTGGCTATTATAATAACAATGCAAACCCTAAAGTCGTCAAACAAGGCCAATATGCTTGGTTAACACGCTTTGGCTATATTGGGGGTAAATGGAAGCTGCCTTATAATATCGATTTGATAGGCCAGTTTATGCTTGGCGATACCTTGATGCAAAGCCCAACGGGGATCAATGTGGTCGACAATGACTATCACAGCGCTTTTTTATTGTTGAGTCGACGTTGGGAAAAACATCGCTTAACACTCAGAGTGGAAGACTACGGCGTGGTTGATCAAGACAATACCATTGACGATGACAACACTGAAGCTGGCCAAGCTTATACATTGTCTTACGCTTATCAACTCCAAAAAGGCTGGTTTTTACAAGCAGAATACAACCTTATGGACTCTCAACGTCACGCGCGGATCGCACAAGGACAAAACAGCCATGCGCTGGAGCAACAATGGCAATTGGCGAGTCGCTATTATTTTTAAGCAGTAGATTGTTAAGCGATAGATTGTTGAGCGATAGTCAGCTTGCTCACAAGCTTTAAATGGCCCATAAAAATGCCAGCAATAACGCTGGCATGATCACTAAACTAAAAGCAGGCTGAGCTAGCTAAAGCAGCTCCAGATGGGGGCGTGATCGGACGGCTTTTCGATGCCTCGTAGCGCATAGTCAATGTCCGATCCTATCAAGCGTGAAGCTAATGATGAGGTGGCGAGCACGACATCAATTCGTAAGCCACGATTATCCACAAATCCTTTACTACGGTAATCAAACCACGAATAGCGCTCAGTTCGCTGAGGATGCAGCTGGCGGAACGTATCGACTAACCCCCAATCCATTAACGTGCGCAGCCATTCACGCTCTTCAGGTTGAAAGCTGCACTTGCCGGTTTTTAACCAACGCTTAGCGTTTGGCTCGCCAATACCAATGTCAAGATCGGTAGGAGAAATATTGATGTCACCAATAATGGCCAGATCTTCATCCGCGGTATGATACTCGGATAAATAGCTCATTAAATCTTGGTAAAACTGACGTTTTGCGGGGTACTTTGTCTCATGGCTTATATTGTCGCCTTGAGGAAAGTAACCATTTAACACGGTTAACTTCCGGCCGCTGTCTTGCATAAAAGTGCCGATGATCATCCGGCGCTGTGCATCATCGTCATCAGTTGGAAAGCCTTTTTGAACCGTTAAGGGTTCGGCTTTTGACAACATAGCCACACCATAGTGTGCTTTACCGCCGTGATAATGGACCTTGTAGCCCATCGTTTCTACATCAGCAAGTGGAAACGCTTCATCGTGTACTTTGGTTTCTTGTAAGCCAATGATATCTGGCTGATGGCTATTAATTAATGCTTGTAGTTGGTGTAATCTAGCACGCAATCCATTGATATTAAATGAAACAATTTTCATCCTATGCCCCTTGGTATTTACGGTAAGACCAGTTTATATGGCTTCACAATCACACTTTGGTAAACGCCGGCAGCGATATACGGATCGGCATCAGCCCAACGTTGTGCCTCTTCTAGCGACGGGAAATCAGCCACCACAAGCGAGCCTGTAAAACCGGCTTCACCGGGAGTGTCACTGTCGATAGCAGGGTGTGGCCCTGCAATTAATAACTTCCCTTCATCGGCTAAAAGCTGCAGACGAGCGAGATGCTCAGCACGGACGGATAGACGCTTTTGCAAACTATTTTCAACATCTTGTGACGAAATCATGTACCACATTATTTGAGTTCCTTTTTATCTTCTTCAGACATGTTCTTCAATAAATAAACAACAGTGATCACTGTATTAATAAGCGTGAGTGCTGTTAAGCCAAACACCTTAAAATTGACCCATGTTGCTTGCGATAAGCTAAAAGCGACATAGATGTTAACCACACCGCATACGGTAAAAAACACTACCCAGTACCAGGTGACACGCGCCCAAATTTTATCGGGCACAATGAGTTCTTTGCCCAACATACTTTTTAAAATGGGTTTATTGAACCATTGGCTCACAGTCAGTGCGAGGGCAAATAAGGCATACACGATAGTGACTTTCCATTTAATAAAGGCATCGTCGTGCAAGATCAGCGTTAATGAGCCAAACACTGTGACCATCGCAAAAGTGATCAGGTGCAATTTTTCTAGTTTCTTGTACAGAATGTAAACGATCACAAGCTGTAATGCGGTGGCAGCGATAAGAGCACCACTGGCAATATAGATATCAAAAAGCTTATAGACGATAAAAAAGACAACCAAAGGAAAAAAGTCGAGCAGTTGTTTCATAGCAGTGATCAAGTCAAATTGATAAAAGAGGTGCTGAGTGTAGCATGCAAGCCGAGTAGGAAAAAGTCTTCTCATGCGCGCTATTGGTCTGAGTCCGCAGTGCAAAATGCAGCGCAAATGACATATTTCTTTCTTATGACTGTCATAAAGAGTATTTAGTCTAACGTTTGTTTTAATTAGCTGAAACAATTAAAAAAACTTTAACAGCCATGATTTTATACCGACAGGAATTGACTATGTTAAACCGCAGCCTTTTAGCGTTAGCCGTATCGACCACTTTATTGACCGCGTGTAATAATGACACCAACACCATTGAGGTGATTAAAGAGGTGGAGATCATCAAAGAAGTGGCTCCAGAGGAGATCACCACAGTGAAAAACGTGATCTTGATGATTGGCGATGGGATGGGACCACAGCAAGTCGGCTTATTAGAAGAATATGCACGTCGAGCGCCTCAGTCTATTTACAATACAAAAGGAAACATGACGGCTTTATCTAAACTCAGTGACGCTGGGCAGCTTGGATTATCACTTAACGCGCCTCATGGTAGCAATGGCAGTTTAGTGGTGGACTCAGCGTGCTCAGCAACGCAACTGGCCACCGCAATGGCAGCAGGCTCAGAAATGATAGGGCTAGATGATCAAGGCAATGTGGTGCAAACCATTTTAGAAAAAGCCAAAGCCAAAGGTAAAGCCACCGGCTTAGTGTCAGACACGCGGATCACTCATGCTACGCCAGCGGCGTTTGCTGCGCATCAACCTCACCGCTCCTATGAAGAAGCCATTGCAGAAGAGCTTATTGAGTCGGGAAATGTCGACGTCATGCTGTCAGGCGGGGCGCGTCACTTCCTACCGGTAGACATCAACAGTGATCTCACTAAGCGCAGCGCAATGGCGGCACTTGGCGCGCCAGAAACGGTTTATAAAAAATCCAAACGCAATGATGACAGAAACCTACTGTTGGAGGCGAAAAACGATCATCAATACCGGTTAGCTTTTGATGCAGAACAATTGAGTAATGTCGACGAGGACACCACTAAATTATTGGGATTATTCGCTAACTCCGGTATGGCAGATGGGATCAGTTATACCGCTTGTAAAAAGGCGCAGAGCTGCACCCAACCTTCGCTTAAAGCCATGACGTTGACTGCACTGGATATTCTTTCTAAAGATGAAGACGGTTTCTTTTTAATGATAGAAGGTGGGCAAATTGATTGGGCCGGTCACGTTAACGATGCAGGCTGGATGTTGCATGAACTGCTCAAGTTTGATGAAGCAGTTGAAGCGGTATACGAATGGGTCAAAGACAGAGATGACACCTTAGTGCTCGTTACCGCCGATCATGAAACCGGCAGTTTTGGCTTTAGTTACTCACGTAAAGATCTTCCCGCCGCGACCAGTTTGAATGGAGATGGCATGCAAGGCAAAGATTATCAGCCTAACTTTAACTTTGGAGCATTGTCTCAGCTAGATAAACTGTACGCTCAGCGAGGCACTTTTTACGATGTGATGGATCGCGTGGATGCCAATTGGAGTTTTGCCAACTCTACAGGCGATCAATGGGCTGAAGCGATTAATCACTACAGTGAGTTTAAAGTGACTGTAGAGCAAGCTATGCCGGTCGCAGAGCGGGAAGCGAATGAATACTATGTGGATGGACATAAGTATTTATCGGCCGCAGAGTTTCCTAAAGTTAATGATTTTAAAGAGTTCTTTGTCTATGGTGATGAAATACATGCCAACTTAGTGGCGCGCGCGTTGGCTGCAGATCAAAACGTAGTATGGGGAACAGGCACTCACACCGCCGCGCCTGTGCCGGTGTATGCGTTTGGCCCGGCTGGCGTCACAAAGGCATTTTCTACTATGCAACATCACGTCGATATCGGCCGAAAAATGCAAGCGGCGCTATTGGGGCAATAGTGGTATTGGCAGCATAATGAAGGGATGATCATCGGTTAACGTTAGTCTCGTTGATGACCTAAAGACACGCTTATCGTGTCTTTTTTGTCTTTGTGGGCGATGTTGAATACGCAATAAAATTCGTCTGTTGGGGGCGTTAGGTATATATTGATCACTATCAAATGTGCGAATAAATTAAAGCGGACTGTGTGATGCAAACATTAACCATGAAAGATCATCTGCATGCCAGACCCACTCCAAGTGGGATTGATGTGCTTTGTAAACTCCAGCACTTCTCCATTATTACGTACGCGGTTGATCCTGCTCGTTTTGACGGATTAATTCCAGATCGCTTTACGCTCGACACCGTCAGCATTGCAGGAGAAGAAAAAGCACTGCTCTCAGTTGTGCCTTTTATTGATGTCGATTTCACCTCTGCGGTGTATCCCTTTCCGCGTTTTACCATGGGACAGACAAATTACCGGATCTATATTACCGACAACACAACGGGCGAGCGCTGTGTTTGGTTTCTTGGTACGACGCTCGACTCATGGACCTTAGCGATCCCAAGATACCTGTGGTCATTACCTTGGTATCGAGGTGAGGTACGCTTTGATTGTGTGTTTGATGCATCACAGCAGCGCTATCTTAAATATCACATGGAAACGCAATCAACATGGGCGCCGGCACATGTGGCATTGGAGCACACTCCAGAGCAAGCCATACAACTGGCGGGCTTTCCCGATCTCGATACCGGCTTAGTGTATTTAACGCATCCTCTAACAGGGTATTACCATCGACGTGATGGCAAACTTGGCACTTACGCCGTATGGCATAAGCAGCTCGCGGTTTCGGCGGGAACACTGATTTCAGCCCGTTTTGACTTGTTGTCTCGCTTGGGGTTAGTGACCTTAGATGAGCAGCAAAAAGCGCACAGTGTACTGATTGAGCCCATCAATGAATTTACCATTTATTTACCGCCCAAATTAGTCAACTAACCCGTGAGGTGATCTACACCTTTGCGTGGCACTTTCAGTGCGACAAGACTCTGGTATACTCCACGTTTAAGCTGATGTGAATGTATGAAAAACCTGTCACCACAATGACTAACACTTGAGCAACACAGTAGGTTGCTGCGCATTCACGTCAAATATTGGGTTTACTTCTAAATGAGAGCGCATGAAATTCATTCACACCTCAGACTGGCATATCGGCCGGCAGCTGCATAATCAATCTTTATTGGACGATCAACATCATGTGTTATTGCAAATTATTGAATTGGCAAGAGTACAAGCTGTCGATGCGGTGATTATCGCCGGCGATATTTACGATCGCTCCGTGCCTCCCGCTAATGCGGTCGCGTTGTTAGATGAAGTGCTAAATACCTTAATTAATGAGCTCAATATTGCGGTGATCATGATAGCCGGTAACCATGACGGCCATGCGCGTTTAGGTTTTGCTGCGCGGCAATTGCAAGACAGTGGGCTGCACATTATTGGTCCACTGACAGCCAATATACAGCCTATTTTACTCAAAGGGCAGCAAGGCAGTGCCATGTTCTATCCGCTGCCTTATGCCGATCCGGCCATGGTGCGTCATGTGCTGAAGTGTGACGTCAGCACACATGAAGAGGCAATGATCGCATTGCTCGAGCAAATCAATGCACATGATGCCGAAGGCCTGCCTAAAGTTGTAATAAGCCACTGTTTTTTAGATGGCGGAAGTGGATCTGACTCCGAAAGGCCATTGAGTATCGGTGGCGCGGATAAGATCTCACCGAGTTTATTCTCAGCTTACGCCTATACCGCCTTAGGACACTTACATGGGCCGCAATATAAAGGCTGTGAGCATATTCGTTATTCAGGATCTCCGCTGAAATATTCTTTTAGTGAACAAAAGCAGAAAAAATCAGTCACGCTGGTGGAACTTGATGCCGCAGGTCACGCCCAGATGAGTTTGTTACCACTCACGGCTAAACGAGATGTGCGGGTAATAGAAGGGGAACTCGAAACGGTGTTGCTGGCGGGAGCCGCCGATCCTCACCGTGATGATTATTTGATGGTGCGCTTACTGGATAAAAGCGCGATCCTCGATCCCATGGGGAAACTTCGCGCGGTGTACCCGAATGTGCTACATCTTGAGCGTACTGGCTTAATGGCACAAACCGCCTCGCTGCAAATAGCTCAAGATCATATTCAAAAAGGTGAGCTTGCCATGTTTAGTGATTTTTTTAGCCAAGTGTACGGTGAAGCGTTAACCGAGCAGCAACAGTGCGCCATTGTCGAGACCATCGACTCCTTACACAAAGGAGATCTCGCATGAGGCCTATCAAGTTAACTTTAGCCGCCTTTGGACCGTTTAGCGACCAACAAGTGATGGACTTTTCAGCGTTAGGTCATCATCCGTTATTCTTGATCAACGGCCCAACAGGCGCCGGCAAAACCACGTTGCTTGACGCCATTTGCTTTGCATTATACGGAAAGACAACCGGTGATGAGCGCGAAGGTCATCAAATGCGTTGTGATAATGCCAGTGACAGTTTACTCACCGAAGTGACGTTTACCTTTGCCTTAGCCGACCACCACTATCGGATCCGCCGCGTACCTGAGCAACAACGGGCTAAAAAAAGTGGTAACGGTTACACGGTGCAAAAACCAGAAGCGCAGTTGTATAAAATTGACGCCGCAGGTGAGGAACATTTATGGGTCGCGAGTAAAGTCTCTGAAGCGACAGCCGAAATAGAGCAGCTCACAGGGCTCGATGTGGATCAATTTCGGCAGGTAATGGTCCTGCCACAAGGTAAATTTAGAGAGCTGCTAATGGCAGACTCCAAAGACAGAGAGAAAATATTTAGTCAGTTATTTCAAACGCAAATTTATCGAAAAATAGAAGATAAACTGAAGTTTCAAGCCGCGGCAATTAAAGGCGCAGTGCGTGATCATCGGCATAAACGCGATGGCATATTACACAACGTGGGCGCAGATTCAGATCAAGAGTTGGTCGCTGAGCTCACTGCATTGACACCGCAATTAGCCCAAGCGGTTACTGATAAAGACAACGCCAAGCGCGCTTACATTGAGAGCAATCAACAGGTGCAAACGGCCAAAATATTAAAAGAGGATTTTGAACGCTTAGATAAACTCAAACAAACGGCGCAAGCATTAACCCAGCGCCAAGCTTTGATCAACGAGCAACGCTCTCAATTAGACGCAGGGCAAAAAGCGCAGCAGATTAAGCCCATTGTTGACATGGCGACGGCCCAACAGCACGAGAAAGTACAAGCGCAAGCCGCTAAAGAAAAAGCCATTATCGCTGAGCAGCAGGCTGAAAAAAGCCTGGCGTCAGCCACGATCGGCTTTAATGAATTGCCAGCACTGGACACGCAGCGACAAAGCACACAACATCAGTTACAACATTTAACACAGTTGACGCCTCAGCTCCAAGAGTTGGACGCGCTAAAACAGACTTTGGCACATGCCACAGAGCAACAAACGCAGGCCAAACAGGCAGACATGAAAGCGACAGCGACCTTAGAGGCGCTGTTAACTAAAATGGCCACTGCGGAGCAACAGATCTTCCCATTAGAGCAAGAAGCCAATAAACAGATCGCCGCTCAACAAGCACTAATGCAACACGGTGAGTTGAGCGAACGGGTCTTGCAATGGCGCAAAGCGGAGGCTGACGCGCAGCAAACAGCCAGCGACTTGCAGCTTGCAGAGCAACAAGGCCAGCAGTTGAAGCAAGTGTGCTTCGAGGCTAAAACCCAGCAGCAAACATTAGCGCTTATCTGGCACCGAGGCCAAGCAGCGCTCTTAGCTCAGCAGCTTAGCGCAGGCAGTCCTTGCCCGGTGTGTGGCAGCGCTGAGCACCCAGCGCTTGCCCAAAGTGAGCAAGCTCTGCCCAGTGAAACACAGCTAAAACATGCGCAGCAGACGCTAGAGCAAGCAGCTGAGCGGTTAACGAGTGCTAGAGAAAAATATGCCGGGCTGAAGATTAAGTGGCAACAACAATTGGCGCTTGTTGATGAGCTGGCGCTGAAAATTGCGCAAGTCAACACCTCAGCATTAGCCTTGACGGCGGAGTCGTTACAGCGTGAACAAGCGCGGCTGCAACAGCAGTTCACTGTCGCCAGTGAGGCTGCCAACCAATTAGTGATATTAAGAGAGCAACTCCAAGCTTGGCAGGCAGATGCGCAGCAACAACGAACCCAGCAAGAAACGGATCGGGCGTTATACCAACAGAGTCAAACTGAGGTGGCGACTTTACAAGGTCAGTTCACACAGCGACTTGCGGCTATTCCCGAACAGTACCGCACTTTAGATTCACTCAAGGCGGCGATGGTATCATGTCGGCGTTTAAGTGAAGAGCAACAACAACACATCGCGGGTATTCGTCAAGCGCATACAGATGCGTTAGCGCACAACGCCGCGGTTAAGTCAGGCTTAAACAGCGCGGCAGAGCACCTTTTACTGATCAGCGAACGGTTTGAACAAGCCGAGCAGCAACTCAATAAGCAATTAGCACAAGCGGGTTTTTGCGATCAATGTGCATGGCGCAATGCTTTAGTTTCTGCCGCGCAGTTAAAGCAGTGGGAGGGTGACATTAGCCAGTATCAGCAAGAGTGTATTGCCAATCAAGCTCACTTATCGCAATTGCAAGACAAACTGGATCAACAATCACAGCCAGATCTTATTGCCCTTGAAGCTAAGTTGACCTTATTACACACCGAGCTTCAGCAAGCAGAGCAGCATTGGCAAGCACTGCAAGGTAAAGTCACACAGTTGAACCAAACTCAACAGCAACTTGCCAACGCAGATGAGCAAGCGCAGCAATTAGAAGACGAGTACGCCATTGTAGGGACATTGGCTGACGTCGCAAATGGCCAAACCGGCAATAAAGTCAGCTTACAGCGTTTTGTATTGAGCGTACTGCTAGATGATGTGCTGCTCAGTGCCAGTGAACGTTTACTCATGATGAGTAAAGGCCGGTACCGTTTATTGCGTAAAGCAGAGCGAGCAAAAGGCAATAAAGCATCCGGACTTGAACTTGAAGTCGAAGATGCTTATACCTCCACGGTGCGATCGGTGGCGACACTCAGTGGCGGTGAAAGCTTTATGGCCGCGCTATCGATGGCATTGGGTTTATCGGATGTTGTGCAAGCCTATGCCGGAGGGATAAAGCTGGAGACGTTATTTATTGATGAAGGTTTTGGCAGCTTGGATCAAGATTCATTGGACTTAGCTATACGCACCTTAGTGGATTTGCAATCAACGGGGCGAATGATAGGTGTGATCTCCCATGTGTCAGAAATGAAAGAGCAGATAGGCACTCGCATCGATATTACTAAAAGTGCATTAGGCAGTGAAATTAGCCTGATATTACCGTAATAAAAGCGCGACAGGCCTCAGTGACACAAGTGACTGAGGCTCAATGTTGCATGTTAATAATTTTATTTGTGCGCGGTAAGGGTTTTTTAAATGGATAATCTTTGCTATAAACTCACATCCACCTTTGAGCATCGCAGGTGAGGTTTATGAATGGAATAAATAATAATGTAAGGTTGGGTTTAGGTTGCAGTTAGGTAAATTTTCTTTTGTTAAAATGCCGTTTTTTCGTTTTTCAGCACTGTCTTCTTCGCATCGAAAAGCTTTAATCGGATCCGTTTTATTGCTGGGGGCCGCGCTGTTACTGCCTCAAAAATCACCGCTTTTACCGCATCGCACCCCCGTTGATCTCGATATTGCCCGTTTATTGTCTGACACGACACAAAGTGCCCATTTACCCGCATTGCCGATGGCGCCTGATTTTGAGAAAGTCATTGCTAAAGGTGACACACTAAGTGGGTTATTTGAGCAAGGTGGCATTGATCAGCAGACCATGTATCGAGTGTTAGAAGCGGATTTAAATATATTAGCGCTCGACACACTACAACCTAATGATCAGATCCAGATCTGGCTCGACGATGCAGGTCAATTAGAGAAGCTGACACTGTATTTCAATGCGGCGCGGCAGGTGACTTATCACCGTTTTGACGATGGCTCATTCAGTGCCGATGAAACTAATATTGAAGGGATCTGGCGTAATCGCAGCGTGGTTGGGGAGATAAAGGGGTCGTTTTATCGCTCAGCACAACGAATGGGGCTGAGCGCGGCGCATATTCAGCGGGTGGAATCATTACTGAAAGAAAAATTGAATTTTGCGCGTGATCTTCGCGCCGGCGATAAGTTTTCAGTATTAATAGAAGATCAATATGTTGATGGTGTGGCTACCGGCGCCAGCGATGTGTTGGGGATCACGATTGATAGAGGCCGTAGCAGTATTAATGCTTATCAATTTACTGACGGTAACTTTTATGATGAACAAGGCAGAAGTTTAGCCCGCGCGTTCCAGCGGATCCCACTGACACGTCATTATCGGATAAGTTCACGCTTTAACCCTCATCGGCATCACCCCGTGACAGGCCGGACTAGTCCGCATAATGGTACTGATTTTGCCACTCCTATTGGGACTAAAATCATTGCACCTGGTGATGGTATTGTTTCTCTGGTGACAGATCATCGGTATGCAGGAAAGTACGTGGTGATTGATCATGGTCATAAATATCGTACCCGTTACTTACATTTATCGAAGTCACTGGTGCATAAAGGGCAACGAGTGTCACGTGGTCAAGTCATTGCGCTGTCGGGGAATACAGGACGGATCACCGGTCCACATTTGCACTATGAATTCCATATTAATGGCCGTGCGGTGGATCCTATGAAAGCGAAGATCCCAATGGCAAATCAATTATCCGCCCAGCAAATGCGCACTTTTGAACAGTTAGTCAAAGTCAGAAAAATGATGATGGGCCACGCATGAATTGACATCACGGTGTTTGAGCGGGGGCGTATTGCCCCCTGCTTTCATTTTATTTATCTGCACCAGGCGCAGCTAGCGTCTTAACGTGAAAATAAGTACAATGGCTGAGTGTTAGTCAAGCATTGTGCTAATGATATTTACCTCACGACTCATATTTGAACTTCCCCCATAAACACACTCATGTTAACCATCGCGCCTCTACAGGCTTAATGAGAATGCAGAACATAAAATAGCAAAAGGAAAGCCCCTTTTGCATTGGAGAATGATTGATGATTTACCGTTGCCCCATATGCGAACAAGCGCTAAAGCTAGAAGACAAAACCTGGCGTTGCATCGCAAATCACAGGTTCGATAGAGCGAAAGAAGGGTATGTCAACTTACTGCCAGTGCAGAAGAAAAAATCCAATGATCCTGGTGACAATAAGGCGATGATGTTTGCGCGGCGAGAATTTCTTAATAAAGGATATTACCAAAGCTTGAGCGATGATGTTAACCAGTTTGCGGCTCAATACCTTAACGGCGCTGCAGTCGGGTTAGATATCGGCTGTGGAGAAGGCTATTACTCACATCGCTTGGCTCAACACTTAGGCAACGATTTCTCACTCTTTGGCGTCGACATTAGTAAGTCGGCCCTTAAGTATGCTGCCAAGCGTTATTCAAACATTGCTTTTAGTGTCGCCAGCGCATTTGACATGCCTTATGCCGATAATAGTTTTGATTTTATGTTGAGGATCTATGCACCTTCGCGAGGATCGGAATTGAGAAGAGTCATTAAGCCCGGCGGTATTCTCATTACAGTGTGCGCAGGACCGCGGCATCATTTCGCCTTAAAAGAATTGATCTATGACACGCCAACAGAGCATACATCGCAGGCTTCCTGTATTGAAGGCTTTGATCTTATCGACCAAAAACGGCGAGAAAGTACGTTGTGTCTATCGGATGAACATGACATTAAGCATTTTTTGCAGATGACACCTTATAACTGGAAGCTAACCGACGAACAAAAACAAACTTTATCGCAGTCAGGTTTTAGCTGTGAACTGGATTTTAAAATTGAGGTTTTCAAAGCACACGGGTGAACCTGGCTCAACATTGACTTATTTAACAGCATCTAACGCGTGTGCTATGGCGAAACTGGGCGGAGCATATTCGGTGGTGAGGTGAGTTTTAGCAATATCATTCGATGATTTTAAATATAGTGTTTATTGTGTGTTGACTTATTATTGGAATGGTTTATAGTACCTACAGCTTGAAGGTTAGGGCTTATTTTTATGTGTTCAATACGACAATGTTCGTCCTGTTAACATTAAGTAAACCGGCATTTTCCAGCTTTACCGCCGTTAAGGCTTTAATTTATATTTACAGGATTCAATATTATGTCTCAAGTTACTGGCGTTGTTAAGTGGTTCAACTCTGATAAAGGTTTCGGATTTATCGAGCAAGAGTCTGGCCCAGATGTATTCGTACACTTCCGCGCTATCAACTCTGACGGTTTCAAAACTCTTGACGAAGGTCAAAAAGTTCAGTTTACTGTTACTCAAGGTCAAAAAGGCCCACAAGCTGAGAACGTAACTGTAGTTTAAGTTACCAGCTTGATTAGCTTTTAGCTAATCGCAAAAAATTCTGAAGAGCCGTGGTTTACCACGGCTCTTTTTTCTTTGTTGAAAAACACCTCGTACTGACATCCCTCATACTCAACTTGTTAACTCCCAATCTTACACCGTTTCAATAGCCCACACTTCAGATCTTGTGCTTGTGGCAGTATTGATAAACACTATTCCTGTCTTAAAAGCCTATTTTATAACGCTTTCATCAATGCTATTTGCAATTAGTCGCGAACTAATCGCCATAAAAGGCGTCTGTTCCAATGGTGCAGCGCATGCTCAGCAGAGTTTGAAGGGGCAAAGTAGGGGGCTAAATAGAGGGAAACGCAGTAATGATTGATAGCGCAACGATGAGATGAGGCTGCGCACCGTGACTATTTAATAGTAAAAGTGCGCGTTAACAATTAAGAAAAGAGCTTGTCTTCTAAAGTTCGTCCTTTTTGTATCGCCTTATATTGCCATTGATGTTGCTTAAATAGCGAGAATAATGCCGTTTCGACGACAAAATCTTGTTCACTGTTATGTTTAATTAAAAACTCATTATGCTGCTTTTGTTCAATGGAGCTGATATCAGCAAGTTGCATCACAGTATGCAGTAGTTTCTCTGGTTCACAGTGCTGCATTGTGAGTGTTAGATACTGGCTTTGCTGATCATCGTCCATGGATACAGACTGCGTAAGCTGCCCAAGCTCTAGGTAAAGCACCTGCCCACACAGTTTTTCTAATTCATCTAAGTTGTGAGAACTGATAATAAAGGTGGTTTCAGTAGATAAATGCCTGACTAATTCACGGACTTTCTTAGCATTGGCCGGATCAAGCCCTGCAGTTGGCTCATCTAGAAGCACTAACTCTGGCGAGCCAATCAGTGATTGAGCTATGGCAACCCGTTTTGCCATCCCGTGACTTAATGACTTAGGCTTTTGCGTTGCACAGTGAACTAAATCTACCAACGCTAACACTCTCAGCGCTTCACTTTTAGCCTCTTGACGAGAAAAACCTTGTAAGGTACCAAACAAGGTGAGCTGGGTAATAATATCAAAATTAGGATCGAGTGTGGCATCTTGTGGTAAAGAAGCTACTCGCCCCAGTAAAACATGACTTCCCGGCTGATGGCCCAAAACAGTGATTTGACCACTACTGGGTGCAATATAACCACATAGTAAACTGAAGAGGGTAGTTTTACCGGCACCATTGGGGCCGACGAGCGCAATAGGCTCACCAGAGTTGAGGCTGAGATCAACTTTTTTTAACGCCTCTTTTTCGCCATAGCACTTAGATAAAGCTTTACATTCAATTAGTTTCATAGTGCGCTCCGTTTCATATATAGACGTCCAAGCAACAAAAGCGCGAGGGTTTGTAATAATGCAATAGGCGCATAAGCAAAGCTACTCAGCCCTTGAGTGTTTATCATTAACGCAACCTGCGAGCCAGGTAAAATCCACTTTAACTCATTGATGAATGGTAAGTAATTGTTGAGAATAGCAACAAAAATGGCCATGCCAGCCCAGATCAGTATTGCATAAATAGTGGCTTGGCGTGCTGAGTTAGCATAAAGCGACAGTATGGCCATCAACGCAGTATAGGGTAATAGGACAATCACAAGATTGAGGACCACCACAAATCCACTCCATATAGCAGGGATCAATAAAGCAGAATCACGACTCACAGCCAGTAAAATGGTCGCCAATACCGTGAGTGATAATAACAAAGTTTGGATTGCCATATAGCCAATGAATCGACCAAAGAAAATACTGTCCCTGCTGGTTCTAAGGGTTAAAAAACGAAAGCTACCGCGTGATTTATCTGATGAGAATTGATCCGCAGCGATAAAAATACTGAATAATGGAAACAAATATAATGCAATGATCCAATAAATGGCGAGTTCAGCAACAGGCCACTTAAACAGCTCGCTGACTAGTTGTGGTCCAAACATTCCCTCAATCATTTCTTTATAAGCTGGAGTGATCAAAAACTCTGACGCACCACTGATGGGGTAGAGTAAAATAAGTAGCCATACAAGCGAAAAAGCGGTTAATGCAATAATGCCACGAGGGTTGAATAACATTTTCTTGATTTCAAATTGAGCGATCAACGCAGTGTTGCGCATATCGCTACTTTGTTTACTGTTTTCCAAATGGATCCCCTAATAAATAGAATAATACTATTAGCAGGTTAACACTAGAATGTGTCAGGAGTAACCATTAGTTGATGCAAATAGGTGAATAATTATTTACCTATTATGTTTTGTTATCGAGCAAGCACACGTGGCTGTGATCTTTGAGTGACGACTTCAATTTTACAAGCAGCAGTTTGTGATTATATTGCCCACGCTTCTTGCCTTAGCATGGAGCCTATCAATAGGCCGTGAAGGGATTAAAATGTTAAGCATCCATGGGCTATCTGCGGTAAAATCGTTGTGATGACGATATTAATCACTTAATAATCACTTAATAACCAATGGGAAGCTAAATGCAGTCTTGGGTTAACACATTATGGTATGAAGGGCATTGGTTACGGTTTATTCTTTGGCCTTTGTCGCTGATATTTACTGCAATCACTTGGAGCAGAAGGTGGTTATACACTGTCGGCATTAAAACGACAATGACGTTACCAGTGCCTGTCATTATTGTGGGCAATATTACTGTCGGCGGCAGTGGAAAAACGCCCACGGTTATTTATTTGATTGAGTTATTACGAAAGCATGGTTATAAACCGGGTGTGATAAGCCGGGGCTATGGAGTTAAGATTAACGGGGTTCGTTCCGTTTTGGTGGGAGATTGCGCCAGTGAGATAGGTGATGAACCTGCAATGATAGTGGGCAGAACACACGTACCTATGGTTGTCGGTGCTAAGCGAATCGATGCCGCCGAGCAGTTATTAGCCGATTTTGATGTGGATATCATTATCAGTGACGACGGTTTACAGCATTATGCACTGGGGCGTGATATTGAGCTAATTATCCTTGATGGTGAACGCCGTGTAGGCAATGGCATGCTGTTGCCTGCGGGCCCATTAAGAGAGGGACAATGGCGAGCGGCTGCGGTTGATCATGTGATTGTTAATGGCGGCGCTGCGCGAGAAACTGAGCAGCAAATGCAACTCGTACCAACATTATGGCATGCTGTTAATGGCCAAAGTGATCCTAAAAGCGCGCCAAAACCTGGGCAATCGGTGGTGGCAATGGCCGGTATTGGTTATCCACGCCGTTTTTTCGACACGTTAAGCACGATGGGGTTTACACCGGAAAGTACCCATGAATTTGACGACCACCACACTTATAATCGTGCAGAATTAATGACACTTGCAGCAGACAAACCGCTGCTGATGACCGAAAAAGATGCGGTTAAATGCCGCGATTTTGCAAAAGATAACTGGTGGTATCTCGCTGTAGATGCGAAGCTATCATCTTCATTTGATCAACAACTTTTGGCCCGGATAAAGCAAGTGGTCGAAGAAAAGCAAAGGTAACAACATGGCATTTGATAAAAAACTACTCGAGATCATTGCGTGTCCTGTATGTAAGGGCAAACTTGAGTATGTAAAAGATAATAATCAGCTTGTGTGTCGGTTTGATAAAGTCACTTATCCGATAAACGACGGTATTCCTGTGTTGCTGGAAAATCAAGCTGAGCCGTTGGCTGAATAATTCATTTCGATCTCAATAAGCGCGTGTTAACGCGCTTTTTTATGGCGTGATGGCCCTTACAAAGTTCATCACTCTGGGCTACCGCATTACCATATCGCACATAATACGTGCATTGTTGCTATTGATTTATTGATATTCTTCCTTTTTAACTCGTCAGCCTGCCTAAATTAACGCGTTGTCTTTCCTCTTTTACTAACGGTGTGCTTGAGCGTTACTTGTCTTTTGTGTTGTTTCACATCGATTAGAATGACGATCTTAGACTAATGTCTTGATTGTTGTTCAGGCTAGGCTTGCTAGATTATCCCCTGAGTGAATAGAAATTTATTACAGGGGAATCGCATGAGTTTTGAAAATAATGATAAAGCGGCAGGCTATTGGCGTGAAAACTTACGCCTAGTATTGGGATTACTGGCTATATGGGCCGCAGTATCATTCGGCTGCGGTATTTTGTGGGTGGATGAGCTTAACGAGATCCACTTCATGGGGTTTAAACTAGGTTTTTGGTTTGCACAGCAGGGATCAATGTATGTATTTGTTGTGTTGATTTTTGTCTATGTCGCAAAAGCGAACGCATTGGACAAAAAATATAATGTACACGAAGACTAACTAACAAAAACATATAACAGGAGTCTGCAATGGACGTACAAACACTGACCTATTTAATTGTTGGCCTTACTTTTACCCTCTATATTGGGATTGCGATCTGGTCACGAGCTGGATCAACGAAAGAATTTTATGTCGCGGGTGGCGGGGTACATCCGGTCATGAACGGCATGGCGACAGCGGCTGACTGGATGTCGGCTGCTTCATTTATTTCACTGGCAGGGATTGTCTCTTTTACCGGTTACGATGGCTCCGTTTATTTAATGGGCTGGACCGGCGGCTACGTGTTATTAGCACTTTGCATGGCACCGTATCTGCGTAAATTTGGCAAATTCACAGTGCCTGATTTTATTGGCGATCGTTACTACTCTCAAGCCGCCCGTACTGTGGCGGTCGTGTGCGCTATTTTTATTTGCTTTACGTATATCGCAGGGCAAATGCGAGGTGTGGGCGTTGTATTTTCTCGATTCTTAGAGGTGGAAGTTGAAACCGGTGTGTACATTGGTATGGCGGTTGTCTTCTTTTATGCGGTGCTTGGCGGCATGAAGGGGATCACCTACACACAGGTTGCGCAGTATTGCGTGTTGATCTTTGCGTTTATGGTGCCTGCGATATTTATCTCTGTGATGATGACAGGCCATATTCTTCCACAAATTGGATTCGGTGCAGAGTTAATCGATGCTGCGGGTAATAATACTGGGGTGTATTTGTTAGACAAACTGGATAATTTATCAACAGAGTTGGGTTTTTCTCAATATACACAAGGCACTAAAAGCACCATTGACGTATTTTTTATTACGGGTGCTTTGATGTTTGGTACTGCAGGTTTACCGCACGTGATTGTGCGATTTTTTACCGTACCTAAAGTTAAAGATGCACGTATTTCAGCAGGTTGGGCGTTGGTCTTTATTGCTATTATGTACACTACTATTCCGGCACTGGCTGCGTTTTCAAGGGTCAACATGATTGAAACCATTGATGGACCTGAATTGACCGGTGTGGATTATCAATCATCACCCCAATGGATTAAAAACTGGGAAAAAACAGGTTTAATAAAGTGGGATGATAAAAATGGCGATGGCAAAATATATTATGCCAATGGTGATACCAATGAAATGAAGATTGACCGCGACATCATGGTGTTGGCTACACCTGAAATTGCAGATTTACCTGCATGGGTGATTGCGCTGGTCGCGGCCGGTGGGTTGGCTGCAGCTTTGTCGACTTCAGCAGGCTTGTTATTAGTGATTTCAACTTCAGTGTCCCATGACTTATTGAAGAAAAACTTAATGCCTGATATCTCAGACAAAAAAGAGTTAATGTTTGCCCGTATTGCCGCAGCATTAGGGATTGTGATGGCGGGATATTTTGGGATCAATCCGCCAGGATTTGTGGCAGCGGTGGTGGCCATTGCCTTTGGTTTAGCAGCATCATCGTTATTTCCTGCCATTATTATGGGTATATTCTCTAAAACAGTGAACAAAGAAGGCGCTATCGCCGGTATGATCACCGGTTTGTTATTTACTGCCAGTTATATTATTTACTTTAAGTTTATTAATCCGAGTGCCAACACAAGTGACAATTGGTTATTTGGGATCTCACCTGAAGGCATGGGAATGTTAGGAATGGTGATTAACTTTATTGTGGCTTTTGCGGTCAGTAAAGTGACAGCGCCTATTCCGCAAGCCGTAGTTGATATGGTGGAATCGATTCGTTTCCCAAAAGGGGCCGGTGAAGCGCAAGATCATTAATCATGAGGCAAAAAAGAGCACATTTTGTGCTCTTTTTTTATGCCGTCATATTGATCATAACCAATGTATGGCTAATGTAAACGATAAAACGTAAGTGGAAACCGTTAATGGATGCAAGTGAATTACAACCGATAATGCAATTTTTAGAGCAGCAGGTGCCATTTTCATATTTAGATCATGGTCGCTTGTTGAGTTGTTGCCGTTCGTTAAATATCGGTTATTACAGTAAAGCATCGGCTTTTGTGCCGCTCGATCCACAACATCCACAATTATACATTGTGAGAAGTGGCGCTTTTGAGATCCATGATACGCATGGCAAGTTACTGGATAGACTCGGCGAGGGCGACTATTTCGGTTTTCCCTCATTACTCTCTGGTGAGCAAACGAATAATCGAGTGCTTATTTTAGAAGATGGCTTGGTCTACCATATTACGCCTGACATGTTTGATACCTTGCGCACGGCCAACCGAGAGTTTGATCGCTTCTTTAATAGAGCGTTTGCAAAAAGGTTACTGGCGCAAGCAAAGTTTGATACGAAAGATCTCACGACAACCAGTCGTATTACGGCATTAATGTCAACATCACCTCAGATGATAGCGCCAACAATGCCGATTTTTGAAGCGGCAAAAATCATGCGGCAGGCACGAGTGTCGTCAATTTTAGTGGTGGATAATCACAAACTGGTTGGAATTTTAACCGACAGAGATCTACGAAACAGGGTACTGGCCGAAAACCTAGATGGCACGCTGCCCGTTTATCAAGCTATGACAAGCCACCCTGTTACTATTCATTCTCGAGCACTGATCTTTGAAGCTGTATTACAGATGAGCGAGCATAATATTCATCACTTACCAGTTGTCGAGAACGGTCACATGTTAGGGATTGTGACTCATACGGATATTTTACGTGCGCAAAGCTCACAACCTCTACTACTGATCGATGAGATTGATCGTCAACATGATCTCAGTAGCTTGATTTTGGTGAGTAAGCAGATCCCACTATTGCTACAAAACTTGATCAGCGCAGATGCAAGAGCGCAGGAGATAGGCCGAGTGCTAACCGCAGTAACAGATGCACTGACTCGCCGGTTAATCGTGCTTAACCAGCAGATTTTAGGCCAAGCGCCCATGGCCTTTTGTTGGCTGGCGTTTGGCTCTCAAGGTCGACAAGATCAAGCTGCTTGCTCAGATCAAGACAATGGTTTATTACTAGCACATGAACCTGATGATGCAGCTAAAGGCTACTTTGATGCTCTGACAACAGCAGTGTGTGCAGGACTCGATGAGTGCGGCTATGTGTATTGCCCGGGCAATATTATGGCGCAAAATCCTCAATGGAGAATGTCGTTAACGCGTTGGCGTTCGCTGTTTAAGCATTGGATCAACGAACCTGATCCTCATGCATTAATGCATTGCAGTATTTTTTTTGATCTACGGTCAATTTATGGTCCTGCCTCGTTGTTTGATGGCTTGCAAGAAACGATATTGGATCAGGCACAAGGTAACGATATTTTTCTCGCGGCGCTAACAGGCAATGCGCTACTTAACGCGCCACCTCTGGGTTTTTTTAGGCAGTTTGTGTTGGAGCGAGATGGCTCTGAAGTTAAAGGCATTGATCTTAAACATAAAGGCAGCGTATTAATTAATGACATTGTACGGATCTATGCATTGTCAGCGGGGATAAAAGACGTAAATACTGCTCAGCGGATCCGAGTGTTGATGGAGCAGCAGATCATTCATCGTAAAGATGCATTAGATCTCGCGGATGCTCATGAGTTTATTGCTCATATGCGGTTATCAAATCAAGGGTATCAGCATACGCATGCAATGAGCATGACCAATTATTTACTCCCCACTCACTTGTCCTCGTTAATGCGCCACCAATTGAAAGATGCATTTAATGTTGTGCACAATGCGCAAGTCGGATTAAAGCTTAAGATCATGCGGAGATATTGAACTTGTGGAAACGCACTTACTTAACCAATAAGCTACGTTGGCGTGTGTGCCGCTCGGGCAATACTGCGCTTAAAACGTACCAGCAGCAACTATTAACCCACTTAGCTTTACCGTTATCGACCATGCCTTTGATGGCTGTTGATCTGGAAATGACAGGCTTAGATAGTCGTGTTGATCAGATCTTAAGCATTGGTATTGTACCGATTATACAAGGCATGCTGATACTAGAAAAAGCACAATATAAACTCATAAAAATCGATGGTAGTGTGGGTCAAAGCGCAGCAATACACGGGATTGTTGATAGACAATTAAATGACGCACTTTCTACAGAGCAAGCGATGTTGTGGTTTTTAAAACAGACACAAGGATACATTTTACTGGCACATCATGCAGCGTTAGATATGTGTTTTTTAACGCATCAAATATCGCGCTGTTTTGCAGAGCCTATCTGCTTGGTATGTATTGATACAATGATGGTTGAACATCGGCGCTTACTGCGGAAAAATAGCGTGTTCAAAGAAGGAGCTTTACGGCTCGAGGCTTGTCGTGGTCGTTATGGGTTACCTGTTTATACGGCGCATAATGCAGCTGTTGACGCCATCTCTTGCGGAGAATTATTCCTGGCTCAAATGGCCCATATGGGAGCAAGAGAAGATCTATATTTATGGGATTTTCTATGAGGCTTTGTATGTGCTAAAAAGAATAAACACCGATCAATTAATCGGTGTTTATTGATCGGTGTTGATGAGTACTGATAGGTTATTTACAGAAGTAATTAACGGCTTTACTGACTAATTCAATGCCGGTTTTATCACATGGAGGCAATTGTGCATCGCTGGTGTTAAGCGGTGTGACACGATCGCCCCATTTTATTAATGCTGCAGCAGAGGTGAGGCCTGCACCAAATGCACAGGATAAAATCGTTTGATTCGGTTGAATCTTGCCTTGCTCTAACGCATCACAAATTGCAATCGGAATGGTTGCGGCAGAAGTATTACCGTAATTGGCAATATTCACGACGGCTTTTTCTTTCGGGATCTTCATACGGTTGATTAAGGTGTCGATAATACGCTCGTTGGCTTGATGGGGAATAACCCAATCAATGTCATCTTTATCGACATCGCATTTAGCCATCACTTTAGTGCTGAGTTTCCCCATGCCGGCGATAGCGCGTTTAAAGATCTCTTGACCGTTAAATTCGATGTAAAAATCAAGCGAAGCCGCTTCAAACCTATCCATTGCAGTACCAAAGCCCGCTTTTAAGATATCACGTCCAGCAGGATCGTTATTAAGCTCATACCCTAAGACGCCAATGGCTTCATCTGTTGCTTCAAGTATCACGGCACCAGCGCCATCACCAAAAAGTACAGCGGTGTCACGGCGAGACCAATCTAAGAAAAAAGATAATCTTTCAGCGCCGACGACTAAGATCTTTTTACACTGGCCGCTTTTTATCTGTGAGCTAGCTAATCCCAAACCATATAAAAAGCCGCTACATGCCGCATTGATATCAAATGCGGCGCAGGTCGCACCGACATTGGCTTGTACTGTAGAGGCGATATTAGGGATCAAGGTGTCAGGTGTGGCGGTGGCGAGAATGATCATATCAAGCTCACTGCCTTCTATACCGGCTGCTGCAAGTGCACGCTGCGCAGCAACAGAAGCTAATTCTGAGGTGTTCACATGGCTAATGTGTCGTTGACTTATACCAGTACGAGGTTTAATCCACTCGTCTGAAGTGTCGATAAACGTCGCGAGATCATGATTGGTTAAAGTCGCAGGAGGAAGGCATTTCCCCCAGCCTGTAATTGTTGCGTACTGCATTAAGTCTTCTCTCAAAAATAAAAAGGCAGAACCCGAGTTCTGCCTGTCGATCAGTATAAAAATAGTATACCAAATTTTTTAACGCTTAGCAGTGAGTTAGCTCTCTTGTTGAGCAACTAAAACTTTAATCGCTTCTGCTGCATGAAGGATGTGATCGCGCAACAGCGCTGCTGCTTTTTCGACATTGCCTTCCCGGCAAAATTGGAGTAAATCTCTATGATCTTGTTGGGCTTTGGGGATACCGCTGGCTAAAAATAGCTCTAAGCGAACGTATCGGTCACAATTGGTATTAAGCCCATTAACCACCTCTAGAGTGTGAGGTCGGTTAGCTGCACGATATAAGCATATATGGAACTGTGAATTTAGCCCACTCCAGCGCTCGATTTGTTCTTTGTCTTGAAACGCAACATCCAACAAATCTAAAATATTTTCCGCTTCAGCCAAATCGTGTTCAGTCATCAAAGGGATAGCTTTCGCCAGTAGATCAGTTTCTATAAGCGCTCTTAAATCAAAAAGCTCAGTGACTTGAACCGCGGACAATTTAGTTGCTGTAGCGCCTTTATGGGCTTCAAACTTCACTAACCCTTCAGCTTCTAATTGTAACAGTGCTTCACGGACAGGGATCCTGCTTACATTCATTTCATCGGCAAGGGCGCTCTGGCGCAAAGGCATGCCTGCAGCGATTTCACCAGATAGAATTTTTTCCCTTAATACTTCGACAACAACTTGTGTACGCGTTTTATGAACGATAGGGTTTGCTTTGCTCATATATCCTATTTTTATCTTATTTATTCCAGATCATCTGCTTAGAATAGCGCTTAAATTAGCATAATGAAAGGGAAACAATTGTTTCCCTCTATGTCACACTTTTTTTAGAAAGTCGAAACGTTTGCTTGATCTTCTTTCAGCTCTTGTGGGAGTAATTGTGCTGGCATATTTTGTATGCAGAGCGGGCGCTCAAAACGCGATTTTGCCTGGCTACCGACAGATGTACTCCGGCTGTCGGTACTTGCAGGATAAGGCCCACCGTGATTCATTGAATGACACACTTCAACACCTGTCGGCATTTGGTTGAAAATTAAGCGTCCAACATTAAATGATACCGCTTCAATTAAATCTGCTTGCTCAGCTAATTCAGTCTCTAAACCGTGAATAGAGGCGGTAAGTTGACCTTCCATTTGCGCAGCAATTTGTGCCATTTGTGATGCATCGTCACACACGACCACTACAGCGAAAGGACCAAAAACTTCTTGCTGAAGCGCCGTTGAAGCCAAGTAGTCACTTGCATTGACTTGTACAGCTGCAGGTCGAGTAAAATGATCTGCAGCAGCGGCTTGACCTTGTGCGATAAGTGCAACGGCGTCATTGGCAAGCAGGGCATCGACTTGTGCTTGATAAGTGGCGGCAATGCCTGCAGTGAGCATGCTAGACGCAGACTCCAGGGCCACTTTTTCTGCAATAGTGGCAAGGTAACGGTTTAAGCCGTCACCTTTTACTGCAATAACGACACCAGGGCTGGTGCAGAACTGACCGTGTCCCATCATCATTGATTGCACTTGTGTGGTGGCTAGGGTTTCGGCTTTGTCATTTAGTAATTCATTAAGAAGGAACTGAGGGTTGACCGATCCTAACTCGCCAAAAAATGGAATAGGCTCCGCTCTAGCGGCACAGATATCCGCCAGAATACGGCCGACTTTGAGCGATCCGGTAAAGCCAACGGCTTTAATGGCACTGTGTTTTACCAGTTGAGTTGACGCTTCTGGCGTTTCAGCTTGCACAAGGTTAAATACACCAGCTGGCATGTTACAACGCGTCACGGCACGGCTAATAGCTTGAGCGACGCGCTCGCTGGTGGCGGCATGAGCTGGATGACCTTTCACCACAACGCTACAACCTGCTGCCAATGCTGACGCAGTATCGCCGCCAGCGGTTGAGAACGCTAATGGAAAGTTTGATGCACCAAAAACAGCGACGGGACCGATGGGTAACACACCTAGTCGCGTATCAGCTTTCGGCAGTGGCTGTCTTTGTGGGTTAGCCAAATCGACCAATACGTTATGGGTCGGTGCTCTTAATGTGCTGGCGAATAATCTGAGTTGCCCGCACGTACGACCAGTTTCACCTTGCAGACGTGCCATTGGCAAACCGGTTTCAATATGAGCCGTTTCAGTAATAATGCTGATATCGGCTTGGATCTCTTCAGCAATCGCCTCTAAAAATTCAGCTCGGCTTTCGCTAGAGGTACGTCTGTAGGTCAAAAAAGCGTCGTGGGCGGCAGCGACGGCAGCGTTGATATTGTCTGCTGTGGCTGAGGCAAACTGCCATTGTGTTGCTTCATTGAGCACTGGGTTCATGCTATTAAACTGTAAAGTTTCGTTAGACCATTCACCGTTGATAAGGTGTTGACCGCTAATGTTTTGTACTGAATCTGTCATGTTGACTCCTGAGCTTATTTACTCATTAATTATAGGGTTAATTAAACGACCTGAAAGCCGAAAGCGTAGGGATCGCTATCATCTATGGTGATGCTGTTATTCCCTGTTATTCTTGCCCAGCCTTTAATGCTTGGCATGATGCCTGCGAACTCACCGACTTGCGCAGCCGCTTCTATACGACCGACAAATTGGCTGCCAATGATGCTCTCATGAGTGTATTCATCGCCGACCTGTAATAAGCCTTTTGCATAAAGTTGCGCTAATCTTGCACTAGTGCCTGTGCCGCAAGGAGAGCGATCGATAGCTTTATCACCGTAAAATACCGCATTAGCACCGTCTGAACCGGTCGAAATAGTATCACCGGTCCACAGAACGTGCGAGATCCCATTGACTGTTGGATCATTAGGGTGAATGCACGTTAATTGCTCCTGAGCCACTTGTCTGACAATTGGGCTCCAACGCAAAATGTCGGCGGCGCTCCACTGACGCAGTCCAGGGAAGTTTTCTTGTGGATCTACAATGACGTAGTAGTTCCCGCCATATGACACATCGACTTTTAAGGTGCCTAAGCCTGGAATATCGAGCACTTTATCTTGATGAGCAAGGTATGCAGGAACATTATAGATCTTGACCCAATCGACTTTATTGTCAGTGACTTGGTAATCAATATTAAGTTGGCCAGCGGGGACATCGATAATGAGTTTTCCCGGTGTGCTAGCTGTCAATAATCCAGACTCAATGGCTGAAGTAATCGTGCCAATCGTCCCGTGACCGCACATCGGCAGGCATCCACTGGTTTCGATAAACAAAATAGCGGCATCGGCGTTATCAGAGCAGGGCGGGTAGAGGAAGGCTCCCGACATCATATCGTGACCTCTAGGCTCAAACATTAATCCTTTACGGATCCAATCGTATTCGCGTAAAAAATGTTGTCTTTTTTCACTCATATTTTGGCCAATAAGGTGAGGGTGACCGCTGGTGACCAGCCTTACCGGATTGCCGCAAGTATGCGCATCAATGCAAAAAAATGTGCCTTTGAGCATGTATATAGCTCCATTAGTATAGTGAGTGTGCCGAGCCTTAACGGAACAAGTTTAGGGCTTGGAGGTATGACTTTAAGTGAGTCGATATTGTATCTGTTGCGTTCAATATGAGTGTCAAATGCTTGCGCAATAACACTCAACGTAAGTACGTTCCAAGATCGCACAGTCAATTTGATGCACTGTTGCAGTCTTGAGAGAGTATTAAGCGTTAGTAATGGAATAAACCCGCGGCCAAGCTAAGATGCGTCAGTAATATTAACACACGAGTATTTGGCGGGTCGTTGCAGGTACGATCTCATCAAACAGGGTCGATTGTTGAGAAGGTACCTTGCCAATTTACATCCATATTTAAGTCTCTTTACTGCATTTTACGTTTGAAATTCAGATTACTTGTGGGATATTGTATACAGGAATTTTGAAAATAAAAGGCCTAGCACGTAATCAGAGCCACAAAATGCTTAAAGTGATTGCAATATGTATTACACAACAAGGCGTTAGCGATAAAATATAGATGAAATAAAGTGGGTCAGCTCAGAGCGGATAGGTTGGTTACATGGCAGATAATACGCAAGCATAAGCCATGAAGTAATAAACATTGAGATGTGCAACTTAAATACACATGTTTAAACAATCTTAATTTATATCAGTGTTTTGACTGTTGGTGCTCGCGCTCGCGCTTTACTCACTTTAATGAACCCTCATGGTGAGCTGACATTGAAAATGAAATCACATTATTGACATTTTACGGTTCATCGTTAAAGAGTAAAAGGTTGTTGGCTAAAGCCAAAAAGAAGGGAAAAATAATGAAAGATGTAAGTGATAAACAGGCCGGTGCCATTACGATTGTTGGCGCCGGAATTGTAGGCCTTGCTGCCGCGATTGAACTACAACGTAAAGGTCTGACGGTCACTATCCTAGATAAGGAAGGTGCAGGAGCGGGGGCTTCTCAAGGAAATGCAGGACATTTTGCTACAGAGCAAGTGTTTCCTTTAGCAGATCCGAGCATGCTTGCCAAACTTCCCGGTATGTTAATGGATCCTTTAGGGCCTTTTAGGATCCAGCCTAAATACTTTTTAACTGCACTGCCTTGGTTTATGCGATTTTTACGCAACATGCTACCCGGTCGTCGTGCAAGTAATAGTCGCGCTATAAAAGTGCTTAATCAAGACTCCATTGTCGCGATGCGAGAATTGGTTGATTTTTGCGGTTGTGCTGACTTGTTGATCTTAAATGGCAGTCTATTAGTTTTTGAAAACACACCCCTTGCGGAAGTACAAAAAGAGTATAAAGCTTATAGCGATGCAGGCGTTGAAGTGCAACTGCTGGACGCAAAACAAGTTCAAAATCTAGAACCTTCATTAAGCACCAGCATTACACATGCTTTGTACTTCACTCAAGTAGGACACACTAGTGATCCTTATCGCTTATGCCAAGCACTCAAGCAAAAATTTATTGCATTAGGTGGGATTTTTTTAACCGAAGAGTTGGTGACAGTCGAAGTGGCTAAAACTAATGACAGTATAAATTTACAAATGAAAACGGGTGCAAGTAAACACGTCGACAAAATGGTGTTAGCCTCAGGAGCTTGGTCAAAACCTTTTGCCAAGCAGTTAGGTTACACTGTGCCTTTAGAGTCAGAGAGGGGATACCATTTGATGATGCCACAAAAAAGTACGCTATCACGGCCAGTAGCATCTTATAACCGAAAGTTTATTATTACTCCAATGGCAGAGGGGACTCGGTTGGCTGGCACCGTAGAGTTTGGAGGTTTAAAAGCCCCCTTAGTGCCAGCCAGAGCGGATTGCTTATTTCCTCATGGTAAAGCCTTATTACCGACGCTTTTTGAGCACGCGACAGTCGCCGATGGCAAGCGTTGGATGGGCTTTAGGCCTTCATTACCTGACAGTTTACCTGTACTTGGACGAGGAGAAAAACAAGCAAATGTTTTTTTCTCCTTTGGTCATCAGCATTTAGGCTTAACATGGTCAGCACTTACCGCAAAGTTGTTAGCGCAGGAAATTACAGGTGAGCAGAGTAATATCGATTTAAAGCCTTATCGAGTTGACCGCTTTAGTTGATAGTCCAACTCAACGATATCTGCCACGGCTCACTGTTTTATACCGACGCACAGTGAGCCAAGGGCATTTACTGTAACTACACGGTGCAATTAAGCCCAATGAATGAAATAATAGCGGTACTTAACTCAGTCAAAGAGATGATATTTTGAAACAAGCAGTATTTCTAGATAGAGATGGCGTGATTAATGTGGATCATGGTTATGTGCATAGCGTTGATGATTTTGAGTATATTGACGGTGTTTTTGAAGCCTGCGCTGCGTTGAAAAAATCTGGATATTTACTGGCGGTTGTCACTAATCAATCAGGGATAGCACGTGGGATGTACAGCGAAGAACAGTTTCATTCATTAACAGAATGGATGGACTGGAATTTTTCTGATAAAGGGATCGAGCTTGATGGGATCTATTACTGCCCTCATCATGCAGAAAAAGGGCTCGGTGAATATAAGGTTGATTGTGATTGCCGTAAACCTAAACCTGGTATGCTTAATAGTGCCGCTCAGTTTTTAAATATAGATCTAAGCCGTTCAGTAATGGTTGGTGATAAAAGAGACGATATGTTAGCGGCGCAAGCGGCCGGGATCCCGACTCGTATACTCGTGCGTACCGGTCAGTCTGTGACAGATGAAGCCATTGCAGCAGCAACGGTAGTATTAGACTCTATTGCAAAGGTACCAGGGTATCTAGAAACGGTGAATTGCAATTAAATAGAGGTTGATTGAGATAATCAATATCGCTTGTTAAAACTCGGCAGATTCAATGGATAGACATTACTCAAATAAAATGGCCGTTCACAAATCTACCCAATACAAAATGTTCAATAAATATTCGCTTGATAGCATTTTTAGATATTTTCTTATTTAGCCCCTTGCGCTCCGTCAGGATTTCCCTATAATGCGCATCCACTGACACGGTATAGCAGGCCAATCGCTCTTAGCAAAAACTAGGTAGCACGGGACTTGCAGCAGTGTTAGAGAGTTAAACACCTTAGGGAGTTT
>JAOIUG010000059.1 GCA_028223395.1 Shewanella sp.
CTGTTTACAAAGCTTTTATTCCTTTCTCTGATTGATGTCGTTAAATGCACAGAAATTCAATCACTATCCTATCCTGTGCCAATATTTTGCATTCTTGCCTCTGTTTGTCTGTGATCTGACGTTATCGTTATTCATGTCCTCTGGATAATGGGTCATCAGTAAAAACCAATCATCTTGCATTTGAATTTATTACCATTGTGTAAGGCGGGAGCTGCGCAGTGTTTATTTGTTTGATCAGTGCTTTTAAGGCTGTAACACAGGGCAAGATCACGAAGCTTTACCTTGACCTAAGTTTGTGATCTTATACTTCTTTTTGATAAGAAGCGAAGCCACATCATGTCAGAACTCCAGCTATTCAAGTACTTTTCCACCATTGAGGATACACGTCAATCAGGGAAAATTGCCCATAAACTCTTTGATATTCTGTTTCTTACCGTCAGCGCGGTGATTGCTGGTAGTCAAGGTTGGGAAGAAATTGAAGAGTTTGGGCATGACCGGTTGGGTTGGCTGCGTAAGTTTGTTGCCTTTGAAAATGGCATACCTACACACGATACAATAGCGCGAGTGATCAGTAAAATCGACATGCACAAGTTTCAATCCTGCTTCTCTAAATGGATGAAAGATTGCCATCAGGCAACGGATGGGCAAGTTATTGCTATTGATGGAAAAAGATTGAAAGGGTCTTTTAATCAATCTGATAGGAAAGATGCCATACATATGGTGAGTGCTTTTGCTTGTCAAAATGGGCTAGTACTTGGACAACAAAAAACCGACCGTAAGTCTAATGAGATCACTGCAATCCCTGAACTGCTCGCTCTGCTAGAGATTAAGGGGTGCCTAGTGACCATTGATGCAATGGGTTGCCAAAAAGGTATTGCACAAAAAATCCTAGACAAAGAAGCGGACTACCTACTGGCACTCAAGGCCAATCAGTCTGGATTGTATACACAAGTTCAAAGCTTGTTAGGGCCAGAAATATCACGTCAGTGTGAGCAGGGGACACTTTTTCAGGAAGCTGATTATCAACGAAATAGAGAAGAATACAGATGCTGCATTACTTCAAATGACCTAAGCCAGCTCCCAGCGTCTCTAGCATGGCCAGAGTTAAAAACCGTTGGTGTCATAATATCTTACAGAAATGAAAAAGATAAAAAGTCCAAAGAGTTAAGTTCTAGATATTACATTAGTTCAGCTAAATTATTACCCGAGGAGCTAGCATCAAGTGCGCGTGAGCATTGGAGGATAGAGAATGGCTTGCACTGGAAACTAGATGTCGGAATGAAAGAAGATGATTGTCGCATCCGTCGTGATGGAGCCCCAGAAATTATGGCTGGTGTAAGACATATCGCCATGAACCAACTTCAGTCCGAAAAGAGCTTTAAAAAGGGAGTAAGAGCCAAGCAAATGAAGGCTAATCGCAATACTAACTACCTTGAAAAGATCATGTTTAACAAGTGATTTTTCATGCTCTTACCCTGGGCTGTAACAGCTGATTGTGACTCCGGTTACATTTGGATACAGAGTCTTGTCGCGACATTGAATATAGTAAGCCCACTATCATTTTGAAGATGAAAAAAGGGTATTACTATGAAAAAAATCAGCATCGCTATCTCAGCTATCTTACTCTCTAACACAGCATTTGCGGCCGGTGATACGTACGTTCGTAACGGTAATGTTTACAGTCATCAAGGTCAGTTTTCAGTTGGCGCGGGCGTAATGACTGGGAGTGAGTTTTATAAAGAACAAGATGATAAAACAGCAGCCTACTTAAACGCTGGCTATCACGGAGAAGACTTTAATGCCGATCTCACTGGCGTGAATTATCGTTTCTTTGGTATAAACGACAGCACTATCAACTTCAGTATTTTTGCTGTGGCAAATCCAGGGTTTGATGCTGACGATGCCAAGATTTTAACTGGGATGAAAGATCGTAAAATTAGTGGTGATTTAGGCTTAAATGCAGATATTCACTTAGGGCAAGATACATTATCGATTAAATTTCAGCATGATGTGACAGGTGTATATGATGGTTATCAAGCTGATGTGGCTTATTATCATCCAATGAATATTGGTTTTGCAGACCTTGTTCCTTATGTTGGCGTGCATTACTTTAGTGACGATTACGTCAACTATTACACTGGGGTGACCAAAGAAGATGCGACGATTAAACGCCCTGCGTACAAAGGTGAGGCATCATTCGCTTACAAAGCCGGTTACGCGATGATGATCCCAGTGACTGACAATTTAGATATTACTCAAGCTACAGCTTATGTGCGCTTAGGATCTAGCATGGCTGACTCTCCACTTGTTGATAGTAAAAACCAGTGGATCACCACTTTAGGTGTTAACTACAGCTTTTAAGTAATAGGTGAGATGATGACATTATTAAAAATAACACAATGTGCTAAGCGATCACTGAATAACGCATCGTTGATCGTCACGCTGGCTTTGGCATTAACAGCATGCGCAACGCCATACGATACAGAAAAAAACTTTTGGAGCTTTGGTAAGGGGTTTGAAACGATTCAAATTTCCTCTAATAGTTGGTTGATAAGTTTTGTGGGTAATGCAAATACTGATCGAGTGATGACGCGAAAATACGTGATGCTAAAATCGGCTGAGCTATGCCAAAAGGCAGGTTACACTTATTTTGTTTTTAATAATGAGCAAACCTATTTGGATCAAGTGGGACATTTTAGAGTTGGCACCAAGGCCAGCGATGTGTTGCTTGGCAGTGCGGTGGTTGATACGGAAACTTCTACCGTGGTCGAGGTTCGAGGCTTGAAAGAGCGACCTAAAGATCAGAATGTTCTAGTTTATGATGCAAGTTATATTGTGGATCATTTTTCTGTCAATAGTTAAGTCATCGTCAAACCATGGATACAGGCGTGCCAACTGCGCGCCTTTATCGTGGCGTAACCGAGCCTGAACAATTCGAACTGTGGACTTTAAGGGGCAGTTTTGTCAAACCGTAATGATATTTTTGCACCGCCTAATTCGGTTGATCTACCAATCACAAGCTCTGATCCCATCCAGTGACCAATGCGTTTTACAATGGCCAAGCCCATGCCGTGGCCGGCATTATCTCGACTTTGTTGACCTCTAACAAAAGGCTTTACGACCTGCCCAATTTCGCTTTGGTTAATCCCCTTGCCATCGTCTTCAATGTGTAGCCAGATCTGCTCGTCAATACATGCTAATTGGACTTTGATTGTTGAATGACCAAAGCGCTCAGCATTGCTGAGGAGGTTAGACACTTGCATAGAGAGATATTTAGGGTCGCTATTGATGGTGAGCGGGCGTGAAAAAGGCCTAAAATCGAGTGCCAATGTACAGCCATCTTGGTTATCAATTATTTTTTGTTGTAGCCATTGGTTCAGCTCTATAGGTTGTTTATCGGGTTGGATATTGGCTTGATCAAGCCGTGCATAATCTAACAATGTAGAAACGAGGGCTTCCATCGCATCCACATCTCGATTTAACCGCTGAAAATATTTAGTTTTAAGTTGCGCATTTTGAGTTTCTTCCAGTGCTGCAATACCAAAACGTAAGCGTGCAATGGGGGTTTTTAGATCATGTGAAACGGCCCGACTGAGTAGTTTATTATCGTCGATGAGCTGCTCAATACGATCGGCCATTCGGTTAAACTCTGTTTCGATAACACGGATGTATGAGGTTTTGCTGATGGTAATTCTTTGCTGTAACTTTCCCATTCCAAAGGCTTGTGTTGCTTTATTGAGTGCCAGTAACTGCTTGATGAGCGGTGAGATCCAGATTAATAATATGATGATTAGGCTAATGTAAAATAACAAGGTATAAAATTGATTAATGCTAAATGACTGCTCTTCTGGGGATGTGAGTTGGGTTTTTATGTTTAACACTTGCTGAGTGTGAGGTAATAGGTAATGCAGTGATATACCGTCATTAGACTCTAGCAGTAATGAGTGCTCTTGTTGGAACTGTTTTGCCAAGGAGCTTGGCAGGGCAAACTGCGCTTTGGGAGTGAGTGACAGCTGCGATTGATTGTGCGCATTCCAATTATCGATAAAAGGCTGTGACTGAACATTACTATCATCGAATGCGCGAGATAACGTCACCGCAACGCGTGTTAACGCGTTTAATTGCTCTAGTGTACTTGAGGTATTATTGTTGGGATTTTGCAGCGCAGCAAACTGACTGATTGACCAGCCTAAAGTCACAATAGAGGCAAGCACCACGAGTACAAGTGAGATGATCAATTTTTTCATTGTGGCGTATTCTTTGTGCAGCTAATCAAGCGCGGCATCCTCTTCACGACAAAATAGATAACCTTTTCCTCGTATTGTTTTGATTTTATATGGCTGGTTTTGAGCATCTTGTAATTTTTTACGCAGCCGAGACACACGAATATCAATTGAGCGATCAAACCCATCGTATTCAATCCCTCTTAACTCGCTGACTAAATCGATGCGACTCACCACTGTGCCCACATTGACCGCCAGTTGCCAAAACACATCAAACTCGTTGGCATTTAAGTCTAAGACATGTTGGTCAATAGTGACTGATTTAGCGATGGCATTAAGCGTCAAGTTGTCAAAGACGAGTGTTTGTTTGATGCTGTCATCGGCCGCGCGGCGGAGTAAGGCTTTGATACGAGCCAGCATAACTTGCGGCCGAATAGGCTTGGTGAGGTAATCATCTGCGCCGGCTTCTAACCCTTGGATCTCATCACCGTCCTCAATACAGGCGGTCATGAATAAAATAGGACCGGAGTAAAAAGCACGTGCTTCAGTGCAAACATCAAAGCCATTTTTAACTGGCAACATGACATCTAGCAGCACCAAGTCGGGCGTTTCTTCAGCAATCATGGCTAAAGCAAAATCCCCTTGACTGGCCACTGAAACGCTGTATTGATGATCGATTAAATAATCACTGATCCACTCTGCTAATGAGGCGTCATCTTCCACCACCAAAATATGCTTGGATTTTGATAGCATTAGAATAACCTCCAGCCTGATTGACTTTGTTTTGGTGCTTTATAAACCCATGTTACCACCACTTTTACGTTAGCAATTGGCCTGTTATCTCCGTGGTGAATTAAGCTAAATACAGCGCTAGCATTGCTTTTAAAGCTATGGCGATACTGTTGGATCTCTTTGCCATTCCAGCAGGTTAGCCGTTGCTTGTTTTTTGATGATTCTAAGCAAAACCTACCCTTATCCGGTGTTTGCCATTGAAAAGTGATATCTTGATAGCAAGTTTGCCCCTTGTGAAGCGCAACACATTGACTTGGCGTGGCAGTAAAAATAATGGGTGACTTAGGCTCAGAGGCGGCCGCGGGTGTTAGGATGAACAGTAATCCCAGCCATAGATAAACGTTATACATGCAGCCCCTAAAATACATAGCTGACAGACGCATTAAAAAATGAAACGTAATTAGCCTCAATAAAAGGGCTGTTCGATATTTCATTGGAGATATGATTAAAGCGATACAACGCCCGGAAAACAATGCTTTGGCTGATTGGGTACGCCACGCCAAACTCTACGCCATAATTGATTGCACTGCCTGGCTGGTATTGAGGGTATAACTTGGTGGCTTCTTGACGGCTTATTCCAAATAAGCGCCGATTGAACTTGGCTGATGAGTACTCAACACTGGCTAGGGCATGAAAATTCCAGTTTTTCACTTGCCAAGATTTTCCGAGTCTGGCGGAGCTTTGTAAACCTTGGCTATCGTAATAGTCGGTTGTAATACGGTATTGAAATACGTAATCATTATCCCAATAGCGGGTTGCTCTAAAGCCTGCACCAACATATAAAGACTCTTCAGACATGAGGTAATTGTTACGCTCTGTTTCATCTAGGCTTGTAATATCGATTTCTTCTGAGCGTACCAAGATGATTTTTAAGTTTGCTAATAGCAGATCCAATGACCAGTTCTTAGAATTCCAAAAATTGTAGCCAAGATTAATGCCATCTTGAGATTGGTGTACAGTTTCGACAAATAGCCCTTCGTATTGGTATACGCCACTGATGAGTAATGAGGGGGTTACAGCTTCATGCTCAGTCTGGCGAATGTCAATTTTGTTGACGCTATACACGGTGGCACCTAACTCGAAATAACCTCCATTAGCAGAGCGGTTATCGCTTTGTCCCGCCACGCTACTGGCAATATCAGATGCATGGACCGTCATTGAAGCGAACAGTAATAAGAGCGAAAATAAGGGCCACGCGATGGTTTCAAAAGATAATCGCTGTTTCATGATAAAAATGATGCGCAGATAGATTGGCTGATAGTGACGTGTAATAACGAGTTTAACACAGTGATGCACCTCAATTTGCAGGGGATAGCGCTAAAGATACCATAAGCTTTAAAAGCAGTAATCTTTAAATTGAAACAATTGTAACGTAGATGTGTGACCTGAGCGGATGTTGCTGTGCTAAAAATAAAAAAGGCCTCAAACGAGGCCTTTAGGTGAATTAAAACTGAATGTCGATAGGCGGAGAAATATATCCCATATAAGCATGGGTTTTTAAGGGCGTAAAGCGCTCAAGTTGGCTTGATTCTTCTATGCCAGTGACAATAACTTCGATATCAAGACCTTTGGCAACATTAATTAAGGCACGGCACAGTTCACTGCTGTGGGCATGTTCACCATAATAAGCAAAGGATTGATCTAACTTAACATAGCTGGGGCGTAAGCCTTGCAGGTAGCTCATTGAACCGAATTGACGACCAAAATGATCGATACCAAAATGGGCACCATACCTTCTAATGATATTACAAAGTGCTTCACAGGCGTCAGGGTTGCTGTAAACCGCCGCTTCTGGAATATCAAAACAAAGGCGCGTTTTTAAAGCTGATGTGCGTAACAGCTGATCGAGCCACTGATGAAACTCAAGATCATTAATACTCTCGAACGTTAAGTTGATGGCAATCGGTTCAAGATTGCGGGTGAGCAAGGCTTTATTGTTGACTGTTTCAATTAAGCATTTATCGAGTGCACTGCCCAGTGACAGTAATTCGATATAAGGCATAAATTGGCTCGCGACAATTTTTTTACCATCGAGCTCAAGTTGGCAATACAATTCTCGTTGCTGCACAGAGTCAGTGTCATTATGTAAGATGGGTTGCCATTTAAATTTAAAAGTGTTGTGTTTAATGGCTTCACTTAAATGCTGACGCCATTGTTCACGAGTGAAAAGTTGCTTCTCAGTACTTTCAAACCAGTGGAATATTTTTTTTGCTTGTAAAGCTTTTTGCTGGGCATTATCGGCTTGAGCTAAAATATCACTGACGCTCATGTGCCCTTTGCGTTCAGCAATACCGAGCGCAAAATCGCTATTGGGTTTACAGCCTGCTTTTGAGATCTCTTGATTAATGGTACGGATTAATGTTTGCAGGTATTTACGGGTTTGCTCATGCTCGGAGCTGGTGATAATAAACGCAAACTCATAGGCTGCAATACGCGCAATGACCGAAGGCGCCTCTATTTCTAAGTGCTGTTGCATTTTTTGAGATAATAACGCAATTGTTTCATCTCGCACTTGATAACCATACTTGCTGTGTACTTCTTTTAACCAATCCATTTTCGCTATAATAAGTGCACCACTTTTAGGCTCACTTAACCAACCGCTTATCCTTCCCATCATGTACTGACGATTAGGGAGTTGGGAGACTTGATCCACCAAGTTTTTCTTTCTGAGCTCTTCAACTTCATCATCAAGTGAGTTAAATATTTGTTTGAGTTGCTCTGACATACTGTTGAACGCTTGCACGACCGATGCTAACTCACGCGTTTTAGGCAGCGACATTTTGATGCCAAACTTTTTGTTGGCGATCTCTTGTGCATGCTCAGCAATGTGATTGAGTGGTTTCAAAATCCAAAATAGGCCTACTCGAGCCAGAATAATCGCAATTAAAAACAACAATGAAAAAACCATCGCTGCGTTGGTCATTGTGCGCCAAAGCTCATGATAGCCAAGGCCAGGGTGCGCTATTATTTCAAGTCGCGCAAGTTGCAACCAGCTGGATGTAATCGTGGTGTCTTGGCCAATACTGTCAAACAAGTCTAGATCAATAAACCATTGTGGTACTCCTTCGATACTCATCGGGTTTTGCCAAACTTGTTGTTTGCCATCGACAAGCCAAGTGAGTTTGATCTCCTGATAATAGCCACCTTCAAAAATGACATTGATCTGAGTTTCTGCGCTAGCAACATCTCCAGCCTCAAGGTAGGGCACGAGCATAATACCTAACGAGTTACTGGTATTATTAAGATCCGATTCCATCTGCTTATTAAGAAAGCTTTGGATCTCGGTAAATAGCACATAGCCTAAACTCGCCATAACGAGTAAAAACAGTGCAAATAGTAGTGTGTATATCTGTCGAAACAGCGTCATTTTGTAAACTACTCCAGTTTTACTTTAGGTTGTTTGAGTCGCTCAACGCCTAAACGATGGTTTAGGTCATTCCATTTTGCCAGCCTTGATGATGAACCAGCCAGCACGCCTCGTCCTTTTTCTTTATTGAGCCACAGCTGTCGACCGTTAAAACTGTAGACGGGGAGCAAATCGGGTCGCTTTGTTGCAGGTTTTATCGATTTATCGAGATTATCTAAAACCAGAGGGATAGACGCCGGAGTCTCATAATAGGCAAGTACCATATGGTATTGGTTTATGCTGGTTGCTTTGACCATAGTGATCCGTAATTTATCTTCTGCGACGCCAAGTTGGAGCAGCGTAAAATATTTGGCAATTGAAAAATCTTCACAATCACCACCACTGACGCCAATAAACTCCATCGGTGTTGCCCAGTAATTTTTTTGTCCCCAAAGCTTGCTGTCATCAACAAAATGGAAAAGGTTAAAGAAATTGTTAACCATCAGTATTTTATCAGTGTCTGCGAGGTGTTGTGCGTCAGTTAAAATTTGAAACCAAGCCCTAATCCGTTTGCCTGCACGTTCTCCATATTGAGACTCTATTGTTTGAGTAATATGGCTGACGTTAAGTTTGGGGGGGGGGCTCTGCATTGAGATATACAGAGCTAGCAGATAAAGCCAATCCGATGAGTATGAATTGGCAGACTTTTCTACATTTTTTAAACTTATAAAGCCTGCTATTCATACGGCGTGATTAGTTATCCTATTTAACGACTGAATCTACAGTATATATGTGCCATCGCAGATCTGCAGCCATATCGCTGCCTGTTAATTGAGCAATGACGCGTCGGTTGGCTTGATGAGCTTGGGCTGAGTGGCTGGGATCGACAGGGCGATCAAAGCCATATCCGACGGCGCTCAATCGAGATGGCGCAATATTAAAGCGCTCACTTAATAATGTACTGACGGCATTAGCTCTATTTTTCGATAGCGTTTTGTTGTGTTCGTCAGAGCCTGTTTTACTGCTGTGGCCTTCTATAACGACTTGCATTTTAGGGTTTTTCTTCATGATGTTAGCGATCATTTCAACCTGAGGATATGATGCTGGATCAATATAATAAGAATCATTAGTAAACAACAGTTCTAATTTTTGTCGTATATCAATAGACTTCATTTTTCCACAGCCATAATTATCAATACTCGCCCCTTGCTCTGTTTCAGCGCAGCGCTCTCTTGCATTAATGACTCCATCATGATCGTGATCATTTAGGTCAAATTGCTGGGGTGTCGGAGTGTCCATCGATACAATCTCTTTTGTGGCGCAGCCACTGAGTAGCACAAAGCTTAACAATGTTATTAGCGTTTTCATAATGCGGTACCTCTAGTGTAATCGTGTTCACTTTGCCAGACGTCTGGGCGAGTCACTCTTAAAGAGTCAAGGAGTTGTCCAGTCGCATTGAGAACGCGGTATTGAGATATAATTTCATTATATTCAGATTCTAAGTAATCAGTACGCGCTTGGAACAGTTCATTTTCAGTATCAAGAAGATCTAATAATGTTCGTTGGCCTAAATTTACACAATCTGGCTTTTAATTACCCAAATTCAGAGCGCGCTATTTTACAATCGATATCGCTGCGTATTGCACCTGGTGAACGAGTGGCGATTATCGGTCGTAATGGCTCAGGAAAAAGCACCTTGGCTAAAGTTCTGCTTGGCTTATTTCAACCAACCCAAGGCAACTTGACTTACGACGGCCTTGACTCCGCTCAAATCCACCCCAGTGATTTAAGGCGTAACTTTGGTTATTTACCACAAGATCTTACGCTATTTCATGGCACGATCCGCGATAACATCTTATTTGGAACTCGCCAAGTGACTGAGCATCAGTTGATCAGAGCGGTGCAATTATCCGGTGTCAACTTATTCACCGATCTGGCCGCTGAAGGGCTAGAACAACAAGTAGGAGAAGGCGGACTGGCACTCTCGCGCGGCCAACGACAGGCTATAGCACTGGCGCGTGCAACCTTGAATGACCCGCCAGTATTGTTGATGGACGAACCCACCGCCAGTTTAGATGCCAGAGCAGAAAAGCAATTTATCCAGTCAATGCGACATGTGAGTCATGAC
>JAOIUG010000060.1 GCA_028223395.1 Shewanella sp.
TTAGTCGAGTTTCACCTTCTTAGTGTATACTTTAACACTATGATTTATAGTTATTAAAGTAGTTTTTTCGGTAAGATTTACACTGTCGATAATTGTGGACACTCATAAGCTTTGAACAAAATGAATACTGGCAATGAAATGCTATTAACTATTCCTGCCTATGTGTTTTTTACTAACGGCATCAATGAATATCGATGCCGTTAGCGCAACAAATTAACTCATGCAGCTATATAGCCTTAGTTAGCTTAACGATCTAATTCAAAGGTAAAGTGCATGAAGCGGCCTTCATCATTGAGTGGACTCAAATAGTTGTTGTCCATTTCATTTATAGCCGTTGCTAATTTTCGCCATTCATTGAGCGGCTTATAGCCGCTGAAACCTTGAAGAGACACTCGCAGTTCAGCGCTGTGCAATGATGCTAACTCAGCTTCTAGTGCTTGAGTTAAGTCAAAATCTGGGATCTCACCTGAGACACCACCACTGAATACCCACTCCGCTGAACCTGTATCGATTGCTCCAAACAGTGTAATGCGGCTAAATGCAATATTGTTATCAGCGTTGCTGAAGTCGTATTGATATGGCAGCTGATTACTGGCAAAGGAAGTCAGCACTTTGTATAGGGCATCAGTAAAGTTATTGCTGAGCTCCCAGAGTTGTAAGTCGTTGGTAGTTTCGCCTTCACTGTCTACTTTAGTGTAAGAATGTGTATAGAACTCAGCGGTAGCGTTGCCGACATAGACTTCGTCGCGCTCGATATAACGAACATAGTTATTGTTGGTTAACCCTGGATAGATAAAGACAGGAGCATTGCCTCCATGCAATACATTGGTGTTGGTGTTGGTGTTACTCCACCCCTCCTTGGCGTATGCACTTGTTATGTGATTGTCCCAATCGACATTAACCTCTACTCCGGGGCTAGTAAAGTTCTCTAAAGTGAGCGACAAATTACTCACATTGGATAGGTTAATATCTCCTGCCATACTGGAGGAATGATCAGCTGCAATAAGCTGAATACTTTTATCATCATAATTATCACACCAGGTTGTACTCATAGATCTCGTGCCGGAAGCCAATTGAAGGTAGCTACTACCTATATATAGACTGCTATCAGGGGCTTCATTGGTGAGCTGTTACAGGTCAATATCGACCTTACGGCAGTTGCAACCTGCTTGGTCGTTGTCAGCACGAAAGTGGATTTCACCTAAGTCACCAGCTTCAACATCAAGCTCAGTGATGAGATAAAGATTTTTGCTACCGTCGGCATAATAGTCATCACCGGCCACGGTGACGTGTTTAGCATTTGATGGCCAATCTACTTGCAGTTGGCCTTGCTGGTCGGTGGCATACTCGTTAATCACATCGCCAGACTGATCATGGAACAGAACTTTAATATTGGCGATGGGGGACTTTTCGCCACAATAATTGTGCTTAACGGTCTGCAGGCTAAGTTGCTGCTCTTGCAATGGTGCGCTACTACTACTATCACTACTATCACTACCACCGCCACAAGCAGCTAAAAGCCCTACAATTGCAAGGCTACAGGTCCCTTTAACAAAATTCATTTTATTCCCTTTATTGGTATTATTTAATTTATGGCCGCGCAGGCCGAAAGTCGCTAACTAGAATCGAGATTGTTTTTTTGCGCTGATACTAGCTCGAAATGATGATGTGATAAAAGGAGGAAGAAGTAAGTTGAGCAAAAGTCATCATGACAAACACAGTAAAAAAACTAGCCAGCCATTATTAATCAGTAACATAGTAACATTCATGCTGGCAGGCAATGCTGAGCCTCAACTAAAGCTGGAACTTGAAAAATTCTACATAAGAAAACACGGATAAACGCTAAATGTTGAGCAAAAACATCGATATTGGTGAGATTATTGATGAAATAATAGGCGCGAAAAATCCTCCCAAATATGTTGTGAGTGTTTTGTGAGTGAGCGGTGGTTATAAGGTGTCGTTTACTGCCGCGCGAGTGCATATGCCATTAATTGTTGCTGTCGATTCATTACAACCTATACACTCCAATCGATTCACTCCAATCTATACACTCCACAAATACGGTGAATAAATGCTTTACACTGCGCAGGGGCCATTGCTCGAGCAATCCGTAGAGCGCTCTCGAGGCCTAGCGCTTCGAACCGCTTGTTCGACTGAATTTTGCGCTAAACAAGCGCCGCAACTGTTAGCCTCTATTTATAAACTGTAATTAACAAAACAGAAAACTCGCATTCATCAATACCACCCTATACTGGCGCCATTCCTAAGCAATACAACGTTTGGCAAGCCTCCTTTAGGCTTGCTTTTTTTTTGCTGATGATTTTTATTGGCCTAACTGGCTATTGCAGCACTTTGGCTTACCGATGCTAACGCCCCGCCTCGACAACATCCACATGTGATATTGATACTCAATTTACGTTCGATTTAAGGCAATGAGAGCACTCAATTCATGCCTCAAACAATACTTCAATCGCTGCCCTAAGTAATGTTAAATGTTTCTGAGCTTTAATAGCCCGCTCTACGAATGCATGCTAGACTATGGCTCCGCAGAAATAGGCGGCTTTTCAGCTCCCTTGTAATTCATTTTTTTACCCATATATTGAATTAATAATGGCTGCAATGCTCGTCACACATGAAGTTGAACACGAAGGTTTTTAGGATTTATGGCATCAATCACCCCCGCTACTCTAGGTAAAAAAGTCATCGTCGGTATGTCCGGTGGTGTTGACTCATCTGTCTCTGCTTACTTGTTAATAAAGCAAGGCTATCAAGTCGAAGGCCTGTTCATGAAGAACTGGGAAGAAGATGACACGGATGAATATTGTGCGGCGGCAGATGATCTAAAAGATGCCCAAGCTGTCTGCGATAAGCTTGGTATTAAGCTGCATACGGTCAATTTTGCCTCAGAGTACTGGGATAATGTGTTTGAGTATTTCCTTGCCGAATACAAAGCTGGCCGAACGCCAAATCCCGATATCATGTGCAACAAAGAGATTAAGTTTAAAGCTTTTCTTGAGTTTGCAGATGATATTTTAGATGCCGATTACATCGCAATGGGTCACTATGTGCGCCGTCGTGACATTAACGGTATTAGCCAAATGCTGCGGGGTGTTGATGGCAATAAAGATCAAAGCTACTTCTTATACACGCTTAGCCACGAGCAAGTTGCCCGTTCACTCTTCCCTGTTGGCGAATTAGAAAAGAGCGAAGTACGCGATATTGCTAAAGAAATGGGGCTTATCACCCACGATAAAAAAGACAGCACTGGGATCTGCTTTATTGGTGAACGTAAATTTACGGATTTCTTGCAAACCTTTTTGCCCGCACAACCGGGCAATATCGAAACCAGCGAGGGTGAAGTGATTGGCCAACATCAAGGTTTGATGTATCACACCTTAGGTCAGCGCAAAGGTTTAGGCATTGGTGGGTTAAAGAACAGCAGTGAAGATCCTTGGTATGTCGTTGAAAAAGATTTAGTTCGCAATGTATTAGTGGTTGGCCAAGGCGGGGATCACCCGCGCCTGATGTCAACGGGCTTACTGGCTAACCAGCTGCACTGGGTTGATAGAAAAGGCCCCGCTGATGGCGCTAAGCTCACTCTTAAAACACGCTACCGTCAGCATGATGTTCCATGCACTGTCACCTACGACAGTGATGATCAGATCCGCGTCATATTTGACCAACCTGTCGCCGCGGTGACTCCTGGGCAATCCGCTGTTTTTTACGATGGCGAAATGTGCCTTGGTGGCGGGATCATCGACGCGTTGCTAAGGGATCAATAAATGAGCGAGCAAATGTTTGAACGTACCATGGCTTTGGCAGGGATCTTACAAGCCATTGCCCAAGTACAACATATTGCAAGGCATGGCGACTCAGATAAAAATGCCCTCGCGGCAAGCTTAAACTCAGTGTTAGTGACTAACCCAGGTTCTACATCTGAGGTTTACGCTGATAAAGATGCGCTTAAAAAAGGCTATCAAATGATTGTTGCCCAATTGGGTGACGGTAAGCAAAAAGAAGTAGAAGTGACCCGCTACTTAGTGGGCATTTTAGCGTTGGAGCGAAAGCTCACTCGCTCGGCTAACGCCATGGGCGTGTTATCTGAGAGGATCAACCAGATCCATCGCCAACTTGGCCATTTTGAGATCACTGATGAGCAAGTTATTGCTAACTTTGCCGGTATTTACAGTGACATCGTCAGTGAGCTCGGCCCCAAATTACAGATTTCGGGTAATCCTGAGTTTTTAAAACGCACTCAAACCCAACAAAAAATTCGCGCTTTATTGCTGTCTGCTATGCGCAGCGCAGTGCTATGGCGTCAATTAGGAGGCAAGCGTAGGCAGCTTGTCTTTACAAGAAAAACAATAGTCGATACAGCTATGAAAAGCCTCACCCTATAATATATGTCAAGTTCATCAAGGAGCTTCTAATGGAACTTTCCGCGCTAACTGCTATCTCTCCGGTAGACGGTCGTTATGGTAGTAAAACCGCCTCATTAAGAGGGATATTCAGCGAGTACGGCCTGACCAAATACCGTGTTCAAGTCGAAATTAACTGGCTAAAGCTGCTATCTAGCTGCCCAGAGATTGAAGAAGTTCCACCTTTTAGCGAAGCTGCACTCGCTTTGCTTGATCAAATTAAAGATACCTTTAGCGAAGCTGATGCCCAGCGTGTTAAAGACATTGAAGCGACCACTAACCACGATGTTAAAGCGGTTGAATACTTCATTAAAGAACGTATAGCAGATAACGCCGAGCTTGTTGCAGTGGATGAGTTTGTGCATTTTGCCTGTACTTCTGAAGACATCAACAACCTGTCTCACGCGTTGATGCTAACTGAAGCGCGTGATCAAGTGGTTGTGCCATATTGCCAAAAAATTGTTGATGCGGTTAAAGCATTAGCAAAAGAGTACAAAACCGTACCCTTAATGTCGCGCACACACGGTCAACCCGCCTCTCCTTCTACTTTAGGTAAAGAGATGGCAAACGTTGCTGTGCGTTTAGAGCGCCAACTGACGCAAGTCTCTAAAGTTGAAATAATGGGTAAAATCAATGGCGCTGTAGGTAACTACAATGCTCACTTGAGTGCTTATCCAGAAGTGGACTGGCATGCGCTTTCACAACGCTTTGTGACTAGCCTTGGGATCAATTGGAATCCGTACACGACCCAAATTGAGCCACACGATTACATCGCAGAGCTATTTGATGCGCTAGCACGGTTTAACACTATCCTTATCGATTTCGATCGTGACATTTGGGGTTATATCGCATTAGGCCACTTTAAGCAGCGCACTATTGCGGGTGAAATTGGCTCTTCAACCATGCCACATAAAGTTAACCCAATTGATTTTGAAAACTCAGAAGGTAACTTAGGTATTGCTAACGCGCTGATGCAACATTTAGCCGCTAAGCTTCCAGTCTCTCGCTGGCAGCGTGACTTAACTGACTCTACCGTTTTGCGTAACTTAGGTGTAGGTATGGCTCACTCTCTTATCGCTTACCAAGCGACATTAAAAGGGATCAGCAAGTTACAAGTGAACGAAGAGCAACTGCGTAAAGAGTTAGATGGTAATTGGGAAGTACTGGCTGAGCCAGTTCAAACCGTTATGCGTCGTTATGGTATCGAAAAACCATATGAGAAACTGAAAGAGCTCACGCGCGGTAAGCGTATCGATGGTGAGCAATTAGCCGTCTTTATCGATGGTCTAGAGTTACCCGATGATGTAAAAATTGAGCTTAAAAAGATGACGCCAGCCAATTATATTGGCCGTGCAGAAACGTTTGTTGATGAGCTTAAGTAAACAAACAATCCATAAGTTGTTAAACAACTAATGCTGTAATTAAGGCGGTAAGCTTAAGCTTATCGCCTTTATTTTTATCCTTTTATGAGCGCTGCCAAATATGTACAGTCTTAACTTAGACACCAATGCTTTTCTTACCGACTATTGGCAAAAAAAGCCGTTACTTATCAAAAATGCATTCCCTCATTTTGAAGAGATCATCAGCCCAGAAGAGCTTGCAGGGCTAGCGTGTGAAGAGGAAGTCTCTTCTCGAGTGGTCATCACCAAAGACAATGACTGGCAGATCTGTCAAGGACCGTTTGAAGATTACGATAAATTTGGCGACAGTCACTGGCAGTTATTAGTACAAGCACTCAACCATTGGCATCCAGATTCTGCACAGTTTATTGAGGCTTTTCGGTTCATTCCTGACTGGCGTTTTGATGACTTAATGGCTTCTTTTGCAACCCCTAAAGGTGGCGTTGGCGCGCATATCGATAACTACGATGTATTTATTATTCAAGGCGAAGGTCAGCGGCATTGGACGGTGGGTGAAAAAGGCCAATATGCACCCAAAAACAATGATCCCACCACACCGCTGATTGAAGGCTTTGAGCCTATTATTGATGTGGTGCTGGAAAAAGGCGACATGTTGTACATTCCGCCCGGTTACCCTCATCAAGGGCAAACCTTAACTACGGCCATGAGTTACTCCATTGGTTTTCGAGCGCCCAGCCAGCAAGAGCTGTTTAGCGCACTCGCCGATGGACTCATTGATAGTAATACGGGCTTAAAACGCTTTACTTCAAGCGGTGAGCCCACGATAGCTAACCAAGTGAGTGTCAGCCATCAACAAGATATGATGGCACTTATCGCAGAGCTCGCCAGTGCACCTGAGCGTTACCAAACAATGCTAGGCAACATGCTGAGCCAAAACCGTTTTGAACTGGACTTATACGAGCCTGATGAGCCCTATACAGCAGATATGCTAATAGAAGACGTGGAACAAGGTGCAACGCTAAATCGCATTGGCGGTTTAAAAATGTTGCAGCTAGAACATGATAGCGTGGACAGAGTATTTATTAACGGTGAAGCCTTTGAGCATGGTGCAAACATAACGACAGATATCGCTTTGTTAGCTAACCAGTTTAGCTTTGACTCGCAGCAGACCCAACAGTTAACGCAAAGCGAAGACACCTTAGCGTTTATGCTTACGCTACTCAATCTGGGCTATTTTTACCTCAGTGAATAACCCAAAAAGCAATATAAACAGCACTATATCTCGGTAGTGCTGTTTATATTTTGTTGCTGTTAACTTGCGAATTCATCTGTTATTGCAGGTACTTTAAAGGCTTATCAATTCACTGCCCGCACGATTGGATCAAAAAAGGCACCTCAACGATGCCTTTAGTATTGTGAGCTGCCTGTGACTACGCAGCGGGTCCCCAAATTGAATCATCAGCCTGCATCTTGTATAGACCTTCAGCGCGCGAGATCAGTAACTCGGCGAACTGCGCCTGTGCGGGATCGTTGGTGAGACCTGAACGCTGAATATTTTCGGCTTTCATTTGCCACATCATCGAAAAATGACGGATAGCATCGCGCGCCGTTGCCGCGACATTGACATCCACGTAATCAGACGGTAAGTCACCTGACATGACCCAAAATGTTTGCTTAGATGGCTTTTTAGAATCCATTTTCCAGATCGCAACAAATGGCGCTAAATAACGGCTCTGATCGGCATAGACCTTATTTGGCATCACGCCTTTTTCAGCCAAAAACTTATTTGCCTTTTGAAACTGCGCTCTTATCCACTCTTGTCTTAGCGCTTCTTGGTCTTGAGCTTGATTGACTTCTTGTTCAGCCATCTCTTTCATCCTTTCTTATTTTTGTTTGTACACAACACAATAATTTCTATCATCAGCACTGTAAATAGCGTTAATAACACCCACAGATTTACGTTTACGTAAAGTGGAAAGCAGAATTGCCATATAGATCACAAATATTCTATATCTTTACTTTGTTGAGAGTATCGCTAAATGCTATCGTTCTGCAATAAATATAACAACCCGATCGCACTGTAATCTAACAGTTGCGGCATTTTCGATGCTGATAGCGGAGATCAACAAGTGACAGTATTTAATCACCTCTCTTTTGACGACCACGAACAAGTGGTATTTTGTCAAGATAAGAAAAGTGGCCTTAGAGCCATTATTGCAATTCATAACACCAACTTAGGCCCCGCCGTTGGCGGCTGTCGTATGTGGAACTATGGATCAGACGATGAAGCTATTACAGATGTTTTGCGTCTTTCTCGCGGTATGACTTATAAAAATGCGCTCGCAGGATTGAGCATGGGTGGTGGAAAATCAGTTATCATGGCGGATCCTAACGTAACCGATCGTGAAGCACTTTTTAGAGCCTTTGGCCGCTGCATTGATACGTTAGGTGGCAAATACTATTCCGCTGAAGATGTTGGCGTGTCAACGGCCGATATCATGATAGCTCATCAAGAAACGCCTTACATGGCAGGTCTTGAGGGCAAAAGTGGTGATCCTTCGCCTTTTACTGCACTGGGCACATATTTAGGCATTAAAGCGGCAGTTAAGCACCAACGCGGCTTAGACAGCCTTAATGGACTAAAAATCTCTGTGCAAGGCGTAGGCCATGTGGGTTACTATTTATGTCGTCACCTGCATGAAGAGGGCGCGGAGTTAATTGTTACCGATATCCACCAAGAGTCGTTAGATAGAGTCGCGTCTGAATTTGGTGCACGAGTGGTTGCCCCACAAGATATTTACCATCAAGATGTCGACGTGTATGCGCCCTGTGCATTAGGTGCCACGGTCAACGACACTACGATCCCAATGCTAAAAGCGACGATTGTTGCAGGTTGCGCTAATAATCAGCTGGCAGAGGTTCGCCATGGTGAATTATTAAAAGACAAAGGCATTCTTTATGCGCCTGACTATGTGATCAATGCCGGTGGCATTATTAATGTCTCTTTTGAAAAAGACTACGACGCGGCGGCTGCTACCGCTAAAGTTGAAGAGATCTACCATACATTGTTGACAATTTTTGAGCAGTCAGATGCCCAAAACCGCACCACAGGTGATGTTGCTGATGAAATGGCGCGTGAGATCATCAACGCTGCAACATAATTGATAGCGCATGAAAAAGCCAAGCGATCGCTTGGCTTTTTTATGCGCCGCGTTACAGCACACTCTTTAACAAAGCTTAATGCTATTTTTTGTCAAGCAGATCTGCTGATTAGACTGGTAATTACCGCTGCCAGCAGACGACATGGTGACCGACAACTGCTGTTTGTCATCGCCATTTTCGACTAAAATCGCTTGAGTGATCCCACCGTCGCGAGGAAAGCTCACTGCACCAATAAATTCACCACTGTAGAGATCGCTGTATAACTTCACCGTCACGCTGCCTATTGAGCGAGGCTCTAAACGCCCTTCCTCCACCACGACACTGGCACCATTAGCCAGTTTTAATGACTTAATAAAGCCCTCGGACTGACAAGTTTGTTCAGTGTGTTGTTGACTTGACTGTGCGGCGACGTCGTTGGCGGTAGCTGAGCATGCCGCCGTATTCATGACAAGTGCACCCAGAATTAAACCACGATACATAAAAGCTCCTTTGTGACCAAAACGAGGAATGATATTAACCAAGAACACCTTGCTTACTCTCACCAATGTCAGCATGCCCCTGATAGCTTCTAAGTATATCCGTTCAGCCTGAAGATGCAGGTTTGTGTGAGTCTTTAACCTTTTACATTAACCTAAATCAATCCGCTTAATCTGTAAAACGATTGATTTTGTTTAATAAAAATAGAAACTGTGCTTGCTCATCGGCGTCGAGAGTCGCTAACATTTTGTCATTCACTCGCTCAGCTTCTCGAGTAAGATCTTGCTCTAAGGCTTTACCGTGGTGAGTGAGATAAATATTAAATGCACGGCGATTTTCACGATCTTGTTTGCGGGTGATCAGTTGCTGTTGCTGTAACTGATCTAACATTCTCGTCATCGTGTAATTGGCCACATCACATTGCTTTGATAGTACCGTTTGCGTGACTCCTTCTTCTTGCCAAAGTGAAAATAACACGGGAAAAAGTTTAATGTCTAAATCATAGCGTTTAAGCTTCTGATCTAGCTCATTTTGTAGTGCAAGGTTTAGATGGGAGACTAAGTAGCCTACATTTTCGAATCGATTCATTCTGCACCTCCTACTCGCTGAGTGGTCCAGATCATCTTATCATCTAAACTGAAAGAAACTAGCCTTAGTCTTGGCTAATATTCGATAATCAACCAAAAAACTTATCGATTGTAAATGACGGCTTACCTTTGCTTAGCCTAACTGCAAACAACAATGCAAAAAAAACGAGCCTCAGGCTCGTTTTCAGCTCACAACAAGTTCAATAGAGCCTCGACTGGATGCTTAGGTTTAAAACCACTAAAGCGTTTTACCTGACTTCGGCAGGAATAACCTGATATCAGGATCTGTGAAGCGGGCAGTTTTGCCAACGTTTGCTCCCAAGACATGGCATAAAGCGTTTTAGAGCGTTCAAGGTTTTCAGCCTCATGACCATAGGTACCGGCCATGCCGCAACAACCGAGACTCACC
>JAOIUG010000061.1 GCA_028223395.1 Shewanella sp.
TAACGCTGTTAGAAGAAGCTTAATGCTGCTTGCTGCAAGTAGTGTTGTATTATCGGGAGGCTCAGTTGCTGCTGATGCACTAACTGATAGTGCAATAGAGGATAAAGTCGAAAGAATACAAGTTACGGGCTCGCGTATTAAGCGCGCTGATATGGAAACATCAAGCCCTGTTAGTATTATTGACGCCTCTGCAATTATGTCATCGGGTGCAACGTCGATTGATGATGTATTGCAAAAAATGACAGCATCTGGTGGCGCAATGACAAATGCTGCTGTTAACAATGGATCAGGTGGTAACGCGCGAGTTAACCTACGTGGATTAGGTTCAAACCGTACTTTGGTGTTGGTTAATGGCCGTCGTATGATTGCATCAGGTACGGGCGCTGCTTCGTCAGTTGATTTGAACACTATTCCAGTATCGATGATCCAACGTGTTGAAGTATTAAAAGATGGTGCATCTGCCGTATATGGTACTGATGCAATCGCTGGTGTGGTCAACGTGATTTTGAAGCGTGATTTTGAAGGCTTTGAGATGAACGTTCAAACAGGCATGTCTGGCCAAGGTGATGCTGAAAAGAGCAGCCTAGACTTCACTATTGGTAACACGTTTGATAAAGGTAATGTTGTCATTAACGCGCAATACACTAAGCGTGGCGATGCTAGCCAAGGTGATCGTGACTTTTCAAACTGTCCTATCTCTGAAACCGGTAATGCGGATGACAAGAGCCTTTACTGTGGTGGTAGCTCATATTCACAAGGCGGTCATATTTGGGGCGACTCTCAACACTTAATGACAGAAAGTGGTAAGGATAAAGACGGTAAGCCTACTGTAATAAATGGCGACTCTGGATACTACGGTAAGTATGTCCAACGACTCAATGACGACGGCAGCGTTTGGAAAGATGAAAATGGTAAGAGTAACGACACTTACTTCCAAACTTGGACAGCAATCACAGAAAAAGAGTCTGTGTATTATGATGCAGGTGTCGACTCTACTTGGGGAGATCGTCAAGTTGCCGATCTCAGTGGCCTAGGTGGTCAATACCATGATTTCACCAATGAAGATAAATATAACTACTCAGAAGACAGTTATTTGTCTACGCCAATGGAGCGTCTGAATCTATCGTTATCTGGTACTTATGAACTCTCTGATTCGACTTTATTCTTTGCTGAAGCGATGTACTCTAAGCGTTGGTCTGATCAAAAAATGGCGCCACAGCCTATTTGGAACAGCAGTGAATGGGCTTATGATTCTTCTTGGATGACTAAAGAGCTCGTTGGTTTAGTTCAAGAGGGTGAAAAATTAAATTATGGTCGTCGAGTGGTAGAGTCAGGTACTCGTAATTCTTCACAAGTTGTCGATACTGTACGTGTCGTCATTGGGCTTGAAGGTGAGTTTGATAATGGCTGGACTTGGGATGCTTCTTACAACAAAGGTAAGAATGACTCAGTTAATACCACAGCAAACCTACACAATTTAGGTTCGATCAACGATGCCGTATTAGCTAAAGAGTTTGATCCTTTTTCGCAAGATTCGTGGGAAGGCGACAGTATCGCTCCTTATATTTACACTGAAATAAACAGCGGTGGCAGTGAGTTAGATATTGCAGCTGCGAGCCTATCTGGCGAGATCTTTGATCTTCCTGCGGGCGTTGTTGGTTTTGCTGCAGGGTATGAATTCCGTAAAGAGTCTGCGTATTACACGCCTGATTCACTCACTTCACAAGGGTTAGCAAATGATCCACGTGTTGAAGCTACTGCGGGCTCATTTAATGTCAATGAAGCGTATGCTGAGATCGCGATCCCAGTTTTAAGTGATTTGCCTTTTGCGCAACAACTTGATTTAAGTGCAGCAATCCGTTATTTCGACTACAGCACTTTTGGCGCTGATAATACATGGAAGCTGGGTCTAACTTGGCGTGTGAGTGATGATCTTATGATCCGCGCGGGTCAATCTACGGCATTTCGTGCGCCAACAGTCGATGAGTTATTTGGTGGAAAGTCGCCGACCTTCTCGCAAATTAAGCACGATGCTACAGAGCAATCACAAGCAGAAGTGACCAGCGGTGGTAATCCAAACCTCACCCCAGAAGAAGCGGATATTACAACATTAGGCTTAGTTTATTCTCCTAGCTTTGTTGAAGGGTTGTCACTTACGGTAGATTACTACGATATTGAAATTAGCAATACTATCACTGCAGTGGATCCTAACTACATTGCTAATCAGTGTTTAGATGCGGGCGGTAATAAAATCAACACCGGGACAGCTTTGTGCCAATCATCGAATATTGAACTTGATGGTACTGGACGTATTACGTTTGACAATGGACTACAAAACATTGGCCAAACAAATACTTCAGGTATCGATATTAATGCAGCTTATGTATTCGAAGGCCTAGGATTAGACTGGAAAGCGGGACTGGATACATCCATTTTGAGTGAATACGAAGAGTTTGATAACGATGGCGTTGCTGTTGATTACCGTGGTTTTATTACCGGTAATGTAGGTGCGTACGCGAAGTTAAAAACTAACGTTAATCTCAGCGCAACAGCTGATAGCTGGAGCGTAAGATACGAAGCGCGTTACATTGATGGCATGGACTCTATTGCGTGTAAAGATACACCGTCTGATTGTTATGCACCGAGCGTTGATAGCATCGTATATCACGATATGTCAGCGACATATGACTTAACAAGTACGGTTCGCTTATCGGGTGGGATCAACAATATCCTAGACGAAGCTGCGCCATACTACTCAGGTAATAATGACTCTAACACTGATCCATATACTTATGATGTGCTAGGTCGTTACTTCTTCATCAGAGCAAATGTGAAGTTCTAAACTGCGTTGAGATAGAAGAGCCGTTGTCTTTTATGCCGCTCACTTAGGTGAGCGGCATTTTTGTATGCGGTGTCGGTTGGGCTAAGATAGACGATAAGCGCTGTCGTGCACAGAGTGTACTGCACGGCCTGAGGGATCAATAATGCCTTGCAAGCTTTTATCCCACGCAAGCGCTTCGGGAGTCGAGCAAGCAACAGATTTACCACCGGGCACGGTTTCAGCCGCACTCGCAATAGGGAATAGTGTGTCAAAAAAAGTGCGATAGAAATACGCTTCTTTTGTTTCTGGCGTGTTGTATGGAAATTTGAATTTCGCATTCGCTAACTGACGATCATCGATGTGAGCTGCAGCATGATCTTTTAACCCATCAATCCAGGAGTAGCCCACACCGTCACTAAATTGCTCTTTCTGTCGCCAAGCAACAGTGTGTGGCAATTTATGCTCAAACGCTTCTCGCAGGATGTGCTTTTCAATTTTGCCATCTTTAGACATTTTAGCGTCAGGGTTAGTACGCATTGCCACGTCCATGAATTCTTTATCTAAAAAGGGGACTCGTGCTTCTAGCCCCCAAGCGGCCATTGCTTTATTGGCACGTAAGCAGTCGAAAAGGTGTAGTTTATCCAGTTTACGTACCAGTTCTTCATGGAAGGATTGTGCATTGGGTGCTTTGTGAAAGTATAAATACCCCCCAAACAGTTCATCTGCACCTTCGCCAGATAATACCATTTTAATGCCCATCGCTTTGATTTTACGCGCCATTAAATACATTGGTGTTGCCGCGCGAATGGTCGTTACATCATAGGTTTCGAGGTGGTAGATCACATCTTTGATAGCATCTATCCCTTCTTGAAGAGTAAAGGTGATCTCGTGATGAATCGTCCCTATTGCATCAGCCACTTTTTTTGCCGCAATCAGATCTGGCGCGCCTGTTAGGCCAACGGCAAAAGAGTGCAATTGTGGCCACCAAGCACTCGATTGGCCATTATCTTCAACACGCCGTTTCGCAAATGTTTGGGTAATGGCGGAAATGATGGAAGAATCTAAGCCTCCAGACAGTAATACGCCATAAGGTACATCGGACATTAACTGACGCTTAACTGCCGCTTCCAGTGCATCACGCAGCTCTTCACTGCTGGCACGGTTAGCTTGAACGGCTGAAAACTCTCGCCAGTCACGCTGGTAGTAATGCGTTAGTTCACCGACTTGACTTGATAAATAATGCCCAGGCGTAAATGTCTCAACGCTGTTACACACAGGCATTAATGCTTTCATTTCTGAAGAAACATAGAAGTTCCCTTCAGGATCTCTGCCAGTATAAAGCGGAATGATCCCCATGTGATCGCGCCCAATTAAATAACTATCTTTTGCTTTGTCATATAATACAAAAGCAAAAATACCGTTGAGTTTATCTAAAAAATCAGGACCGTATTCTTGATAGAGCGCAATGATCACTTCGCAGTCAGAGTGAGTTTGATAGCTGTATTTGTCACCGAGCTCAGCTTTAAGCGCATTGTGGTTATAGATCTCGCCATTAACCGCCAAAACAATGGTTTCATCTTGGCTTACTAACGGCTGAGCGCCATGCTCAATATCAACAATGGCTAAACGCTCGTGTGCAAGAATGGCATTATCACAGCTGTAGATCCCAGACCAATCAGGTCCTCGGTGGCGCAATAATGCGGACATTTCTAGCGCCACTTGACGCAGTGATGTTGCCGCTGATTGAAGCTCTAAAATTGCGAAAATTGAACACATACTCACTCCCCAAAAAATCAGTTTAACGCTTGATTAAGCCTACTGTGGCACTTAACACGAGACAGTACAAATGAACATTTGACTTAAACGCGATATTTAAAGGGTTTTTTACACCATTTTTCTTATGTTATTGGTGCTTTGATTAAAGGATCTTTAATTATTTGATTGTTTCAATAAGAAATGCTCATTGTTAAGCAAGATAAGAGCATTGAGAATAAACAAAAGGCAATGAAGCTGAGGTTTTTGAATGAAAACGCTGAAGAGTGGATTTTTGTGACTTATCACAGCGATAACGAGTCTGTTAACGCATAAAAAAGGCGCTTAACGCGCCTTCCATTTAAATCAGTGGTGATCCACCTGTTACTCAGCCGCATAACCATGGCTGTCGAGCGGCTTACCGTCGAGTATGGCGATGTTGTCAATCATCCTTAACCGTTGCTGACTAAACCACTTTACGACCAGTGGATAAATAGCATGCTCCTGTTCATGAACGCGTTCGGCAAGCACATCGGCCGAATCATCATGATAAACAGGGACTTTTGCCTGCAAAATAACAGGGCCAGCATCCAATTGAGGGATCACAAAATGCACACTGGCACCGTGCTCAGGATCTTGAGCATCAATAGCTCGCTGATGAGTATTAAGGCCTGTATATTTAGGTAATAAAGAAGGGTGAATGTTAATCATTTTCCCTTCAAAACGCATCACAAAGTGATCACTTAAAATGCGCATAAAGCCTGCTAAAACAATTAAGTCTGGCTGATACTTCTCTATTACAGCTAACAAGCGATCATCGTACTCTGCTCTGCTTTCGCCTTTATGGGCGATGACGCAGCTGGTATCGATTTCATTTTGATGAGCACGGATCAAACCGTAAGCGTCAGGCTTGTTACTAATGACACCAATGACGTCAGCCTGTACGTTATCATCACAACCATCAATAATGGCTTGTAAATTACTGCCATTACCAGAAATTAAGACTAAAACGCGGCAGCTGTGAGCCATTACACTATCTCCACTTGCTCTTCGTCACCTTGACGCTTAGCTATGTTGCCAATCAACCATGCGTTTTCGCCTTCAGCATTTAACAGCTGCAGGGCAGAGTCAACTTTGTCTGCTGGCAAAGCAACAACCATACCGACGCCGCAGTTAAAGGTGCGATACATTTCAAATGGCGAAATATTACCGTTTTCCATTAACCAGTTAAATATTACCGGCCACTGCCATGAATCACTGTTAACCACAGCTTTGCAATCATCTGGCAATACACGTGGAATATTTTCCCAGAACCCACCGCCTGTAATGTGCGACATTGCATGAACATCATGTGTTTCAATCAATTTAAGTAACGATTTTACATAAATTTTAGTGGGTTCAAGTAAGTGATCAATCAGCGGTTTACCTGCCAATGCTTGCGCGGGATCAGCTTGGCTGACTTCCAATACTTTGCGGATCAGTGAGAAGCCATTTGAATGTGGACCACTAGAGGCAAGTGCAATAAGGGCGTCGCCATCTTGGACTTTAGTCCCGTCGATGATGTCTTCTTTTTCAGCAACGCCGACACAAAAACCGGCCAGATCGTAATCGTCACCTTCATACATGCCTGGCATTTCAGCCGTTTCACCGCCGATTAATGCGCAACCAGACTGTACACAACCTTCAGCAATTCCTTTAACAACGGCTGTGGCAACATCCACATCCAACTTGCCCGTTGCATAGTAATCGAGGAAAAACAGGGGCTCAGCGCCTGAAACGATCAGGTCATTTGAGCACATCGCCACCAGGTCAACACCGACGTTGTCGTGCTTTTTATAATCAATGGCAAGGCGAAGTTTAGTACCAACACCATCAGTACCAGAGACCAGTACAGGATGCTTATATTTAGTCGGCAGTTCACATAGCGCACCAAACCCACCGAGGTTGCCCATAACTTCTGGACGACGGGTGCGTTTAACGGCAGATTTAATATTATTAACGAGTGCATTTCCGGCATCAATATCAACGCCTGCATCTTTATAGCTTAGTGGGGTAGTAGGAGTGCTCACGGAGATCCTCTTCGGGTACGGGTCGATCGTTATAGGATTTTATGCGGCGCTATTCTAACAGCTTGTGAGAGGCCTCGAAAGCCTAGTTTTTCAATAAAATGAATGACAGAGGTCACGATTTACCGTCTTTTTAAAACTTTAAGTTTTCCTCTGCGAACAAATCTACTAAAATCGTTAAAATTTACCTTGAAAAATACGTGATAAAATCAGGAGAGAAAGATGAAAGTCGTTGAAGTTAAACACCCTTTAGTCCGACATAAAATAGGATTAATGCGTGAAGGTGATGTCAGTACTAAGCGTTTTCGTGAACTAGCCGCAGAAGTAGGCAGCTTACTGACCTATGAAGCAACTGCTGATTTTGAAACTGAAACCGTGACCATTGAAGGTTGGAATGGTCCGGTCGATGTCGAACAAATTAAAGGTAAAAAAGTGACCGTTGTGCCCATTCTTCGTGCCGGTCTTGGTATGATGGACGGCGTGCTTGAACACGTACCAAGTGCACGTATTTCAGTGGTTGGTATGTACCGCGACGAAGAAACTCTTGAGCCAGTAGCATACTTTGAAAAATTGGCGAGCAACATGCCTGAGCGTATGGCACTCGTTGTTGACCCAATGTTGGCCACCGGTGGTTCAATGATTTCAACTATCGATCTGTTAAAAGCGCGTGGCTGTACTTCAATTAAAGCGTTGGTATTAGTGGCGGCGCCAGAAGGTGTTGCTGCGCTTGAAAAAGCGCACCCAGATATTGAGCTATACACTGCATCAATTGATGACTGCCTTAACGAGCAAGGCTACATCTTACCGGGTCTTGGTGACGCGGGTGATAAGATCTTCGGTACTAAGTAATACAGCAAATCTATGCGCTTTGAGTCAATGAACTGACTTAAAATACAAACATTAAAAAAGGAGCTAATTGGCTCCTTTTCTGTTTGCGGTTGCTAATTTTTCACTACAGCACCATTGCTGCAATCCAGCCAAACACGAGCAACGGAATGTTGTAGTGAATAAAGGTTGGGATCACACTGTCTCTAATATGGTCGTGCTGACCATCGGCATTAAGACCTGCAGTTGGTCCTAATGTGGAATCAGATGCTGGCGAGCCAGCATCACCTAACGCCGCTGCTGTGCCGACAAGTGCAATTGTTGCCGCAACTGAGAAGCCAAAGGTCATGGCCAGTGGCACATAGATAGTCGCAATAATAGGAATAGTCGAGAACGACGAACCTATTCCCATGGTAATGAACAAGCCGACAAGTAGCATTAAAAAAGCGGCCAGAGCTTTATTATCGCCAATAATGCTGGCTAATGAGCTGACTAAACTATTGACGTCACCGGTTGCTTTGATGACAGCGGCAAAGCCTGCCGCAGCTATCATGATAAAGCCAATATTGGCCATCATGCGTACGCCTTGATTGAACACATCTTGATCTGCTACGTGCTTTAATGCCCCTGAGAAGCTAAAGATAATAAAGCCAATTAACGCACCAAAAATCATTGAATCTGTATAAAGTTGAGTGGCTAAAGTCGCGACCACCGCCACCACGGCAATCGCAATATTACGCGGATTAACCGCATCTTCTGGCTCAGCAGTTAAAATGAGTTGCTCTTGGTATTGACGCGGTTTTCGGTACGAAATAAAGACCGCCACCAACAGTCCGCAAAACATACCAAGTGCAGGTAATAACATGGCGTGTGGGATCTGTGAGCGTACCGCTTCAAGACCATTGCTATTAAGGTTAGCAAGCAAAATGTTGTTAAGAAAAATTCCGCCAAAGCCGATGGGTAACACCATATAGGTAGTCACTAAGCCGAACGTTATCACACAAGCCACTAAGCGTCTGTCTAATGCCAGTTTTGACATCACATGCAACAAAGGCGGGATCAGCATCGGGATAAACGCAATATGGATGGGGAGCAAGTTCTGTGATGAAATGGCCATCGCTAAGATTGATAGCAATAACACCCAACGCACAATGTTGTGATGTGAGGTAGATTGTTCACCGCCGAGCAAGGTGATAATTTTGCGTGAAATTAAGGTCGTTAAACCCGAATGCGACAATGCAACCGCAAAGGCGCCCAGTAATGCATAGCTTAAGGCTATTTGCGCACCGCCCCCGAGTCCGGTATTAAAGGCATCAATAGTGTGTTGCAGATCCATTCCACCCATTAACCCAGCGACTAAAGCACTAATGGTCAGGGCGATAACAACATTTACCCGTGCCAAACTCAACCCCAGCATTAAGCAAACGGCAATCACGACAGCGTTCATCATCAAATTTGTCTTTTCTAATAGTAAAAGTGGCGGCTATTTTTGCCTGTTAAGGCTACGTATGTCCAGCGTGATAGTGCGATATCTTGACTTAGATATAAGTTATTAGCTTAGCGGAGCGCTAATCGGGCGACAAATGCGAAGATCAAGACCGCCATTATGGAGTTGGTGGCTGCATAATGTCCAGTTAACAGAATTAATATTCAAAAAAGTGATATTGCTCCCAAATAGCTTGTGTAGCGCAAAACACTGCCTATAATGCCCTTAGATTTAAACAAAATAGCATTTTTAGCAATCCATAGATGGAGAAATGAAATGAGTGTATTAGTAGGTCGTCCGGCCCCTGATTTTACCGCTGCAGCAGTACTAGGTAACGGTGAAATTGTCGACAGCTTTAACCTTTCTGAAGCAATCAAAGGTAAGCCAACTGTAGTATTTTTCTACCCACTTGACTTTACTTTTGTATGTCCTTCAGAGTTGATCGCATTTGATCATCGCATGGACGAGTTTAAAAAGCGTGGTGTTGAAGTTATCGGTGTGTCTATCGACTCTCAGTTTACTCACAATGCATGGCGTAACACGCCAGTAGACAAGGGGGGAATTGGCCAAGTTCAATACACTCTAGTTGCTGACGTTAAGCATGAGATCTGTAAAGCATACGATGTAGAGCATCCAGAAGCAGGTGTTGCGTTCCGTGGTTCTTTCCTAATCGACAAAGAAGGCCAAGTTCGTCACCAAGTGGTTAACGATCTTCCACTCGGTCGTAATGTTGACGAAATGCTGCGTATGATCGATGCACTTCAGTTCCATGAAGAGCACGGTGATGTTTGTCCAGCAGGTTGGGAAAAAGGCGATAAAGGTATGGACGCTTCTAGCGAAGGGGTTGCTTCTTACCTAAGCGACAACGCAGACAAGCTTTAATCGCTGCGTTTAACTGTTAAAAAAGCCGCGTTTAATCGCGGCTTTTTTGTGTCTTAAATTTGAGGCCCACGTTGTGTCGGTGGGATCATGTGCTTGCGATGATCTTTTGCAGCGTAATATTTTGCTGCGTGCACATTAATATTGAGTTTCTCTAGGGGCTGTTGATCTTTCGCGGTTGTTTTTGCCACAATAAACGCGGCCCTTTGGGTTCGTTTCAATTCTTTCATTCTTTGACTAGAGTGCGTTACGCGCTTTTCACTTAGCCAGCTAAGCAGCATCGCTCAACCCTTGTACTAAAATAATTGAATCCGAACAAAAACTAAACTCGAAAGATCAACAGCTCCTAGTCAGTAAGAGGGTTAACAGCTATCTAAATCGCCTAGCGTCTTGAAGATAGCCACGTGCTTTAGTGTTGATACAGATACACATA
>JAOIUG010000062.1 GCA_028223395.1 Shewanella sp.
TGATTAATAATGGCTGGCTATATGATTTTTTGATTTCAACTAGGAGAAGTGTTTAATGTCAGTTCCCAATGTATTTATTTCCTATTCTCATGACACTCAAGAACACAAAAAATGGGTCCTTGATCTTGCTACTCGATTAAGGAATTCTGGCATTGATGCAATTATTGATCAGTGGGAATTAGAACCAGGGGATGATCTTCCGCACTTTATGGAAACACACCTTGCCAGAGCAGATAGAGTTCTTATGGTTTGTACTGAGCGCTATGTCGAAAAAGCTAATTCGGGTTCAGGCGGTGTTGGCTATGAAAAAATGATAGTTACATCAGATTTGTTATCGAGAATTGACTCCAATAAAGTTATCCCAATAGTCAAGCAGAATGGTTCAAATGGAGTGCCTACCTTTCTTAAAACCAAGGTCTATATCGACTTTTCAAAAGCTGAAGATTATGAGCTAAGTTTTGATAATCTAGTTAGGTCAATCCATGGAGCACCTTTATTCAAAAAACCTGAAATAGGTAATAATCCATTCAAATCAATTGAGGATTCTGCTCCAGAGCAAAATAATGACTTAGCGATGGATATTTTTAATGTTATTGTCGCTCGGTATGAGAATGGTCACAATTTAACGGAAGATATAGCTATTCCTAAGCATCTGAATTGTTCACGAATAATATATGACATTCACTTAAAGAAGCTTATTGAAGAAGGCATGGCTCGTTTGAGTCGTGGGTATGTCTCAATCACGGAAAAAGGAAAGCAGTTTGCCGCTAATCAAGGTCTGGTTTCGTAGAGACCTCCATCAAGAACTGAAGTGGCATAGTTAATTTGGCCATCGATTAAGAAACAAATATTATGCTTAGCAAAATACATCGACAGCCATAGTTAATGGCATCAATCGCGACCTCCTACTAGCTTGAATTGAGCATTTAACAAGGAGGTTGCATGCCAAGGCCAATACGAACCCTCATTAGCATCGAACTCTTTATTAGGCCCTATTTCTACTGTTGCAGCCGAGTAAATACTAGCCAGCCATTACTAATCTTTCAAATTCAAGCGTTAGTCGAGGCTTAGCATTGCCTACTCGCATATATGTTGCTATGTTACTGATTAATAATGGCTGGCTAGTTTTTAGGGCCAAAGCTGGTCGCGAGTGTTTAAGGAAAATACGTGAAATCTGGGTGGTTGTTTTTATTATCTTTTCTTTCTTTTGGAGCTGTGGCTGAAATCAGCTCAGTGAAGGTAAATGGTTACGATGTTGAATATGAGATCAAAGGAAATGGTCAACATACTATTTTCCTTGAAGCAGGAGGTTCTGCTGGTCTATCTGATTGGGATCCAGTTTTTGCAAACCTAGCTAAAGAAACCAAAGTCATTCGTTATTCAAGAATTGGTAATGGTGGTTCTGAACAAATTCAAAAAAATTATACTTCTGAAGAATATGCTCACGAAGCATTCTTATTGCTTGACGCTTTAAAAATAGAACAACCGGTCGTTTATATTGCGCATTCTTATGGAGCATATATCGCAAGAAGATTTGCATTTTTGTACCCTGAAAGAGTCTCGGCTTTAATGTTAATTGAGCCAGCTTCTGAACATGACGTTGATATTATGCGACAAATTGATCTGGAAAAAGCTGAAAAAGAAATAGCTCAAATCAAGTTAGATGATCTTGCAAATGGCATCTCTAATCAATATTTAGATTTTTGGTCAAAACGCCCACTACCTGATTATCCTCAAATAGCAGATATTCCTGTAACTGTAATAGCATCAACGAAAAAATTTGTTGAACCACCATTGCTATTTTTCAGTGATCAGGGGAGAAAGATGTGGGGCAATTTACATTCTGATTGGGCAAATAGCTTTCCTCAAGGGAAAGTCGTTTTAACTGAAAATAGTTATCACTATCCACAACATGATGAGCCTACGATGGTCGTCGCAGAAATAATGGAATTATTGTCGCGTATTAAATATTAACAAGAGACTATGGCGTCAATAGCTAATTTTCAGCTTTGGCGCGTTCCACGCTACGTTATCTCTAAGCATCAAATTCAGAGCTGCTAAAATATATCGCCACTGCTAGTTTGTAATAAAACGCTGACACAATTAGCTCAATTTTTGACTAGATTTTATGGCTATAAAAATATTCCAACTCGCCATTAATCACTTAAGTGACATAATCTAATGTGGTTGAGGTGGTATATCGATGGTTTTACTTTTCTATAAATAATAACTTATTGATTTAAATTAATTATTTATGAATATGGTCTCCCCACAGGGACTCGAACCCCGATCGATCGCTTAGGAGGCGACTGCTCTATCCTGTTGAGCTATAGGGAGACTGAGTTGATTATACTGATTTTGCCCTAGATGAAAAGGGCATATGAAAACTCTTTAGTTTCATATGCTTATTTTTTACACGCTTAACGCTTTATAACAAGATCGCTGAGCTGAATATTCAATGCGGCGTTTACGCCTGTTAGTAGTGCTGTAGCACTTTCTTCGGTGATCTGATCAAGGGTGATACTCACTTGGCTTTCGTTGGCAATGGCGCGCATGTTGTCGAGTCTATCGGGAATATTTTGCTGTAATACCAGTTGCAGCGTATCGCCTACCCGAAGGCCGTTTTTCCGCCCTATATTAATGATGATCCTGTCGGCTTGTTTGGCGATAACTTGCCCTAACAATGGACGGCAGCTCAGTACAGCGTCGAGATCTGCGCTGGCGTCAGTTAAGAGGGCGTGGATCATTTCACCGTATTCAGAACGCCAAAATTGGGCACTGTTTGGGTTAACACTTTGCTGCAACGAAAACTCCCATTGTGCTTCTTGGCGGTAGTGCTTACTCCAGACTTTTTCTCCGCTAATGGCATGAAAGAGTGATAGCTTTAGCTGAAATACGCGCATGGGATCGTTTTCCCATATGCCAAATGTGCGGGTTGAGGGCTCCGGTGACATATCAATGATCTGAGGCAATAGAATATATTGGCTATCGGTTATCTCTGCTAACCAATTAGGTAATCTATAGCCTCGTGTGTCAACGAGTGATTGCTCGACATCGAGACGCTCATTAGGGTGAGCATGAGTAAAACTGCTGCGGGAGTGTTGGTCAATAATATCGGCGAACTGCGCGGATAGGTGTTGTTCAAATTGACCTAGGTTGCCGTATCTTAATTGCGCTCTGTCTTTCATTTGGGCTTGTGGCAGTAAAATGGAGGCTTTGAGCGTGCTGTTTTGGCAAGTGGCATCGGGGTTTTCAAGCATGTCGATGCGGATTTTAACGCTAAGGTAACCGTCATTAACTTGTTCGCTAATGAGTTCTATCCGTTGGCTTTGTGCGTGATGGCTGAGGTTAAATTCATCATTGATCAGTTGGCCATTACTGACCGTTTGCTCGCTGCTAAAACGCGCGCCTGAGGTCAACAGTGCATAACTGAGCGCTTGTTCTATGGCTTTTTCGCGCGCTTGGTTGACATTATGATCGATAATTTTGGCTTGCCCATGGCTTTGGACCCACTTTGCTTGCGCTGGGACTGTGATGAATAAGCAACAGGCTAAAACCATGTTTGCCATGCTGCGGTGTGAGCCAAACTTCATAGGTACCTTCCAATGCGTACTGGGTGAATAATAAACTGATTGAACGTTACTGCATTAACATCTTTTATGGTGTCGATAAAATGACGTTTTGTGCGCTTTATTTTCTGCTTATGTTTTTAAAGCAATATCTGTGCCTGTTAGGGATGTTAAGCGTCGTATATTTAGTCATAAAGTTATTTGAGGCGTGGCCGATAGTGTTAGTGGGTAACTCAGCGCTTTTGGCTGTGCTCTGTGATAAGTGGATATTGGTGTTAACGCGTACTTTGCTGTTGCAGCTTGGCGCTGCGCCTGAATGATTGGAAGTTAAAGATGTATAAGATATTAACTTTATTGCTGTTACTGATCTTGTATGGTTGTGGCAGTGTGTTGACGGCTCCTTTTACTGAGCCGCCGCAGGCTAAGGGGGATGAGTTAGCGCATGTGTCGTCGATAAATGACTTGTCTTTGTACATGGCAAGCGAGCTGGTGCGCCAAGGCGGCAAGCTTGATCCGGCACAGCCTTTGTTGGTGACGACACCGGTGATGCTGCATGATTTTGAACAGACCAATGAACTGGGTTTACAGTATCAACAAGGACTGATCACGGCTTTGCATGCAAAGCAGTTTCATTTGGTTGATATTAATGTGGCGCAAACTCTGCGGATCACCCCTGAGGGCGATTTTATGTTGAGTCGTGATTGGCAACAGTTACCGACGGATCTTGCTGTGCGCTATGTGGTGATCTCCACCATGAGCGTTAGTCAGTTGGGGCTGGTGTTGTATAGTCGTATTGTTGATGTGAGTAGCCATGAAGTGTTGTCGGTGGCGCAACGTTTTGTCTCGACAACGGCGATGGCAGATCTACTCAAGCCTTCTGAAAAAGTGATGTCTAAAAATGGCTTGTTGCACCGTGCAAGCACTGTCGGTCAGCATACTGCAATCTTTGCGGGAGAGTCCAATGAAAGTCAATAGTGCAATGGTGTTGATGGGGACACTGCTCCTGAGTGCTTGCTCTGTTCAAGATCGTTTTGTGCAATATGAAACGGAAGCGCCCACTTCTTTTCCTGTTTTGACCGCTGTGGGTTATGCGACGTTGGACGCTCAGCCATCACCCATTGCAGCGCAGCGGGTATTAATGGCAATGCAGGCATCTAAAATTGCGGCTTACCGTGAGCTGGCTGAGCAGATCTACGGTCAGCAGTTAAATGCATCAAGTCAGTTAGCTGATTGGCTGTTAACTCATGATCAGATCACAGCGTCAGTGTCTGGGGTGATCCGAGGCGCTAGGGTGGTGAAAACGTATCCAGCTGGCGATCATTATGTCACTGAGCTTGAGTTGGATTTTGAGCAAGTTTGGGCGTTGCGGCAGCAGTTTAATCGGCCGCAAAAGGTGCGTAATGTGGATTACTTTTAGATAAAATAAAGGCCTGTATTAATAGGCCTTTATTCATATTGACTTACAATACGGGCAAGTAAGTCAGTACGCGTTTATCGCGGGCTATCATAGGTTCAACCACACGTGTTTTAAAAGTGTCACCAGCTTTATTCATCACACTATCCATTAACTGCGGATTATTATTAATAAGATCGTTAAAGTGCTCAATGCGTTCAATTAAAGCAATTGCAAGGGTGTTTTCACTGGTCGCAACATAGTTTTTCCCTTGTACCGAAATAGACTTAACGGCGCTTACGGCGTCATTTGCTAAGTGGATCCCGGCAAACTCGCGCCATACACGGGCTTTTTCTTCACCGCGGTAGTCACTGTCATGGGAGGCGAGTACCACTTGTTTGAGCATCATCTGCAGCAGGTTGCTCTTACCTTTCATTTCGTGTGTGTTTTGTGCAAAGCCAAAGTAGCGACCTATGGATGTTGCGTAGCTTGGCAGCGCTTCAATTTGTTGATCTGCATAGTCTAAGTCGTGTGTGTAATAACCCGGATCGGCAGCGTCACAAGGGTGCTTTAAGATCGGGTTGGTAAGGTAACGGTTAAAGGTGTGACTTTGATCGCCGAGGGTCATGTTGCATAGCATGGCTTGTAATTGATCATGTACTTTAGGTGTATCAGCTAATGCATAGTAAGTTCGAGCTGTACTGCTTCTTGGTGACTTTCTTGTCAATAATTGGCGTACGGCAAGTAGTTTATCAGGCCACATCCCCAGTACATCTCTTTCGTTGACAAAAGGATGATTCGGGCTAGATTTTGGCGCTTTTATGCCGTTAAGCAAGCGGCCATTATTGACCGTGACATCGGCATAGAGCAGATCTTGATAGTCTTTAGCGACATCAGCTTGAATGAGCAGTTGTTTGAGTTGCTCCGGCGCTTGTTGGTATTGCGTGATGATCTGCCCAACATCAAAATCATCGTTTATTTGATGGCCTTTGAGACGATAGGTCCGCGTAAGCAGATCTTCAAGCGTGTGAGTACGACTAAAAGAAGCGGTGCCATCTTTTTGGCTTTTATAGGTCACATGCAAGGCGATGTCATTCATGCCGGCCACTTTCAAAAAGGTGTCAGCGGCTTTGTTGACTGCACGTTGTGATGCACAAAACCAATAGCTATCATCGGCGTCACAAAAAGTGGCGATATCATTTTGTTTGAAGTTAAATAGCGCTTCAACATTGGCGTTATCTTCAACAAATTGGCGGATATCATTAAACCCATTGAGGCGGTTAATGGTGTAGGGCACAATGCTGTCTTCGAACAATGTTTGTCGATGATGACGCATATTTAAAGTGTCATAGCTGTCATAGTAACGATCAATATAATATTGCGCGATATCGTCATTGTCGGTGCCAGCATCAAAGCGATTACAGTTACTGTTGAGCGACACGTGACCGTCGGTACAAAAGTCATAGCGGTGCAACTCGTGCTGCGCGGCGATGTTGTGAAGCGCTCCGTATTGAGTGGTGCCGGTTAAGTTGCCGTTAATGAGTTCTTCACGGCGTTGGCTGTCTTGCTCTGCAAGTGACACGAGCGTGCCGTCGGTGGTTTCGACTTTACGAGCATAACCAAAGCGTAAAGCTGCTAAATCATATTTTTCAAATGTGGTGGCAAATCTGTCGGTGTTGTAGTCCATTTGGCTTGAAAAATCGGCTTTAACGGTCAAGTTTGGGTAACCTGCTGCGGTAAAGGCCTTGGCAAACGCATTGATCTCTTGCTCATTAAAAAAGTTGGCTTGATCGCGGCTACCCGCAAAGTTATGGCGTAAACCGAGGTTATGGCCTAACTCGTGGGTTAATGTACCTGCAAATGCTTGTGTTGCAAGCTTTGTCACCAAATCAGCTTGGAAAGCAGGGGGCATCGTTTCAATGTCTTTTAGTTTATCGCCTACCACACCATCGACCCAAAATTCACTGTTTTTCCAGTCAATCTCATGTCCGTTTAGGCCGCGTGGCAATTCTCTAATTGCGCCGCCTCCCAAGCCAAAAGCGTGATCCACACTCATTAAGTTGTGCTCTGACCAGAAAGTTTCATCTTGGTTATGCTGCTCAACAAGCGCGTCAAAGTCGAGTTGGTTATCGTTACTGACAATAACCGACGGCATGGTTGGGCTGCTGAGTTGGTGTTGTAATGGCTGCTCGTGTAGGGCGTCATCACCGGCTGCGCTCTGCGTGGTGCGTTTATTGTCAGCGACTTGCTTGGCCCGTGCCAGCGCTTTAGGCGCAGCGGTATATTCGACACCGACTAAGGCCTTTACCGAGTGAGCATCAAGCATGCCTCGGTTATAATCGAGCTGGACACGGCGATAGTAACGGGTTGCGCTTTGCTCTAAATTGGCGCTGAACTGATCTACTCGGGCGCTGACGATTTCGCCGGTTAATGGGTTCGCAGCAGAAGGGCCGTAGCCTGCAAGACCATTGTCCAGTGGTTCATCAAACAAGGTAATGTTGTTGTAACGCAAATCGCCGTGACGATGTGTGCCAGCTTGTTGGAGCTCAATTGGCGGCAACCCTGTGTCTAACATCTTATTTTGGATGTTAATCGCAGCAATACTTTGCGTGGCTGCATCTAAGAAAGGTTTATTTTTTGCTTCAAAAAAGTTGTTACTTAAATAGTAAGTAATGGCTGATTTTTTAGGGTTAAAGCGGTTTAAGTATTGGCGTACGTAACCATCAGAGCCTGCTGAGTGATTACCGTCACGGTAAGTATGTTCGGTTCGAAAGAAGCCGTAGGTGCTGTTTTCGTCTTCGCTGTAGGGAATGGACTCAAAGTCACTACTGGCGAGTTGGTCAAGGGCAACAATAGAGATGTATTCTGTTGTGCTGAAAGATAAATTGTCAAAATTGCCTTTAAAGAACTGACCAAAACAGGCAGGGTTAGCCTGATAGGTGTGTTTAATTTCAAAGTTGATGACCCCGCTATTAAGATCCATTTCATAACCGCGCCAGTTTCCATCTTGGACGAGTATTGGATCTTCTGTTTCAGTGGTGCACTGCTTGAAGGTGACGATGTCGGTATAGTTTTCTTCTGCAATGTTAGCGGCGGCAAAATGAGGAATAAAGAACTTCTTTTTATCCCAAGTGACGTTGCGATCGTTAACTTCTTCTTCTGTGTTAGTGCAGTCGTCCCAGTTATCTTTTTCGCATTGAAAGTCTACATACTCACCAGGAATGGTCAGCACGGGAGCTTTGTTTATTTCGTTGTCATAGCGCGCTTGGTGTCCTAGCCCTATGTTGTCTCGGTCAACTTGTCTAACTTGGATCCCATTTTCCGTCATGCGCAGTGTCACTAACTTTTCATCTCCTTGATGAAAACCACGGATCGGCGCTGAATATCGAGGGGCTTCACCCAAACTGCGTGTATATAAAAATAGTCGCTCAGGTTGTTTGATTGCCAGTTCAGATAACGATGTCGCAGTGCTGGGCTGCGTATTTTTAATTCGGTTATCGGTGCTGGTTTCTTTGAGTTGCTGGACGGAGATCATTTTCTCGTCCTTTTTTACCTCTTGATATGGCTCATCAGAGCCACAGCCGCTTAGGGCAAATGTGCCCATAATGGCGACTGTTAATGTCGATATTCTCATTGTTAACCTCTATTCCTATTAATGTTATAAATATTTTGTTATCGACAAGTAGAAGACCGAGCTTCGTTTGTCGTAGATCTCAAATCCATGAGATGACCCTCTTTCGGGATCATAAAAAGTGCCACTATTGTTATGCCCAATCGCCGCTATCCATTGGGGCGCAAATTCCCAGCCGATCTCTTGAGTGGCGGTAAATAAATTGTCATAGCGACTGCTATTAAACTTTTTCGCCATGGCGTATGAGCCACTCACATCCAGATACCAATGATCACTAAAATGCCATGTGATATCGGCCAGCATGTCGACGCGGTGCTCGACAAAGTGCTCACCTTGACGACCGATTTTATGTTGATAGGCGTTATAACGAACTCTGGGGGATAAATAGACGCTCCACTGTGGACTGGGCCGATAAAAGACATAACCGGCGAGCCTTGGCGCAGCGTTGAGTTTGTTTTTTTGGCTGTTATGGCTAGTCGGGAGGTAGAGGCCAGCACTGGCAAGCATGCTCCAGTTTTCGTTGATATTGTTAACCGGCGTACGGTACTCGAGTAAACTGTCGTAGTAGTATGATGTGTTGTGATGTGTTTCCAGCTCACCGCCAACAGATAAGCGAATACTGCCCCAAGTGTCTCGGTAACCTATACGGCCATTACCGCTGATAGATTGGTAAGAGCTGGGCTCTGATTGGCGAAATACATTACTGGTTGCAGTCGCGCTAACATAACCTGACCAGTGGGAGGTTGTTGAGCTATTTGCTGCAGATACATTTTCATTGTCGGCAAAAACATTTGAAGACAACGCACAATTAATACCGATTAACGCGGTAAGTTTTAAGGCTGATGTTAATGTCGATTGACGCTTACTAAAATGTAAGGCGCTGTTATTCCTAGACGGCATAAGTCCACCTTTAGCGTTTATTTGTTGATTGCGGAATGATTTTTGTAATCACAAGTCATATGATCATTTTTATAATGAACAACTGAAAGAGTTGTTGTTATAAGCTGTTGATCTATACTTTGTTGATCTATACTTTGTTGTTTTTACATACTGTTTTTATATATTTGTTTGTATCTTTTACTGCTTT
>JAOIUG010000063.1 GCA_028223395.1 Shewanella sp.
ATTATGGTGCAAGGTGACTATGAATAAATCAACAAAGCGGCCAGTAAAGCCAGCTGTAACCAAGGCTCCAAAAATTACTGAGCGTAGTAAAGCTATGCATCCACGCAACGTACACAATAGTGGTTATGATTTCCCTGCTTTAGTGAGTTGCTATAGTGAATTAGCGCCTTTTGTTAGCACTAATGCTTACGGTAACCTTTCCATAGATTTTGCATTGCCACAAGCGGTTAAGGCTTTAAACGCCGCGCTGCTTAAATATCATTATTCAATTGATTCTTGGGATATACCTACAGGTTTTTTGTGCCCACCAATTCCAGGCCGGGTCGATTATATCCATCATATTGCAGATCTATTAGCGGTCAAAAAAGCTGCCAAGTCACGGATCCCTAGAGGAGAGAAAATTCGTGCGCTGGATATAGGCATGGGCGCCAATGCTATTTACCCGTTACTGGGCGCTCAAGCCTATGGCTGGCGATTTGTCGGTACGGATGTGGATCCTGTATCGCTAAATAACGCTCAGAAAATATTTAACAAGAATAAAGCTTTAAATAAAAAGTTGAGTTGCCGTTTACAGCCCAATGCAGCGCATGTGTTTCAGGGGATAATGGAAACGACCGACCGTTTCGATGTGACGTTGTGCAACCCACCTTTTCACGCGTCGTTGGCTGAAGCCAGTGCTGGTACGGCAAGAAAAGTGGCTAATTTGGCAGCAAATAAAATGGCTAAATCTGCGCCTGAAAATACGCAAAAGCCTTCAGCTGGCGTGCTTAACTTTGGCGGACAAAAAGCAGAGCTTTGGTGTGAGGGTGGCGAGCAGCAATTTTTGCGCAATATGATGACTGAAAGCAAAATGTTCTCTACACAATGCTTATGGTTTACCACTTTGGTGTCTAAAAAAGACAACCTGCCATTTGCTCTGGCTCAGTTACAGCAGTTAAAAGCTGCTGATGTTAAGGTGATAGACATGCACCAAGGCAATAAAATCACGCGCATTTTGGCGTGGACTTTTCTGACTTCAGAGCAGCATCATCTATGGCAGCAATATAGAGAGATTTAACGCTTTGTGACATTGAGCTGTGACGGCGCTCTTGCCGAATGAACTTGACTAAGTACTTGCTTTGTAAAAATGGGTATATACTCATAATAGTATTTACCCCACAACCCGCGACCGTGTTTTGTTGGTGAAGGTTATGACATTTAAACAAGAAAGTTTACTGATCGAGCTTGAACTGCATTTACATAAGCCAGAGGTGAGAGCATCTAAGGCTGAATTAACACGCTTGATCAGTAATGACTTTATCGAGTTCGCGGCCAGTGGTTGTCGTTTTGGTAAGCAAGAAGTCCTTGCAAGGCTGCCCGATGAAAGAGCGCCTCTTATTGAGGCAAGCCAATTTGAAGTTAGAGAATTATACAGTGGGGTTTGCCAAGTTTTTTATCGAGCCAAATTAAAAAAAGCAGACGAAAATATGACTCACTTTTCAATGCGTAGTTCGATTTGGCGTCAGCATCGAGAGATATGGCAAATGGTTTTTCATCAAGGTACGCCTTGCCGACCCTTTATGTGACTCAGTTTATTTTATTGATACTGTGCTTTACTGTTGGCCTTTATATCACTGAAATATTCACCGCCAGATGTTGGAGTGCAGTGATAAGTAGTTGGGCTATTTTGTCCCACTTTTGTCGATGCCGCACGAGCAGGCTATTACCTTTAGCTTAGTTATTGGCCATTGCGGTGTGATTGAGCGAACAAAAAGCGGTTAGATCGCATCAAACTCAACAGTGGCTGCACCGTTATAGATCAAAAAGTGGCGGCCCTTGGCCCGAGCTATCATGGTGATCCCGAGTTTCTGAGCAAGCTCTAATCCCATTTGAGTCGCGCCACTGCGAGAAAGTAGCACTGGGATCCCCATTTTAGCGACTTTAATCACCATTTCAGAGGTTAATCTACCAGTCGTGTAAAACAGTTTGTCATGGCCGCTTTGCTGATTTAACCACATTTCTCCAGCCAGAGTGTCGACTGCATTGTGTCGACCCACATCTTCCACAAACCCTTTAATTTTATCTTCTTGGCATAAGCCGCAGCCATGGACTGCCCCGGCATTCTTGTAAGTATCATTATAACTGCTGATGTTTTTAAGTAGCCGATAAATAGTGCTTTGTTTCAGTTTTGGCGTGGGCAAGTTAATGTCATCAAGTCCTGCCATAAACCCACCGTATACAGTTCCTTGTCCGCAGCCTGAAGTGACAGTTTTTTCAGACAGTTTTTTATCTAAATCCTCAGTTTGTTCACGAGTTAAGATTGCAGCACTGTGCACATCCCAATCAACAATTACCGATTCTAGCTGGGTTAAGTCAGAGATAAACCCTTGATTTTTTAGATAACCTAATGAAAGCGCCTCAGCTCTAGCACCTAATGTCATCAAGGTCACAATCGGCCGCCAGTTTAAATAGACAGTGAGTGGGCGCTCACAAGCAATGAACTTATCAACTTGTTCGCCTTTTTCATTGACGGCTTTAACAGCAATGGTCAATGGAACCTCTGTGCTGGTTTTGATTAAAGTGGGATGCTGTGTGTTTGCAGTCATAGGTGTTGTCATCCGTTATTGGGCAAAATATCTTAGTGACAAGCAATATTTGTACCTTACTTTATCAATAAGTAAGTGGGCGGTAGATCACAGTCCATTATTGGCTGTCGTCCTTTTATGTCCACCTCCCATGGAAGCTGTGGACAAAATGTCCTCCTCTGGGGTGACAATAGATGATCCAGTTCAAACAAATTTGCAGTATTTGCATGGCATATAAATTGCTTTGAGAGAGTTAAGAGCATTTATTGAAGTGGACTACCGATGCGGTATCCACCCAAGGCGAGGTAGAAATCATATGCGACATACCGAAAGCCAATGGCCGATGTACGTTTCTCTAAAAAAAGTAGAGAAACAAGCTGGAAGGTGGATCTCAGTGCAGTGGGAAGTCGATCAACTGCTGCCAGCGACATATCCTGCACCTGCTGGGGCAAAATTGATTTTGTTGGAGCTGCATAAAGATGAGCGCGGTAGTTATCGGATCAATCTAGATATGGACAACGCGATGCTGTACATCGTATGTGATGAAAGCATTGAAGGTGACTGGATCCCCGCTGCTATTTCTGCTGATCAAAACGTTGCAGCAGGCTGTTTAGAAGGCGATACACCAGTGCTTAATGTTCCTATGCCAACAGCAATAGCGTGTTGGATTGAAGCGTTTATTACGCGTCACGGTGAAATGGAGATCCGTGCTCACCGCCGACAAAAACATGTCAATAATCGTAAAAATGAAGGGCCCAGTACCAATCATTTAGTCGGCCAGCTATGACTAGCCTTTTGTTGCGCTGGGCGCGGCGCCGGCAGAACGTTGAGGATGAAGCACAGGCTGAGGCGGTAGAGTCTTTGGCTAAAAGTGTGAGCATGCATACTTCTGATGAAAGTGAAGTTGTTGAAACAGATCAAGCTGACGACACACGCTTACTCACAGCAGATGACTTACCTGATCCTACCGCCATTGAAGTCGGTGGCAGCTTTGCCCGCTTTATGGGAGGGGATGTCGATCCTGCTGCTAGATCTGCAGCCTTAAAGGCTCTATGGAAGCAACCGCATTACAATGAAATTGATGGCTTACTCGACTACGCACTTGATTACCGTAATCAGCCTAAACTTTCAGCAGATGCATCGGCTGAACTCGCCAATAAAGTATTCCGCCATATCGTGAAAAACGAGGATGAGACACAGCAAACAGCAACCGCTGAGTTAAACCAAGTGACGGATAAAAAGAGTTTGGCTCAAGTCGACACGATGAATAATACCGAAACGGTTTCAGCCCCTTTAGAGCAGGGAGAACAGACGCAATCTCACGTGGACATAAACACGATAAAGTTACCTGTATAAGGGTGTTTGAGATCACGAGAAGGTGTTTTAAATTTTATAATTTGGTCTGCTAATGATGGTATGCAAAGTTAAGCTGGCGCATTAATTAAGCGCAACACAATAAACAGCGGCTTTACATTCTAGCCTAGCCCAATAACGGTTCAGGAATGCAATGTGAACAATGATCAAACAGCAAGCGGACTTAATGAGATCCGTAAACAGATCCTATCTGAAACACAGGTTATTCAAAACCTGATACCACCGACCGTCAGCTACAGCACTGAAGGTAATGTGCTGATCATTGGGCCTGAGGATTTAGCGCGTTTAGCCGCAGGTCAGCTGCCGGCAACGGGGCAATGCACTATTTTGGTTAATGAAGCGATTACCCGCCAAGATGAAACACATCTTGAGCGAGTGATGGCGGCGGCTCAATATGTTGAAAGTTACTATAACAAGCTGGTGGACGTAAGGGGCTTTCTGGGGCAATTCCAAGTAAAAGTTGAGCACGAAAATGGACATGCAGAGCTCAGCACTGTTGCGATCCGTAAGGCACATTTTGATGTGATCTTAGATCTAAGTGTAAGCCCATGCATTAAGCTAGAGATGCTGCCTCCGGGTTATTTTTATGTTGGTCAAGATGAGTCAAAATTAGCCCAGGCGCTGCTGCAATTACCCACACTTGTTGGTGAATTCGATAAGCCGCGCTATGTAAAGGTTAACAGTGAGCTTTGCGCCCATAGCCGCAATGGTAATGATGGCTGCCATCGCTGTTTAAATTTTTGCCCCGCAGATGCAATTAGTAGCATCGCACACAAAATTGAAATCGACCCTTACCTTTGTCATGGTGCTGGCAGTTGTACTAATGCATGCCCTAGCGGTGCGATTAGCTACGATCTTCCCACCCCCCAAGCACTGCATGATTACCTTAATAAATTGGTGACGAGATTTCGCACGCAAGCACAAATGGCACCAGTTATACTCTTTCACGATTTAGCCAAAGGGGCGGAGCAAGTCACTGAGCAGCTATCTGCAGGAATTATCCCTGTGCAGTTAGAAGAGATCACAGTGGCAAGCATTGATCACTGGTTAGCTTCACTGGCTTGGGGTGCCCGTGAAATCTTAATCCTTAATACCGATCTCACCGCGCCGACATTAACGCAAATGTTGACCGGAGAGCTTGCTCTGGCGAACGATATTCTTGAGGAAATGGGTCAACCGCGGCGTATTAGCTTGATTGATGAACATCTCCTCAGTAATAGACATAAGTTATCAGAACGACTTGCAATAAGCGCCAATTGGCCTGTGATTGTGCCCGCAACATTAAGCGCCACGACAAAACGTGAAACCCTTTTTGCAGCCATTGATCACTTAAATGAGCAAGCTGCTTTAGTTGATACCTGTCTGTCGCAAAGTAACATACCGTACGGAAAAGTGAACGTAAATAATGAACGCTGCACTTTGTGTCTGTCTTGTGTAGCAACCTGTCCAACCGGTGCGCTCACCGATGGTGGTGATTTGCCCGCGTTACATTTTGTTGAGCAACACTGTGTGCAATGTGGCTTATGTGAAGCAGCTTGCCCGGAAAAAGCGATTAGCCTGACGCCACAAGTCAACTTTAATCAAGCCACACGCCAACAGCAATGCACCTTACATCAAGAGCCCCCTTTTGAATGTATTACATGTGGTACGCCCTTTGCGACACAATCGATGGTTAAACGCATGTTAGAAGTTGTCGGCAGCCACAGCGCATTTAGCGCTAACACTGAACGTTTAAAAATGTGCGGCGATTGCCGAGTGAAAGACATGTTTGAAGATATTCTTCAAGATCCTGAAACGCAACTGCGATAAGAGTGTAGTTATGACTGAATTAGTAAGAGAAGTGTCAGAAAATGATCAACTAAGAGCCGATATTTACCAGCTGTTAGCTGCACTACTACGCCGCCAGCCAAGCGCTGAATTATTGCAATTCTTAGCGGACTTAGAGGTTGATCTTAACGATGACAGCGACATGAGCCAGGCATGGGTAAGCCTTAAATCGGCCGCAACACACTTTACAGTAGAGCAGCTAGAAGATGAGTATTTTAACCTCTTCTTGGGAGTGGGAAGCGGAGAGATCCTACCTTATGGTAGCTGGTTTATAACAGGCTCATTAATGGACAAGCCATTAGCGTTGCTTCGCAATGACTTAATGCAGCTAGGCTTTGAGCGTGAAGAGGAAGTGAAAGAGCCTGAAGATCATGTTGCCGCCTTATGTGAAGTCATGGGAATTTTGATTTTAGACGCGCCTGGTTATCGTCAATTGGCTTTTTATCAACGGCACATGAGTCATTGGATTGCACGCTTTTGCGACACATTAGCAAAGGCACCCAGCGCCGATTTTTATGCTGCGGTTGCCGGCCTTGCGAATGCATTTTTTGTGATTGAAGCTAACGAATTCGAACAGTTAAGCTTAAACATTCCGCTTAATTGTCCCGGCAGCGAAATACACAAGACTCAGCGCGCCCATAACGAATTAGCTTCTTAGCTGCGTAGCCATAAAAATACCTCGGCAGTGTCGGGGTATTTTTGATGATACTTAAGTCAAGCAAGTGCCAGTTGAAGCTGATTAATGCATACTTCTTTAGATAGTAGATAAAATGAAGACAGGTATAAATACAATTACCATGTAAGTTGTTGATTTAAATCTGTTTATTGTTTTTTTGTCGGTGTGTGTCATTACTGACTTGAACATAAAAAGAACAATTTATGACATATTTATTATATGTTAGTTTATTTTATATACTTGATATGATTAAAAAATATTCCATATTGAAAAATACCTGTTTAGAATGCATGCGATTTTATAAAAATCACAAATACTTAGACAGGAGTCAAAATGGATTTTTCAATAGTAAAGAAAGTTACTCTAGGTTTAGCGATAACGGCATCATTAGGTGCATGTATGTCGACAGGACCGGCATTAAAAAGCTCAAATTCAGAAAGTGTTGCAGGGATTGAAGCTCGTGTTCCTTACGCCAACTACACCAATTACTACGGCTATGTAGACAAAAAAACAGAACCACAAGGTCAGTATAAAGGCAAAGATGCATACTACCTTTATGCGTGGGTACCTGCAGCCGTTGACGAAATTGGCGTGTCTATGGTTTCTCCTGCCGCAAACAAGCCAGCTGAAAGCGACTTTGTTAACGAATTATATACAGAGCTTAATGAAAGCAACCCAGATAAGTTTTTTGACACTTACATTGTATTAGATCGTTTAAATATTCTTGATACCGCTAAAATCAAAAAAGGCGGAGAATCTTTACAGACGCTCACTTACAATGATGATAGCAGTGAACTACCGGCTAACCCAGGTGGACGCAACTATAACTCTTTACTGCGTCAAGTTAGCGATATTAATAACCCAACTAAAGCGCTAGTGCGTGGTGTGTATCGTATTTCATTCACGTCTTTTCGTGGAGAAGTTGAAGGATCTTTTGAGGCAACCGTTGGAACTAATATCCCAGGCGTTAAAATTGCTTCAAGCCTTGAAGAGCTTCACAAGCTAGTTAACTAAGGCGTTTGTTCTGTAGAGCAAGGCCTGATCGCTAGGCCTTGTTTTTTGTGTCATCGGCTAATTTTCCGCTTAGAGCTATAGTTAATCGCCTAAATACCTATCTTGTCGCTTTTATTATAAAATTTTAACCTATTTCGCATAATTAACTATTTACTAAGATCCCCTCGCTGCTAGAATCGACTCTATCATCATGCTACCAAAGGGACTCCTCATGAGCCTTGAATTATTATCAAAATTGGAAACAAAGATCCAAGCTGCACTTGAAACGATCGAGCTACTAAAAATGGAGCTCGAAGAAGAGAAAAAAAACAGCGCAGATTTAACTTCGCAAAACCAACAGTTGCAGCAAGAATTGAACTCTTGGAATGAAAAAGTGACAGGTTTAGTTGGCTTGCTGAATGAAGAGGTGAGCTAACAGCTAGATTAGCCCATTTGCTATCTTAGTGTTGCTAAAAAGATTTAAGGCGCCCCACTTGTTGGTGTGTTGGCCAGTTCACTTCTAAACTCATTTCTGTTGATCGCGGCGGTGTGAGTTCATCATGAAATGAGCTGGCTTTAAGTTTGCATCCTGTTGAAGGTGCTCACTAACAGCGTGATTAAGTTGTTTCTGGTTCGCGGTTTTGTCGCTCAATCAACTTATTTAGCTCTAGTGTTGCTTGCTTAACTTTAGGTAAGTCTTGCCTTGGTAATAGAAACCGTCCTTTATCAAATTCTAATCGACCCAGATCTTTCACCCAGATCACACCGGTTAAAAAAATACGTGCGTGTTTCACTATTAATTTAGGCGCATAAACAGGAAAAACTCTCACCAGACCTCCAAGTCGCTTTACATTTTACTTTCAATAAGTATTTGACTGGTTTTTTATAGCATTAGTTTCATCGTAAAAAAATATAGTGTTGAAAAAAGATGCTGGTATAGCTTAAGTCGTCAGCCATTTGTGCGGCGTATTATAGGATGTAAGTAATATTGTCGCTTGCCAATTTATTGACATGTTGATAACGTTTCCATGTTACTCAGAGTAACGTTGAGCTATATTGCTCCTTAACCGTGCTTCTTACGATCAAGAGGTGCGGTTTTTTTATGCTCATATCATGCTTGTTGGTTAATAAGTGTTGCATGTTCAGGCTTGGTGGCATAAAAAAATCCAGTACACAAGG
>JAOIUG010000064.1 GCA_028223395.1 Shewanella sp.
AGCTCAGCTGTAAAAACGCTTTATCTTTACTTCTCTTGTCATGCAGCCCAGCTGCGACCAAGCTCGATAAATAAGAGCCGCTTTGACCATCGTAAAATGATAAAGATGGAACACAATACGCAACTACGATTGGCATTGAGAATTATTTTCATTTATAATTAGTGCATATTCGAAAGTTGGATTCTAAATTATGTACGTTTGCCTTTGCCATGCAATTACAGATACTCAGATAAAAGAAGCCGTTAGCCAAGGCGACACCTCAATTGCGCAAGTTAAAAAGCGTTTAGGTGTGGGCGATCAGTGTGGTAAATGTGTAACAATGGCGAGTCAAATCATCCAAAGGCAAGTCGATATCGAACCGAATTTCTATGAAGTTGCTTAATCATACATAAGCTATTTATTCATAAAAAATGCAGCCATCTGGCTGCATTTTTTATGTTCAATCATCTAGATTATGGCGTCTCCATCACCAAGCTCTACGCTATCAACACGCTGTAAACCTCGTGGAAGTTTTGCGCCTCTTCGGCCTCGCTCACCTCGGTAATGCTCTAGATCGCTCGGTTTTAATGTTAACTTACGCTTACCCGCCCACAACGTGACCGCCATTCCCTCAGGGATCACATTGAGGTGAACCAACAACTCCTCACGATTTTTAGCTCGCTCGGTTGGGATCCCGATCACCTTATTGCCTTTACCTTTGGTCAGCTGGGGTAATGCATCTAACGAAAACAATAACATTCGTCCTTCGTTTGTTATCGCCAGTATTGACTGCGCTTGTGTTTTGTCTACCTTCTGTGGCGCCAATACTTTAGCATTAGCCGGTAAGCTTAATAGTGCTTTGCCAGCCTTATTGCGCGAGATCATATCTTTATTCGCCGCAATAAAACCATAACCTGCATCCGATGCGAGTATATAGCATTGATCTTCGTCAGCCAGTAATACATGTTCCATTGTGGCGCCTGGCGCCAAGTTAAAGCGTGTTGTTATCGGCTCACCTTGAGAACGTGCTGAGGGCAATGTATGAGTATCGGTTGCAAATGCTCTGCCTGAAGTATCAATAAAAACACTAGGCTGGTTACTGCGCCCTGGCGCTGCGCATAGAAACTCATCACCCGCTTTATAAGATAAGCTCTTACCATCAACGTCATGGCCTTTCGCGCATCTAACCCAGCCCTTTTCTGACAAGACCACTGTGACCGATTCCGCGGGTACTAGCTCTTGCTCCGTTAAGGCTTTTGACTCACCACGCACCACAAGCGGTGAGCGGCGTGCATCTCCATAATCTTCGCCATCTTTGATAAGCTCTTTTTTTATCAATGTCTTCATGCGACGCTCTGAACTGAGCAATAACTGTAGCTTATCGCGCTCGGCTTCTAATTCACTTTGCTCTGACTTGATCTTAAACTCTTCTAACTTAGCTAAATGGCGAAGCTTTAAATCTAAAATCGCATCCGCTTGCTTATCAGACAGGGCAAAACGTGTGATTAACTCGGCTTTGGGATCATCATTAAAGCGAATTATTTCAATCACTTCATCGATGTTCAAAAATGCGATCATTAATGCATCAAGAATGTGCAATCGCGCTAAAATTTTATCTAATCTAAACTCTAAACGGCGCTTAACCGTGGTCATGCGAAAAACAAGCCATTCAGTTAACAGCTCTCGTAGCCCCTTAACCTGCGGACGACCATTTAGCCCTAACACATTCAGGTTAACTCGGTAGCTTTTTTCAAGATCTGTAGTCGCAAAAAGGTGAGCCATCATTTGATCGCAATCGACGCGATTTGAGCGAGGCACTATCACCATGCGTACCGGACTTTCGTGATCCGATTCATCTCGAAGATCCGTCACCATCGGTAATTTTTTGCTCTGCATCTGCGCGGCAATTTGTTCTAATATTTTACCGCTACTGGCTTGATGTGGTAGTGCGGTGATCACCACCTCACCATTTTCAACAGTGTAAACCGCTCGCGCTTTAATAGAACCACGGCCTGTTTGATAAATTTTGGCAATATCGGCTGACGGTGTAATGATTTCAGCTTCTGTGGGGTAATCAGGCCCAGGAACAAACTCCATCAACCGCGCTAAATCCGCTTTAGGGTTATCGAGCAGTTCAACACATGCTCCCACCAGCTCTTTGGCATTATGCGGTGGCACATCGGTTGCCATACCGACTGCAATGCCTGTGATCCCATTGAGTAAAATATGAGGCAGCCTTGCGGGTAATACTAATGGCTCTTTCATTGTGCCATCAAAGTTAACCCCCCAATCAACTGTGCCTTGCCCAAGTTCACTGAGCAAGACCTCCGAAAACTTTGACAACCTCGCTTCGGTATAACGCATGGCGGCAAATGATTTGGGATCATCAGGTGCTCCCCAGTTACCTTGACCATCGACTAACGGATAACGATAAGAAAATGGCTGCGCCATCAGCACCATCGCTTCATAACAAGCGCTGTCACCGTGAGGATGATACTTACCCAAGACATCACCGACGGTACGAGCCGATTTTTTATGCTTTGACTGCGCAGATAACCCAAGCTCACTCATGGCATAGATGATCCGCCTCTGAACAGGTTTGAGCCCGTCACCAATATGTGGCAGAGCACGGTCCATGATGACGTACATGGAATAATTAAGGTATGCCTCTTCCGTGAAGCGGCGCATTGGCATTTGCTCTACGCCGTCTAAGCTTAAATCTATCGCATCACTCATTAATCATTATCCTGTGACTGATTCTTTGGTGCATTTTTGTAAAATAAACGGTAAACACTGCCTTTGAGATCATCTGAAATATACATTGCACCATCGGGGGCTGTCAGTATCGAGTAAGGTCTCGCAACCGGAAATTCACCATCCAAAAAACTGACGACAGTACTACGTTTTATGGCGTGTTTATCACTGATATCAAGAAATACGATTTGATAACCCACTTTACTTGAGCGATTCCAAGAACCATTTTCAGCAATAAACATTTTATTGTGATATCGCTCTGGAAATTGCTTGCCACGATAAAAATGTAACCCTAAAGGCCCAACATGTGCGGGGAGTTCAAACTCTGGCGCCACAACAGTTAAGTTTTTCGGCTTATCATAAGCTGGCTCAGCAATATTGGTTGCGTGCACGTACGGGAACCCGTAATGGGCACCTACAATACTGACTTTATTGAGCTCATCTGGTGGTAAATTGTCACCCATCCAGTCGCGGCCAAGCTCCGAAAACCACAGTTCCTCTTTTTTAGGTGACCAATCAAATGCCCCTACACGTCGTACACCACTGACAACCTGCTCACTTTCTCCGGTATGAACGTTAATAGCGATAATACTGCCAAATGGCGCGGCAGGTTCACAAACATTGCAAGGCGAACCAATCGCGATGTAAAGCCGACCATCAGGGCCAAAACGCATAGAACGGCGGCTTTTTTTTGTGTTCCCAGGTAAGCGGTCATACACTTCTTTGGGACGGCCAGGACGTTTCAAACGAGATTCAATATCAACAAGCTTGATAATGCGCTCATCTTCTGCGATGTAAAGCGCGCCATCATGAAATGCGATGGCTTCGGGATAATGTAACCCCTTGGCGACAACGTAACGCTTGTCGACTCTGCCATCTTGGTTAGCGTCAACAAGCGCTGTAATGATCCCTTTTTTATAAGAGCCGACAAATAATGTGCCATTTGTACCAAGTGCCAGCTGCTTTGCGTCTCCGAGATCGGAAGCAAATAAACTTAAGCCAAAACCCTTTGAGACTGTGATCATCACAGGCTCTGCCGCTACGCGCGTAGCGCCTAGGATTAACTGCGCAAATAGAACGGACAAACCAATAAAGATTTGCCTTGAATTATTTTTCATTATCATGATGATTTTCAGTACTCATTGTCAGCAAGCCATTAATCTATATTTGCGCAAGATCGCCTTTAGTCTCTAGCCATGTTTTACGATCGCCGGCTCGTTTTTTAGCAAGCAACATGTCCATAACGGCTAAGGTATCTTCTGCATCGTCAACCGTCAGTTGTACGAGTCTGCGCGTATTCGGATCCATTGTGGTTTCGCGTAATTGCAAGGGATTCATTTCCCCCAAACCTTTAAATCGTGTGACTTGTACTTTACCTTTGCGCTTTTCTGCAGCAATACGATCGAGCACACCGTCACGCTCTGCTTCATCGAGTGCATAAAATACATCTTTACCAATATCTATCCTAAACAAAGGCGGCATTGCCACATAAATATGGCCAGCCTCTACTAGCACTCGATAATGCTTCATAAATAGTGCGCACAGCAAAGTGGCAATATGCAAACCATCAGAGTCTGCGTCAGCTAAAATACATATTTTTCCATATCGAAGTTCTGAGATATCACGGCTATCTGGATCGCACCCTACGGCAACCGAAATATCATGCACTTCCTGTGAGGCCAACACTTGCGTAGCATCAACCTCCCAAGTATTCAAAATTTTACCTCGCAGCGGCATAATCGCTTGAAACTCACGATCTCGTGCTTGTTTTGCACTGCCACCAGCAGAATCTCCTTCGACCAAAAACAACTCGCCACGCATAGGATCTTGACCGCTGCAGTCGGTCAATTTCCCTGGTAAAGCAGGCCCAGAGGTGATCCGTTTACGCGCCACTTTCTTTGCCGCTTTCAAACGCTTTTGGGCGTTATTAATACACATATCCGCCAAAGCTTCTGCTTGCTCAGTATTGGTATTTAGCCACAAACTAAACGCGTCACGCACAATACCAGAGACAAACGCTGCACATTGTCGACTCGACAGCTTCTCTTTAGTTTGGCCTGCAAATTGTGGATCTTGCATTTTAATAGATAAAATAAAGGTACAACGATCCCAGATGTCTTCGGGCGTTAACTTTATCCCTCGTGGCACTAAGTTTCTAAACTCACAAAACTCTCGCATAGACTCAAGTAAGCCTTGCCTAAAACCGTTAACATGAGTGCCGCCCAACGGAGTGGGGATCAGGTTGACATAACTTTCATTTAAGTAATCTCCGCCTTCAGGCAACCAAGTAATGGCCCAATCTGCGGCTTCTAGATTGCCTTTAAAGCTGCCCACAAAAGGCACTTCAGGTAACATGGGGACGCCGTTAATCGACGATTTCAAATAGTCTTCTAAACCGCTCTCATAAAACCACTCTTGGGTTTCATTATTTTGCTTATTAACGAATTTAATCCGTAAACCGGGGCATAATACCGCTTTAGCTTTCAGCAAATAAGTTAACTTAGTGATTGAAAAATTAGCAGAATCAAAATAGCTTGCATCAGGCCAGAAATGAACCCGTGTTCCGCTATTGCGTCGACCACATGCACCAGTAACACGCAGTTCTTCAACCTTTTCACCGTGCTCAAAAGCCATATCAAAGACTTCAGCGTTGCGTCGTACAGTAATTTCGACTCGACTTGAAAGCGCGTTAACGACTGAAATTCCCACACCGTGGAGACCGCCTGAAAATTGATAGTTTTTATTGGAAAACTTACCACCAGCATGCAGCTTCGTTAAAATAAGCTCGACACCTGGGATCCCTTCTTCAGGGTGAATATCCACAGGCATACCGCGCCCATCATCGGTCACTTCAAGGGAGTTGTCAGCATGGAGGATAACCTCAATACGGCTTGCATGTCCGGCAAGTGCTTCATCAACACTGTTATCGATCACTTCCTGGCCTAAATGATTCGGGCGCGAAGTGTCGGTATACATACCGGGGCGGCGTTTTACAGGGTCAAGTCCGTTTAGGACTTCAATAGCATCTGAGGTGTATTGATTTGTCATGGCACATCATTTTTTGTTATTCAGGCCATGGTGCGGCCCTACGGGTCTATTTGTCAAGAAACAGGTAATTGCAAATGCTTGGCAGCTGCTCTTGGTAGCCTGCAAAGCCATGGTCACCGCCAGGCTCTATCAGTAATTTGCAGCAGTGGTACTTTTGTACAGCCTGTTTATAGTCGAGTACTTCATCGCCTGTTTGTAACAAGATATAGAAGCGTTCTGGGTGCATAATGACAGCTGTATTAAACTGAGCAAGATCTTGTTTATGCTTTTCTAAAACCTCATAGGTTTCACCCGTATAGGGATTGTACTGAGTACCGATGAATTCATCAAACAGTTCGAAAGGTTTGACCGCTGGATTGATCAAAACAGCACGACCACCGTAGTGTTCGGCTAAATAACTGGCAAAATAGCCACCTAAAGACGATCCGATATAAGTTAACGACTCCCCCTTCATTTTAGCTTGCTCGACAATGCGGCGCAGTAATGTCATTGCCGCTAAAGGTTCGCTTGGTAGCTGAGGCTGTTGAACATTTAAATCGGGATAATGTTGCTTAATAAATCGAGCCGTTGTGAGCCCTTTATCCGAAAGAGGCGAGCTATTAAATCCATGAATATAAAGCAGCATAGTTCCTCACGCTGCGGCTTAATATAACTCAATAACCGCCAGCTTCGTTGTCAGGTGAAAAATTTTCACCTGGTACCCTGTGTACGTTAGTCAAGATGCTACCATCAGATTTAAGCTCCAGCAAACGGTAACCGGGCTGTAATGCATCAAGGGCAAAATAAGTTGATTGAGGTTTGAACTGAATGCAAGTAGATGGAGTAGCCATTAGTTTTATAGGCCCTTGAGCTCCTAAGTGTATTTTATCAACATGCTGATGAATATGCCCCCACAACAGTCCTTTGATCTGCCGGTAGCGAGAAACTTGCTCAATAAAGTCACTGCCGTTATCCATACAGTGCTGATCTAACCAAGCACAACCCGCTAAAATCGGGTTATGATGCATCACTAATAATGTGTGTCGATTAGGCTCTGCCATCACTGCCTGCTCTATTAATTCAATCTCTTGAGTAGACATGTGGCCACCTGGGCGACCAGGCACTGTGGAGTCGAGCATGATAATCTGCCAATTACCGGCAAGAATTCTTTTTTGTCCATACATGTGCTCACCTTGCATATGCAAGTTCATCACACGTGGATCATCGTGATTGCCTGGTAGGTAGTGGCACGGGAGGTTTAACGGGGAAATGGCATCGACAAAATGACGATAAGATTGACTGGAGTAATCTTGGCTAATATCACCCGTTGCCAACATCAAATCCATTTGATAACCCACAGCATCAATCGTATTTAATACCGCATTTAAACTCTGGGCAGTATTTACGCCTAATAGTTGCGCGGCAGGATCCGCAAAAAGATGAGGGTCAGTGACCTGCACGACTCTCACACTACTGGACTCTGGAATGGAATAAGAGACAGCCTCTTTCAGCAAAGCAATTACCTAGTCATTAGATTTATCTATAAATTTCGTCAAGCTATCTATCTTCAACAGCGTTTCAAGAAACGCATTAACTTGATACTTCTCATCACGATGATACATGTTTAAATTGGGGTAATCATACACTGGACGCAATTGATAAATCTGTTGACTAGTTAACACTTCTGCTAATTTAGCATCATGATAAACACGAACCGTCACTTTAGGTGTTGACACCAGTGAATGTTGTCCCGCACATCGAGCGATTTCAACCAATTGAGTGTATTTTGTGTTCTCTAGTAAGCGCACACTTAGCTGACCAAACTCCCCTTTTACTTGCCAATGCTTTCCAGCACTAGGCTCCAACGTCAGCCAGCGCTGGATATGCATATAATTACGAGAACAGACAGCCAAAAACTGACTCACATTGGGTTGGTACTTCTGCTTGTTCATTAGTGCTATTTTTGACACGTTATCATTCCAAAGTCCTCAACAAACCTACAATCATGATAATTATTCACTTTCAGCCTCTGTTAAATGACGATAGTTAAGTTGTAGCCATAATAATCCAATCACGGTTGACGCGTTATCAATGCGACCCTTTACCACCATATCGTATGCTTGCTCTCTATCAACAACATGTACCTTAAT
>JAOIUG010000065.1 GCA_028223395.1 Shewanella sp.
TCTGCGGCAAAACAACCATAAAAATTAACAAACCCTACTGAATTATAGTTAAACCAACTTATGTAACAATTGGTTACGTAAGGTGGGGTTCTTAATTTTGTGGTGAACGTGACTGCAGCAGTGTATCGCTTGGTATGACAGGCGCCGCGAGTGGTAATGATGTCTGTCTATGCAAAAAAGTTACACTTTTATGATGTTCTATGAAGAGTAAATGCTGCTAAATGTATCTGCTTTAGCAAAATTCGTCATGTCGTAATTGTGTAAAGCGTCAAATAAAGGTATTTTTGACGCTCTGGTGAAAACGCATTAAAAATTAGAAGTCTACTTGCATTTTTACGACACATTAACCGTGTGCTATTAACCGTTAGAAGGAACAACAAGCATGTCAAAGTGGTCAGAAATATACTCACGACTCACATCTTCCACTCCTTCGATTGTTAATGACTTGATGCAAAAAGGCAGTATTGAGCCGTCGGTAGCGCTGGCGATAATCAGTGATTACCATTTCATTGCCACTAATCAGGCCACTTTAGATTATTTCCAAAGCAGCGAGCAAGATTTTCTGCATTGCACGCCTTATGATCTATCGCCAAGGATCCAATCATCGGGTCGAAATAGTCTCGAATATGGCCAGCAGATGCTGAATGAAGCCAGCTTAGGCCGTGTGATTGATTTTAACTGGTTACATATCAGTAGCAAAGGCACAGAGCTACCGACTAAAGTGACTTTATATCCGGTAAAGTTGGATGACTCTGATGTGGTTTTGATCCAGTTTACCGCCATTGATCGGCGAGAGAAATGCCGCGCGCATATTAATAATGGTTTTCAAGATCTGCCTAAAGCGCTTATGACGATTACCCTAGAGGACAGTGCTGAAGCGGTTTATATCACCAATGAAGACAACCAAATTTTAGCGGTTAACAAAGCGATGTGCCGTATTTGTGGTTATAGCGCCGAGCATATGCTGGCGAAAAGTCCACAGGCATTGGGGCTTGAGCAAGACAACCTCCAAGCAGTGCCAATGAGATCTCTGGCGAGTAAAGATAATTGGCAAGGTGAGGTGTGGAAGTATCGCTCGGACGGTACTAAGTTTCCTGCTTGGCAAAGTTGCCGTAGGATCTATGCTGAAGGTATTGTTTATTATGTTAATCTTTTCAGTGATATTAGCGAAAAAAAACGTTTAGAAAATCAGCTTACCCAGCAAGCAATGTATGACAAATTGACAGGGCTGCCTAACCGTTTTCATTTGATCAAACTCATTAATAAAGCCATAGATAGTATTCAGCAATATCCAAATATGATTGGTGCGTTGATGTTTTTAGATCTCAACGGTTTTAAAAACGTTAACGACAGCTTTGGCCATGCAACTGGCGACAAGGTGTTGCAGCTGGTGGCTGCACGTTTGGAAACCTGTTGCTTAGATGACGCCGACATCGCCCGCTTAGGGGGGGGATGAATTTACTCTGATTTTACCTCGATGTGAGAACAAAGCAGAAATTGAAGCGTTTTCAGATAGAGTATTAGCGTTATTTGAAGCACCTTTTGAAATTGATGGCCAAAAACTCTACCTGGGCACAAGCATTGGTATTTCATTGTTCCCAACGCAAAGCCATGAGGCGAGTCAGCTCTTGAGCATGGCTGATACTGCGATGTATTCAGCCAAAAAAAGCCCCAATCATATTTGTTTTTATAGCAGTGCCATTAGAGAGGCGGCAGAGAAAAAACTATTACTGCTAAATGATTTAAAACATGCGCAAAACCTTGGGCAATTTGGATTGGTTTACCAGCAAATTGTCGATTTAGACACGCATAAAATGATAGCGGTTGAAGCCTTATTGAGGTGGAATCGCAGCGATGGTACAACACTAGAGGCGCATGAATTTGTCCCACTGTTAAAAGACACCGGCTTACTGCTTAAAGTCGGGCTGTGGGCACTGCAACAAGCGTGCTTACAAATGGTGCAATGGCATAAAAAGTACAATAAAGAGTTGAAGATCAGCGTTAATATTTCACAAGCACAATTAGAACATCCCGATTTTTTATCCGTGTTAAGTGCAGCTTTACAGCAAAGTGAACTTCCACCGAATAAGCTCATACTTGAAATTGAAGAGTCGGCGTTAATTTGTCAGCCAAAACTAGTCGCGCAGGTACTTAACTATCTAAAGAAACAAGGCATTGCTATTGCTATTGATGATTTCGGTGCTGGATTATCGTCATTAAGTCGCTTAGGCAGTTTGCCGATTGATTACGTTAAAATAGATCCTAGCTTTGCACAGCGCCTCCATCTGCCACAAGGTGAAGAGCTGTGCAAAGTGATAGTCCACTTAGCACAAGCGCTAGACATTCATTATGTTGTTGAAGGCGTCGAAACAAAAGCGCAAAAAGAGCGATTAATCGGTATGGGAAAAGGCTATGCCCAAGGCTACCATTTTGGCTGGCCAGTCACGGCAGATGTTTTTACCGCGCAAATGTTAAGGCAGCCTCAAAAAGTGGGCGCAGAGCTTTGTGTGTAGTGCATCTGTCAGTCACTGAGCAACACGTGCATTATGCCACTTTAAAGCCTTGGGTTATTTGTTATAGCGCGCACGTACATTAGCAGGCATTGCGGCGAGCCTTAACTCTACTAACGCCGCTAGGGCATCGGTCAGCGCACTCGTATCGTTGGCAGGTTCTATGACTTTTAACATCATCGCGCTCGCCTCTAATGTAGATAAGCTATCACTGCGGCTGGCCTTGCGGATGGTGTAATTGGAGGCAGAATCTAAATTTAGATGTAGTGCAGGAAATGCCTGTAACCAAGGGTTTAGTGTCATCAGCTTATAGGCTTTTTTCCATGTCCCATCTAGCAATAACAAAATAACATCTTGTCCGATTAATGTGGAATTCGCCTGTTGACTATGCTCAGATGGATAGACTAAATAGACAGGCTTAGATGAGGCGGATAAATATGTTTTTAGCGCGCTAAAGTCGGCCTCGTTTTCTCCAATATAAACTTGCACCTCAGGGATCACTAGCTGCATTAAATGCACACTATTTTTGGCATGGCCTACTTCACTAGGATCTTGTAGAACAATAATCTCTGTCTTCACCTGCATGGTACGAATACTGGCACATAAGCACGCTTTTTGTGGGTAATGGCATGTCGAACAAACTGCACGAGACAAAACAATAAACCTATTTATTTACCAAATGAAGCGGGCAGTATATACCTATTCTGCGCTGAATGGACGTGTGTTTTTGACAAAAAAAAGCCTGCGTAGAGGGTGAGTCTTACAGGCAAAAGGGTGGTCTAGCAATAATAAAAGTATTGTGAATAATTAGAGGCTGTTGATCTTTCACGGTTGTTTTTACCGCAGCTTATTGTCTATTTTGACAAGGCGGAGGCTATGCCGTTAAGTTTTCTCCACAAGTAGTCTACAACACAGTCAAAATAGCCAAGAAACGCGGCGCTTTGGGTTCGCTTCAATTGTTATATTCTTTCATGACTAGAGTGCGTTACGCGCTTGTCACTTAGCCAGCTAAGCCTCATCGCTCAAGCCTTGTACTAAAAAATTGAATTCGAACAAAAACTAAGCTCGAAAGATCAACCGCCCTAGCATTGCCGCGCACGTGGATTATTTTTACTGCGTTAAGCCAATGTGTGGAGAATGACTCAAGCATCTCTGTTTGCTTTAACAAAGCAGCCTATAATCTGCGGCAACAAGTTCTAGTGAGTATGCTGCTCCTGATGCCAATGGTTGAAGCGTGGCATTGCCATGATCAACAGTAAAACAGCAGCCATACCACCCATAATCAAGGCAATAGCATAAGGTGCTGTTAAATTTGTTTGTTGCACTAAACCGACGAGTAATGACGCCCCACTCATTTGAATAAAACCTAACATGGCGGTGGCGGTGCCGGCTCTTTCTCCAAACGCGGCTAATGCCATACTGGTGGCTGGCCCTAACAATAACGCAAAACCAATACACAGTAGGATCATGGGTAGCATAAAGCTGAAGGCTGCTGCTAGGCCTGATTGCGGCCCCAAAATTTGCACTAACACTTGCATGACTGCTGCGAGCAACATGCTGAGTAATGCCAAAATAACCGTGGTTCGATTTCCTAATTTTTTGATGATCACAGGCGCTATAAAGCAGGCAGCAACATTGATAATAGCATTTAAACCAAACAAGCCGCTAAAGGTTAACTCAGACATGCCTAAGTGCTCAATCAACCACACAGGGGCATACGAGACATAGCTTAAAATGGCGGCCATGCCAGCCATGCAAGCGATGGCGTAAAACATAAAGTGTGCCTCACCAATGACCGGTTTGTAACGTGCCCAACGATACAATGGACCAGAACTTACCGTGTTGTGGGGGCGAGTCTCAGGCAAGCGGTAACCGACAAAAACCAAAATGAAGATTGCGTAAATTGACATAAAGACAAACGTCGATCGCCAGCCAAACTGCAATGCGAGCAAGCCGCCTAAAGTTGGTGCCAGCGCAGGGATAATGCAAATCATCCCATTTAAGTAACTGTAATAGCGCGCCCCTTGTTGTGGTGAAAAACAATCTCGTACTGCACTAAACACGACAATGGATGTTGAACAAGCTGCTAAGCCTTGTAAGACTCGCGCAAGCTGTAACCAATGAAATTCAACAGCGGCAGCCGCTAACATGCTGCTTGCGATATAAAGGATAATACCGCCGAGTGCAATTGGCCGCCGACCATAGCGATCAGCCAAAGGGCCAATGAATAATTGCCCTGTGCCCATGGCAAACAAAAACAAGACTAACGTGGACTGAATTTGGCTGGCAGATACCGAGAATTCTGCCGCCATGGCAGGCATTGACGGAAGGTAAATATCAATAGCTAAAGGGCTTAGAACCACCATTGACATTAAAATAGGTAATAAATTGCGGCGCATTAGTTTTCTCAAATTAAAGTAACATGTCTATATTATCCAAAGCATGGTATGAATAGAAATGATATTATTTCCATAAAGACATTCTATTTTGGAATATCAATGAAATTAGAAAACTTAGCTCGCATCGATTTAAACTTACTCGTGATTTTACAGATCCTACTGGAAGAGAACAGTGTCACGCGCGCCGCCAATCGTTTGAATGTCAGCCAGTCAGCACTGAGCAAAAGCCTAAACCGCTTACGTGAAACCCTGGGCGATCCTCTTTTTTTACGTACCGCTCACGGGCTTAAACCAACGGCGCATGCAGTCCAATTGGGGAATATGCTACCGCAAAGTTTACAGGGGTTGTACCAGCTGACGTTACCGCCAAGTTTTGTCCCCACCAACAGTACTCGGCAGTTTTCATTTGCCATGGTTGAAAGTGCCTATGAAACACTCATTCCATATTTTATAGGGCCTCTACTCAGTAAGGCGCCTAATCTCAAGCTCGACAGTTATGTTTGGACTGAAAACTCAACTCAAGCCATCCAACAAGGCCAGATTGATTTTGGGATCTCAGGGCGTGATCTTCACCCACAATCGGCTTTTCAAGTAGACAAATTACCTGAAGGGATCAGCCATCAGACGCTCTTTACAGACGAGCAAGTTTGCCTTGTCCGGCAACATCACCCGATATTAACTGCTATGGCAGCTGGCCAATGGAGCCAAGACTGTTACTTGAATATGCAGCATGTGCAGGTTCGCTGTGAGGGAAATGACTGGTGGGCACTCGATTATCACCTCGCGGATTTAGGCCATCATCGGCGTATCAGTACTACCGTGCCTGACTTTTATGGTGCAGCCAGCATCTGCGCTCACAGTGATTTGATTTTTACATTGCCAGCGAGTTTTGCTAAGCATGCAAAAAAACTGTATCCACTCACCCAATTGCCGCTGCCTTTTGAGTTTATGCCGCTGGCCTATGTATTATTGTGGCATCAAAGGAATGATGACGATCCCGGTCATCAATGGGTCAAAAACATGATTTGCCAATGTGTCTCCTCGGCGTTTAAACAAGAGGTGAAACGCGGATAATGATTATCGTGGTAGACTATCTGAGGCACTTGAGTAGCGCATAAATATTAACCTTTATTAACGTGATTTTTGAGTGTTTTATCGGCAAAATTAATGATGTCAGCTTACCTGTCTGTTCATACTCATTTTTTAATGTAAGCAAGACTATGGAGAATCTATGATTTACAACAAATTCCAAAGCAACCCAATGCAAAACCGATTTTCTGGCTCACGTGGCTGGTTAGCATTCGTGATCGGTTTAGCCTTAATGACCTTGTCATTAGTTGCCTTGCCATTTTTATTACTCTTTGGTGCCATTACTTTTATTACTCTTAGCCTTTTTGGTCGTGTGTATCTAAAACGTCAACTCGCACGCTTTCAAAAGCAACAGGCGGGTGGCCATTTCCAAAAAGAAAGCCAACAGTCAAATCAATTTCAAGAAAGTATATTTAAAAGCAGAGCACCGCAAAATGCTCAAACAGCAGGGCGTACCTTTGAGCACGATCCTAATGAATAAAATACAATTTTTACGTCAGTAACTGCGGGTGTTACACACAAAAAAGGTGCAGAGTCTGCTGCACCTTTATCTATATCAAAATAACAACCACACAGCGCTTACCAGTAATTTAAAAGATTAATTGCTCAATAACTCTGCCGCTTTAGCCAGCGCGGCTTGCTCTTCAGTTGACTGAGTCACCAGCATGACTGACTGTATTTGTTGCTCCAGTGACGCCCACAATGGCTCAATTACCGCCAGTTCATCATCATTGGCATGCGCTTTAGCTAATTTAAGTAACGAAGCTGAAGCCACAACATCAATTCGTCCTAATACTCCATCAGCAAGCGCAACACTGAGCTCCATCATCGCAGCAACACTATGCCCATATTTAATGACTTCCCGTAAATAAGTTTCGGCCAAGGTATAATCTGTTGTGTGCGCTGCATTGTTAGTCAGTACTGGATCGTCATGTAACATTGACTGTGCACGTGCCAACATAGCATCAAGCTGACCTTGCTCTGCAGCCTCAGTTAACCAATGCTGGCTTTTAACGCTGTCGATTTCACAGCCTTCTCCTCGGGCTAACATTAGCGATAAATGATACTGTGCATGAGGGGATCCAGCTTTAGCCGCACGGTTAATATATTGATAAGCAGAGCTCAGATCTGATTGTTGATAATAAAGCACCCCTAAATTTGCCAGTGCTTCAGAGTGTTCTTGTTTCGCGGCCTCAGTTAAATACTGCTCAGCCAGTTGAAGATCTAGGTTAAAAGATTGGCTACCCACTAAATAAAAATAACCTAATAACGCCATCGCATTAATAACGCCTTGCTCAGCCGCTTTGGCAATAGCCTGTTCACCGGCTATGGGATTTAGCTCGCCATTATAACCATGCAACAATGCTACGCCATGCTCATAAAGCGCATCAGCATGATGCTCTGCGGCTTGAGCAAACCAATAGCTTGCTTGCCTTAAAGTGGCAATAGAGCGTTCTTCAAGATCTTTTTCATGCGGCTCTTGTAATGCTAGCTCTTGCTCTTTTTGCATTAATGCTCGCGCTTTTAGAGACATGCCAACTAAGTACTGTGATTCAACATCTTGTTCCATCACCGCACGGTAACAAAGATCTCGCCCGGCTAACGTATCAAAGTCTTCAAAGTAATACGCCGGTGCAGTCGTGTTTGTTATAGCGTGAAACAATAGTTTCACTAGCTGTAAAAGCTGCTTGATTGCGCGTTGGCTGAGTTGTTGCAGTTGCTCGGGAGTAAGATGGTATTTTTCAGGGTGAGCGCCACGATTGCCATCAGTGCGTAGTTTATGCAAAATACGGGCGACTTTAACATCGATCAATCGACGCTGATCTAGTAATTCAATACGATCATACAAG
>JAOIUG010000066.1 GCA_028223395.1 Shewanella sp.
TAGTTCAGTTGGTTAGAATACCGGCCTGTCACGCCGGGGGTCGCGAGTTCGAGTCTCGTCCGTTCCGCCAAACAAAGATTAAAGCCTCTACAGCAATGTAGAGGCTTTTTTCGTTGGGTTAAATTAAATCTGGTTGAGTCTGATTAATTCGGGCTAAAACTAGAACTGGAACTAGGACCCAACCTCAAATACACATCCATAGTCATATCTAAACTCTGTAATCATGAAAACAACACCAGCATTCTATTGCGCTGAACCCTCACAGAACACGTGTTTTATTCAATGGTTACTGCTACGTAGCTATCCTTTTTAACTTACATTATCCATTATCCATTATCAGTATTTGTAGTTAACCCTTCACCTTTGAGTAGTTTGATCTTATCTAAGTTCTGTTGTTAGGAGCCGATTTAAACTTGTTTTAGGCGTATACATGTAAATGTATTCAGGTAGGGGAGCATGCCAGCTTGTGACTGATATACGGCATGGTTCTTTCTTTGCATGGGCATGCCACTAGCTGGGTAAGCGTGCTTGGAGATTGAGCGGGAAGGTTGAGCGTTAGCCGATTAAGTAAATAGGAAAAAGTATGCGATCAGTATAAATGACAATAGCGCCGCTGCTATAACGGGATAGATCAGGTAACTATCATTAGATCTACGGGTACGCTTTAAGCATATGTTGAAGAGAATACAGTTGAATGTGGCGAGCATAATGGAAGTGCTAACCCCTTGCCTAAAAGACAGGGTTGTCAATTCACTGGCAAGGTAGAGTAAGGCGATCCAATCGAATATTATCAAGTAGAGAAAGAGTTTTTGTAGATTATCAGGGCCTTTTCTCTCGAATGATGGCATGGCTTATATTCCTGTGTAACATGTTATTTTTGTTGTATGTTTTACATTGTATTTTACACTGAGCTAACGACTGTATTCAATGCATATGTATTAGAAGTTCAGTTATACCTCATTCGAGGTTGGTTAGCTTGTGCTTGTTGTCTAGCACTGTTGATAGCCTGACTTTTGGGTGCTTGATGACTACTGCCCATTATCTGTTTGATTTGCTCTTCTGCGATGGATGTCATTACTAATACTTCAATTCTCCTATTTGCTGCTGCATTAGGCGTTTCAGCAATATAGGGGGCCTGATCAGCCATACCGGTGACTTGCATGACCTGCTTGCGCTGCACTCCTGAATATTCAAGGATCCTACGTGCAAGTAAGGCGCGCTTTGATGATAGCTCCCAGTTGGTAAATAGTTTCCCAGCGTATGCACTTGAATCTGTATGGCCTGAGATACTCATTTTATTTTCGACTTTAGCAAGCGTTGGCCCCAAGGCCATGAGTAAATCTTCAAAGTAAGGTTTAAAGTGTGCACTGCCACGTGTGAACATTAATTCCTTCTCGTTATCATGCATCAGGATCCTGATCCCTTGTGGCACAATTTTAAGATCTACATTATTACTCATGCCTGCTTCTTTGATAACTTTATCAATTTCTTTAGCGAGAAGCTCTAGTTGAGCTTGAGTCTCAAATTTTCCAGGTACTAAGGCATTCAGCTCCGGGCCGACCCCAGCTTTAACATTATCTTCGCCCAGTGGGACATGGTTGTGCATTGCAGGGCCACTACGATCAACACCGGTGGCTGCAGCAGGTAATACGGCCTGCTGGATGGCGATATTACCTTCAAAGTCGATTAACGAAGGAGACTGGCTAAGATCAAAAGGATTGATTGAACCGGTAGAGTAAAGATCCCCTTTTAAGTACTGGACGACCATACTTCTTTCTTGCTGATCTGATACTTGTATCAACCATAGCACCATGAAAAGCGCCATCATTGCGAGGGTGAAGTCAGCAAAGGCGACTTTCCACGCACCACTATGGCTTGCTTTGTTTTTGCTTCGCTTTTTACGTCGAATAATGATGGGCTCAGGACGAATAGCCATTAGTTTTTTTGTTCCTGCATCCAGCGCTCTAATTCGATAAATGTTGGCCTATTCTCACTTTGGATTTGCTTGCGTCCAGCATCAATAGCTAACATCGGGGGCTTGCCTTTGGCAAAGGCTGTTAGCATTGCGGCTACGCATTTGAGCTGTGCCGTTTTACGCTCTACAAGGTGTTCTAAGGCGGTAGAAAGTGGGTCGAGTAGGCAATAACATGCAAATATACCAATGAAGGTGCCGACGAGCGCTGCGGCCACTTTTACGCCTATCATAGTGATGGGGCCATCAATACTAGACATTGTGATGATAATCCCCAGCACGGCGGCTAGAATACCAAAACCTGGCATGGCCTCGGCGACTTTACCCAGCGCGATGGCCGGTCGAGTCCAGTCTTCTTCCATCCGATGGATTTCTTCATCCAAGATATGCTCGAGATCATGGGCTGATATCTTTCCGATTGATTGTAAGCGAAGGTTATCAATAAGAAACTGTAATGCAGCAGGGTGCTTAAGTACGGTGGGATACATTAGAAATAGTGAGCTTTCTTTGGGGTTTTCGATATGCTCGTCAAGCACTTTTAAGCCTTGAGATTGGATTTGCGCCATGAGAACGCCCATTAAGCCAAATAATTGCAGGTATAGCTCGGGATCTTCTTTTTCAGCTGTCACAAGCTCTTTGAGTTGCAGTGTCATTTCGGTGAGCACCGATCTAGGGTTGGCAATAATCAATGCACCAATGCCTGCACCAAAAATAATCATTATTTCAGCAGGCTGCCATAGTGAAAGTAAAATACCACCGGCCCATATGTAACCACCAAATACGGAAAAAAGGATGATCACCAACCCAAAAAGCTTACTCATATTATCCCACCTGCTTACCTATCCCACTGTTGGTAGATCTGTTTAAGCTGTTTGACAGCTTGCTTGTGTAACTGACAGATCCGCGTTTCTGTTAATCCCAACGTGGCGGCAATTTCTTTTAAATTAAGTTCATGCTGATAGTAAAGCGACAGGATCACCTGTTCTCTTTTGTTTAATTTTGAAATTGCTTGGAATAGTGTTTCTTTGGTGGATAATTGCTCAAATACATCGCGTTTATCTTCAAAATGACTGCCATCGCTGATCAGTTCATCTAGACTGCGCATCGCTTCTGATTGAGAGGCATGAAGGCACTTGCGGTACTCTTCTTGACTCAGGCCCATTGCTTCAGCAACTTCGTTGTCAGTGGGAGTGCGGGCTAACATTTTACTGAGTTTACGTACTGTATCGTTGAGTTCGTGAGCTTGTTGTCTGACAGGGCGAGGTCGCCAGTCTTGTCGGCGCAACTCATCGAGTATAGCGCCGCGGATCCGCTGGCCTGCGTATGAAATAAAACCATTATCGTATTGGCCTGGATAGCGCCGAGAAGATTCTAACAACGCCATCATGGCGATTTGCTCCATATCCTCACTCGCCAAAACTGAACCGCAGTGGCTGCGCAGTTGTGAGACTGCACGTTTCACTAGTGGCAGGTACTGCACCATCACTTGGCTTTCTGACAGGCGATTAATCGCAGGCTCTGCTGCTGTTTGGTAAGCGACTTGTGCAGTATTCATGGCTTTCCTCCTATTGAATGACCATTCGAGTAAACAGCACTTCATCTATCTGTATGTTGTACTGATTATTGGCTAACACGGCGGTTAGCAGTAAGTGCGCTTCTTGTTGTAAAGACTCGAGTTGTTGTGAGTTGTTGAGCTCATTAAAATGCTTTTTAGCAAACATTTTCATTAGCGAATTACGGATCAATGGATCTGCTTTTTTAATCGTGTTTTCAACGCCTTCAGAGCTACTTTTAAACGCCATTTCCAGTAGTAAGTAATGCGGATAGTCATCACCTGGGACTGAAATGACAAACTTATCTAATGGGTAAAACTCTGCGGTTATCACTTCATCTTCAGCAGATGAAAAAACCTTTGCGATGGTCTCTGGCGACTGCAAGCCGACCCAAAAAACGATCGCGCTCCAACTGATGACGAATAATGTCAGGATGATTTTATTTTTGTAAATACTGCTAAATGTCATAAGGGGCTCCCTGTTTATGCCAATAGGTTGACATCGTCCTGTTGTGTGACAGCCGCGCTAGCGCTATCAATATGTGAAGTCGAGGCAGCGGCAACCGATGACGTTTGCGTCTGCTGCTGTTGATTTTGTTTACCTTCAGGCATGCCATCTTGATTGACATCGACGTCTATTTGGCCGCCATGATCCATGGCTAACTCGTTACGAAGCCGCTCCAAGCCTGTGAGCAGAGCATCACGTACGGCAGGGTTAACCGCGTGCATCTGAATGTGTAATTTATCTCCATCAAGTCGAATATTAAGTTCTACTTTGCCGAGCTCTGGCGGATCGAGCCTAAGCTCTGCTTGCTTAATATGCTGATCAACTTGGAAGCGTAATTGCTCGCGCAAAGGAGAGATAAGCTCTTGTGCTTGCATGGCCATTGGTGCGGATGGCGAGATTGACACTGGCCCCCATTGGGCAACTTTTGAGTGGCTTTTCGCGGTACTGATAAGCGCTTGTAACTCAGAGCTTTCAATGTCAGCGGGTAGGGCTTCCTGGGCAATATTGGCGATAAAAGGCGATGTCGCGGCGAAGTGTGGCGTCGCATTATGCCAAGCATTTTGTGCGAGCGGCGCCGCCAATGCTGACGTGTTCGATGACATTGATTGTGACGTACTCGCTTGTGCCACTAATGATGCTGGTGATGTCGGCACGTAATGGTTTTGACTTGTCGTGTTGGCGGTGGTTGAGCCGCTTATGCTTGTCGCTTGTATTGTGGTCTCTACAGTGGCTGGTGCTGCGGTGTTGGCGCTTTTAGGAGCGGCTGCCACCAAGGATGTGATTAGGCTGCTGCTTATCGGGTTTATCATTGCAGCTTGTGCAGGCGCTTTTATAAGAGTGCTATCAACTGCGCTTTGAGACGTAGCGATTATTGCATCTGACGTGACGGGCATTTGTAAGCTGCTGGCCACGCTTTGGACCGCTGCTTCTGTCGACGCCACAGTACTGTAAAGGCGGTTAGTCTGCGCGGTGGTTAAGGCTGCGTGCTCTGTTTGGGCAGTGGTGGTATTTAAACTCACCGCATGAGAGTGTGATAGAGGATTGATAGCTTCGGCCTGAACCATATCTTGCATGGGACTGTGCACGGGACTGTTCACGGGACTGTGCATGGGATTTTGCACGGGTAAAATAAAAGGCAATTCGCCAGCATGCTCATCGCTGTCATGCTGGCCAATTACGCCGCTCCCTTTCACGGTTGCTGACGTGGAGCTTGCTGTGCTTAGTGGGTTATTAAGTGTACTGGCAGGACTCATTATAGATCCTCACCACTTGATAGCGTCATTTGATAAGCCACAAGGCCATCCTTTTTTTGCTGGAATTGGCTCATTTCAGTGGCTAAAGCGGATTTTGCCTCTATTAATTGTTTAAGCACGGTTTTATGCACTGCCTCGAGTGATTGTCTAGCCAAAAATTGTTGTTTATTGTGCGGCTTACCCGCTTTTTTTAGCGCTATCATCATTTTGGCGTTAACCTTTTCAAGTGCTGACCAGTCTTGTTTGTTAGCGCAAAGTTGCAGTGCTTTTTCAAAATAAAGCCACTGCTTAATTGAGATTGCTCCAGCCTTCTCTGACATCGGTGATCACCTTGGTTATGGGCTCGAGTGCTTGATGGCTGTTTTCGACACTTGCGCTAACAAGTTGTCGACTGCAGTAGTCGTAGAGGCGATTTAAGCCTGTGGCCACTTCGCCGCCGTTTTCTAGATCTAGCATTGAGTCAAGCCCATGCACGATATTGAGGCACTTATTAATACTTTGGCCTTTATCTTCATAGCTGCGACGTTGCATAAAGCCGCTGGCTCTTTCGATTTCTTCTAATAGCCCGTCAAGTAACATACGGACCATTTCATGGGGAGTGGCGGCAGCAGCTCTGGCGTGAAGCGAGGTTTGCTTGTAAGCATTGAATGGGTCGTGCTCATTTAACATGGGTAATTTCCTTACTGAAACAGTTCGCTGGCTGAGCTGAGTGCATTAATGGTATTTTCCATCGCGGTAAATTGGGCGAGGTAAATCTGGTAGCGCTGCTCCATTTGATAATCCAACTTGGCCATGTTGTCCTCGACGCTTTCGACCTGCATGTCAAGGTTGTTTTGCTTTAGGTTTAAATAACCTGTTGAATTGGTAAGTGGATCGATGAGGGTGTCAATGCGATCGATCAAGCTGTCATTGGCGGTAAACATTTCTCTAATGGCATCGGGATCACTTTTAAGGGCTTTGCTGAGTGTGTCACTGTCGGTACTGAGCTTGCCGTCTCGGCCCATTTCTATCCCGATGTCAGACAAACGCATCCCATTGGGTGCAGCGTCAAAGACACTGTTACGCATATTGTTTTGCAGCATTCTTAGGGTGATGTCGCCTTTGAGTACCCCGAGCTGATCTTCTGTGATTGACGATGGGCTGTCATCGTCGTCGTCATCATCATCATCATCGTCATCGTCATCATCATCGTCTTGGTCGTTTTTACTGTCTTCTTCATCAACAACAGTGCTGCCCAGTGACCGAGTGAGCTTATCGATGTTGTCGAGCAAATCATTAAAAGCATCAACAAAATCTTCAACCGCTTGCTCACTTGCACTGGCATCTGACTCAACTTTAATGCTGCTGCTCTCGCCTGCAGCATGTGTTTGATTTAACTCGATAGAAACGCCATCAATGACATTTTCTAGGTAATTGCTACTGCTAGTGATATCAATGCCATTTAGCGTCGCTTTAGCATCTTGGGCGGCTTTCCTTTGCGTCATTCCCCAATCTGCGCCGTCCAGATCGATAGCAAGGTTATTGCTAGCACCGGAGTCTTTTGCTGTCATCATTAGCTCAACCTGCCCTCCTGTTCGCACTAAAGAGGCTTGGACGCCAGGGTTGTCTGAGTGATTATTAATGACATCTCTAAGATCGGCGACAGTGCGTGTGCCATCGGTGTTAATCACAGAAAAATCAATTGTGATTGCGTCAGCAGGATCTGCGCCGACTTGAATATTCAACTGGCCAGTTGTGGGGAGTACTGCGTCCTCACTGGCAAAGGCTTTGGTTAGCTGGTGAGACTGCGCAAGTTGAGTAACTGAAAGATCATAGTTGCCAGCAGGAGCATCACTGTCGACGGTAATAGAGGCATTATCGTCACTGATTGATGAGGTTTTGCTTTCAAAGGCATCCCCATTAATCGCTTCCAGTTTTCTACTCATTTTATCAAGGCTGCTTTCTAAGATCTCATAAGCATCAATCTGGCTGTTGTATTTCGTTAAGCTATTTTGGAATAGCTGATCTTTGCCCATACGATCAGCTGATACTAACTGCTCGGAAAACGTGGCTGCACTCATTCCTGAAATCATTATGATCCTCCTGTCTAGTTAAATAAGCAATTCTTATGCCATGTGTTAATTATTTGTTATTTAAGGGATTGTTTAGGCTTTGCTCTGACTTTATAGCAAGAGGTTTTCCGTTTGTTGTCTTGTGCAGGAAGTGTGACTTCCGCTTGTGTAGATGCTGCGCATACTGTAAATAAAGCGACATTTTTGAGAGGTTCTGAAGCCGT
>JAOIUG010000067.1 GCA_028223395.1 Shewanella sp.
TGGTTGCCACTGTTGTGTTGTCATTCAACTCCTTTAGGCTCACCGGGATCATCTTATTTAGCGCTGTGCAATCGGCAGGCCTTGGGCTGCTGGCGGTATATGCATTTGGCTACCCTTTTGGTTTTACAGTGATCATCGGCCTATTAGGTTTGATGGGATTGGCCATTAATGCCGCCATTGTCATATTGGCTGAACTTGAACAAACCGCCTCGACAAGAGAGGGCGATACTGCAGCGATTGTCAGCCGAGTGAGCAGCTGCGGGCGGCATATCGGCTCCACCACCATCACAACTATCGGTGGTTTTTTACCCTTGATTATTGCAGGCGGTGGTTTTTGGCCTCCTTTTGCGATTGCAATTGCGGGGGGAACGTTGTTAACCACTCTCCTGTCTTTGGTCTGGGTGCCAACGATGTATCATCTCATTATGCGAGCTAAACCGGCATCAACATGATGTGCTACTGATAATAGATAAAGCGGCGCTTGCACCTTAGCGATACAAACGCGCCGCTTTTGGCAATAATTGAAAATCCTGCTGCAACTGTTGTAAAAAGTCACTGGCCAGTAATGCGATAGCGCGATAAAAATCGCTGGTTGCATGCTGCTGCGCCAGCTCTAAACAACGCGGCGCCCAAGGTAATAGGTGTTGTTGCAATAAAACCTGAGTAAAGCGCACGAGTGCGTGGTTAGTCGCTTCTGATTGCAAACGCCCGAAAGTTTGGTCTAATACAGCAAAAAACAAACCGATATGATCAAGAGGTTGTGGATAATCAACATCCACCTTAACGCCATAAGCCTGATAAAAATCCATCAGCGCCATGGTTGAGCGATCATTGAGTAACTGCTCTTCACTCAAGTACACCGAGCCTTGTGGCACAGCATTTGGCTCTCCTGGGCCAAAAAAAAGCTGACCATAGTCAAGTTTCAACTCGACAAGTTCAGCCGCATGAGTATCGGTTGACCACTGCGCTAAAAACCCAGCCAGTAGTGCACGTCCTTTGCTGTTTTGCGCTCGTTTGGCAAATGTTGGCCAACTATCCGCAATATCACATGCTTTAAACCCTTGCACCAACTCGGATTCAGGATGGCGAATAAGGCTGTGGTGTAAAATACGCGCTAGCCCTTGATACTCCTCAAAATTGATAGAGTTAATTGTTATTATATTTGGCGTCATAGCGCCCCCTTATACGGTACGAGATCTTATTGGATCACGGCATGGATACACACGTCCATAAGGCAAGCCATAGCGTCAGTTTGTGACGCTATGGCGCGTGTATTACACTTCAGCTGAATTTAACACTTGACCTTCACCACTCCCTGCAGGGCAACCATTAACGTTAGCCTTGATGATCAGGTTAGGTGATGTGATTGAGGCTGATGGCAACGGCGCAATATGCCCGTCACCGTCGCCGTACTTGTCACGTAAGTTATCCATCGTATCAAAGTCAAGTGCTCGCAGTGGACATGACTCCACACACACAGGCTTACGTCCATTAGCGATACGTTCATAGCAACCATCGCATTTGGTCATCACTTTACGTTGATGATCGATTTGTGGTGCATCATAAGGACAGGCGCGAGCACAGCTTTCGCAGCCGATACACAGATCTTGTGCAACATGCACTAAACCATCTTCTCGGCGCTTATGCATTGCGCCTGTTGGGCAGGCTTTAACACAGACAGGCTCTGCGCAATGATTACAACCAATAGACATGTAGTAAGCAAATACATTTTGCTCAAAACAGCCGTTATTACCTACACTCCACTCCCCGCCGCCGTACTCATAGACACGACGCCACGTCACACCGCTAAGTGCCGGCAACGCGTTATCTTGCGGGTTAGAATTGTGACGGATCTCATTGCTTTGACGGTCTTTACAAGACACGTGACACGCTTTACAACCTGTACACTTCGTGCTGTCTACATAAAAACCATATTGAGTTTGTTCAGTCATGATTAACTACTCTCTTAAATTTTTTTAATGGCAACACGAATGGTGTGCTGTGGATTACCTTTGGCAACAGGGCTTGGCTGATAACGTGTTAGCGAGTTGATCGCGCCGCCTTCATCGATGATATGCCCTGTGCTGCCTACCGTTTTACCCGGATTAAACCAAGCTCCCTGACCCAGCGCAAAAACGCCTGGTGCAACGCGCGGCGTGATACGCACCTTAACGGCAATCGAACCACGTTCGTTGTACATTTCAATATTATCGCCAGAGCTTAAGCCGTGTTTAGCGCCGTCCATTGGGTTCACCCAAACCGCGTCTTCAACCGCTTCACGTAACCAAGGTACGTTGTGGTAGCTTGAGTGAGTACGGCCTTTAGTGTGATAACCTGCTAACTGAATGGGATAATCCGTGCTTGTGTCTTCATCCTCATAACCATCCCATGTCACTGTGTATTGTGGGATAGCTGTGATGGTGTCACCTTTAACGCCTGTGGGGTGCAGTGGGCTGTTTTCTTGATCCCAGTGAGCTGCGCGCCATGCAAGCTCTGCAGAGTAAATTTCAATCTTACCGCTTGGTGTTGCAAGAGGCTCTCCCCCGTTGATGTAGCTTGCAAGTGCGACATGATCATCCTGCATATGCTTACGGAAAAAACCAATATCTTGCGCTTGTTTATAAGTGGCTGGGAACGCTGGTACAACGCCTACGTTGGTGCTGCTGTTTTTCGTTTTTTGATACAGTTCTTCAAGCCACTGCGCTTCGGTTTTACCTTCAGTAAACTCCGCTTCACAACCCATGTATTTAGCAATCAATGCGGATGCTTCATACATCGACTTACAGTCCCACATTGGCTCAATGGCAGACTTCATCGCGGTAATGTAACCCAATGCACCGGAGGCATATGAGTCGTTAACTAAGTCGTTAGACTCTAACCAGCTGGTGTCTGGCAAGATAATGTCGGCAAATTTAGCCCCTGGCGTCATCCAGCAATCACAACTGACAATCAGTTCAACGCCTGATTCATCCTGATAGATCTCTGCGGTTTTGTTGATTTGAGCATGTTGGTTCAGTAGCGTACTGTCAGAGGCAGAGATAATCACTTTGATATTAGTGCCAAGCGGCGTATCTAAATCGTCAGTGCCTTTGATACCATGGCTACGTGCGGTCATGGTTTTACCATGGTGAATCGCTTCAGACCAAGTAAAGAATGAGATCTTTTCTTTCACTGAGTTGCTCCCCGAAGGAATGCCCGCACGGTACATGCCGCTCATGTACGGCAACTCACCACTTGATGCGCCCAATGTGCCAAGCTTACCGGTCAAAACTGATAGCATGTAAAGTGCACGTACGCTTTGCTCACCGTTGGCTTGGCGGTTAACCCCTGCGCCAACAACAATGTAAGGCGCTTGTGCGTTTTGCAAGTCAGTCGCAATTTGCTTGATTTGCGCTGTTGGAATACCGGTGATTTTCTCTGCCCATTCCGCTGTCTTTTTGGGTGCATTAGCATAAATGCCAAGACCTAGAATGTAATCACGGTAGTTCTCTTCTGGCTTCATTACCGCGGCATACTCTTGCTCAGTTGCATCACTGCTGGCTGTAAAGATGTCTTTTTGCGCTTGAATTGATGCAGCATCGTAGCCCACAGCATATTTATTGATGAAATCAAGCGAGTTAGCATCCACCCAACCTGAGCTGATCATTTGATATGCAATCGCTTCGGCCAGCGCTGCATCGGTTCCTGGGCGAATAGGTAACCAAGTAGACTCTTTACCTAGCATGGAGTCGGTGTAACGCGGGTCAATCATGGTCACTTTTAGGCCGTTAGACTTTTGCAGTGCTTTTAAGTAATCGTATCCTTCGCCACTGCCTGATTGGCGAATTTCACTTGGGTTGTACGCGATCCCCAGTAAAAAGTCACTGCTTGATAGCGTCACGGTGGATGAGCCTTTCGTACTGCTCGTCCCAAAGGTATGAGCCGCCGCTTCTTGCTGCTGCGCCCATGAGTAATTGCCATGCGCAGTTAAGCAGCCTCCATTAAGGTTTAACAGTCGATTGAAACAAGCATTGGATGCAAAACCGTAGTAAGCACCTGAGCCGTAGCTGCGGAAAATCGCTTTGTTACCGTGCTCTGCAATCACTGAAGTCAGTTTATTACCGATGGTTTTAGCCGCTTCATCCCAAGTGATTGGAACAAACTTACCTTCGCCACGCTTACCCACGCGTTTCATGGGCGACTTTAGACGGTCAACGGCGTAAGTTCGTTGGCGCAGTGAGCGACCACGAGCACAAGCACGCACTTGATAAATATCATCGCCATCAGTGATGTCATGATCGGTTTCAACACGGGTGATCACGCCGTCACGACTGAATACTTTAACAGGGCAATTTGAGCCACAGTTCACTAGGCACGATGACCATGTCACCTGCTCTTTACTGACAGGCGGTGTTGGTGGAACAACATTGGCATCATCTGAGCTGGAATTACAGCCGGTAACTGTCGCAGCGCAGCCCAGCGCGGCACTCATTTTTAAGAAACTTCTACGTTCCATAATCTTGTTTTCCTCAAAATAAAATTGTGACTCACTCAACCTAAAGCAGCTTATAGCTGAAGCTCAGCATCAGTTGATGGGCGTTATAGTTATGATTAATATCACCTAAAGTGATTAATCTTGGGTTGCTATCAGCGCTGAGCATTGCACTGTCTGTATCAAAATAACGCTCATACTGATAAGCCACTTTGACTGCCATTTTCGGCGAGATCAGGTATTGTCCATATAGGCTCATGCTATGGCTGTATGCGTAATAAGCGCCATAAGAGTCTGCGTGTGAAGGGCTAACACCGGTGTTACTTTCTGAGTTGGCAAAGAGGTAATCCATGCCTAAGGTCAGTTTGTCTTCCATTAAACCGCAATAGGTTGCCCCAAGGCCTAAGTTGACAAACTGGTCGCGAATGTCGGTGTACCAAATTGCGCTTTGATTGCCACTTTGCTCTGAATCAATCCACTGTTGCCCTGCAAGTGCATAAATAGAGAACGGCTCAGAAAGCTGCAGGTGAACATTGGCGTCATAGCCGCGCGATTTGGCTTGGGTTAAACCGATTTCAGTTGCGTTATAATCGTCATTTGCATAGTAAGTGCTAACATCCACGGTTAACCACTCTAGTGGTATATAGCTGGCGCGAGCGTGCATCTTAGTGCGGTTACGATCGGCTAAGTGATACTTGCGCATCAAAGAGTCAGTTTCGTCAGAGGTGAGCGCGTTGGCTTGGTAGTCACTGCCGCCTCGCGAGCCATAGTTCAAGCCAAAGTCAAGGGTTAACTTGTTGATAGCGCGAATGTTCAGCTTGCTCCAAACTTCGCTATCTTGGGTCTCTTCCCGCTCACCATAACTGCGATCAACCTGTTTATAGTCATAACCGGCTTGCAGACGATAGCCACTGGCTAAGCGGTAACTTGCATTGGCTTTAAAGGTTTGGCGCTCAATATCCATCGGGATATTTTGCTTAAAAGCACCCGACATTGAATCATATTCGTATTGTGCAAAGTCAAATACTGAAGAGCGATTGTCACGCTGCTTATAGTCATAACTTGCACCAAGGCGTAAGCGATGACTCACTCTGGTGCTCGCCATTAAGTGACTGCTAAAGGTATCGACTTGACCATCCCAATTTTGAATTGGGTTGCCGCTCATCTGCACTAGGTGTTGATCTTGGATCATACGGCCCGAGACCACACGGCCACTAAACACACTAGATGCTAAGCGGTATTGAGCCGATAACGACACTTGATGCGCTTGGTTATCAGGTGTTGCACTGTATACGTCATCACTATATGGCAAGCTTAAATCGCTCACTTTGTTGTCATAATGAGAGCCATGGTAGCTCAGCTCTGACAACCAGTTATCCCCCTCTAACACAATACCGGCGCCCAGTTTATCCGTTGTCTCATCGACAGGTTCGGCAAAATTAACTGGACTTGGACTCATTAAGCTCGCGCTGCGATGGCCCGTTTTATCTTCACGGTCAAAACGCGCATAACTGCTCAGCTCTAGCGCAGTTAATTCGGAGAAATCATACTCAAAACCGATGCCACTGCGCTGTCTTTGTAAATCAAGATTAAGCTCACGAGTATGCTCACTTGGCGTTAGCATACCGTTGTTATGCCAAAGGTTAGTTTGGGCATTGCGGTACTGATTGGTGATAATGCTCTGGAAACCCACATCCAGTTGGTAGTGTTCGCGCTTACCCGCTTCAAGGCTGATAAAACCATTATCCATGCCAAGCTGATGAGCTTGAGCCTTAGCACGGTAGCCACTTTGCTGATAAGCCAGATCGGCGTTAACACCGACAACCGCGCCGTCAGTCCCGCTGCCTAACTGATTAACCCCATGGTCATCGTCAGCATCAATAACGCCAACACTGGCACCAACTGTGCCGAAATAACCATCCGTTATTACACAACGCTTACACTGATAATTGGCTGTTTTCAGGTTTTCTGTATTTGCTCGTTGCACGCCAAAGTCTGCTGCTATTGCCCCCGTTGTGGCGCTAAATAACGCGAGAGTGATCAAGTTTAAAGAAAACAATTTAGTTGAACGCATATTACTCACTCCAAGTCTTAACGGGCAAAAGTATGGCCAGCAGGATGGTTTGAACCGTGAACTTTGCTGTGACAGTTAAGGCAACTCTTCCCGGCACTGAACGCATCTTGGCCCGCTTGCGTCGCCACCCGGCTTGCATGCCCATCGTCTGCGTGACATTGCTGACATAACTGCGGCACTCGGTTTTTTAACAGTGCATCATTCACGCTACCGTGCGGCGTGTGGCAGCTTGAGCAATCTTCCATTACTGGCGCGTGCTCCCACAAGAATGGGCCCCGCTTGTCGGCATGACACTCAGCGCAAGTTTCATTAAGACTAGGTTGAATCAACGCACTTTCGCTCATCGAGCCGTGAGGGTTATGGCAATCAATACACGTCATCTGATCCCATTTCATCGGATGAGATGAGCGTTTATTCATATCGGCTTTTGCACGGGTGTGGCACGAAGTACAAGTGTCGTTAACCATTAAGCGATCAAGTGCAGAGTCTTTTGCAGCGTGGATCTGGTGACAATCAGTGCAAGCCACCTCTTCGAGGTTATGAGTACTGTTATGCCAAGCCATTTGTTTAGGATCGTTATGACAGCCCTGACAGACACTGTTTTGGCTTTGTGCAGGTAACTTGCTACCTGAACCAAAACTAATCATCGGCTCTTTACCACCACGATTATGTTTACCTTGCGGGCCATGACAGGCTTCGCACTGCATACCCGCCATTGGCGATTGACTGCTATTGAGATCACCATGGACACCATCAAAAAGTGCCATCACTTTAGGGCTTTTTTTGTGACACATCAGGCAAGAATCTGCGCCTTTTGTGGAGTACTTACCCTCCGCAAATTTTTCGGTTAATGTCTGCTCTAGCTGCTGGGGTTCCAAAAGATCCCAAGGCGCTGCTTGCACAGACAAAGCGAGATTCAACAATGTAAGCACACTTACACACCATAGCTGTGTTATCACCACGTTTTTCATTTTTATAAAAGGCATCACCACCTCCTAATTATATAT
>JAOIUG010000068.1 GCA_028223395.1 Shewanella sp.
GAAATTCCAAATTTTTTAGATGCCAAAGATATTCAATCAGCCAAATTTGTTTGTTTGGGAGAGCAAGCCAGTTACTCTGCTCAAGATCAAAAGCACATTGATACTTTATGGCATGAAACGCTCCGTTATTTAGAAGCCTACGCTATTGCATTAACGAATGACCAATCAAGCGGTTGTTTAAATTCAGATGCCGCTTTGGTTGATTCAACTGAAGGTGGCCAGAGCATGTGCGTCATGGACAAGCGCGACATGAAGCTGATGGTCAAGAATATCTATCAAGTATTAAATAATAAAGATGAAGCTAAAAAATGTTTTGGCGCCAGAGAAGACGTGAGTTGGATCTACAATCCAGGAGGAGAGTTAACTGAAAACTCACCAGTTGCGCAGCATTTTAAGCGTACGACATTTAAAGCGTTTTTTGACAAGAAAGTCACCGACAAAGATGTTAAAAAGTACGGCGAGCAATTCACCAACAACTTCTACAAAATGGTGACAGGTGATGAAGTTAAAATGCCAGCCGTCTTCCCTTATGACATAAGCGCTAATGCATTGCCAAACTTATGGGCTGCCGCGGGTTGGTTTCCTATGTATGCTGAAGAAAGTAAGCGTAATGACAAGAACTTTAATAACATTCGTGGCGGCTACGCCTACGCAGAAATTTTTGGTCACTGGGGCTTATTGCGTATTGATGAAATTAATGGTGAAAAGGTTGGTGCTGAAGTGGGGATGACAGTGCAATCTGTTGATACGCTTTATCCGTTCCATAACCACGCGATTTCTGAAATTTACTACAACATGCGTGTTCCAGCATGTACCAATCAGTTTAAAACCATTGCTGTGCGTGAAGACTCACCATTAGTTAAAACGGTTAAAGAAAACGACACTATGCGCCGTGTTCAGTTTGATGAAGGCCAACATAATTCACAAACGATGTGGTTATCAGCAAGTGCAGAGCAAGATCCACTGATGTACTTTCATCAAAATACTATTCATGCTTTTGACGTCGACGGCAGCTGTGAAGCCCAGCCTGAAGAGCGCGCAATTGTGTCGGTATGGGCTCGAAGTAATGCACATGACAAGCGTAATGACTATGGTACGACTCTGCTTTGTGAGTCGGCAGTAAATCCTGGTACTCCCGCTAAACGTGGTGAAGTTATTCAGTGCGATTTAACTCAATTGAAATGGTAAATATATTTAAGGCATTTGTGGCAAGAGCTATCTTACCGCTCACGCCAATAAATAGTTTTACTTAAATAATAAAAATAAAGATACCCGCTGCATCACTTTGCATGTTTTAACAAATAGGTAAATTGCATCTTGCGGCGGCAAGGGTTCGATTAGAGGTCATGATGAAAAACAAAATAATAAACTTAGCGGCTGCAAGTGTGCTATTTCCAATACTTGCTACGCCAACTATTGCAGATGATTTAAAAATAGGAGGTTCTGTTAGAGCCAATTACAGTTATAGTGATTATTCTGAATCATCAAAAGATAAAGTGGGCGACTTCGATTTTAACTTAGTGTCAATCACTTTTGCCGATAAGTGGGATGATATTGGTGTGGCTGCTGAATATCGATTCATGGAAGGCTACGACTTTTTAAAATATGGTTATGCCTACTGGGATGTTAATGAAGAACTTAGCGTTAGTGGTGGTGTTATCAATAAGCCTTTTGGCAACAAAGGTTATGCATCTCATAACTGGTGGTATAGCTTAAACTACTACTTAGGCTTTGAAGATGACTATGGCGTGGGTGTAGCGGCTAAATATCAAAAAGGGAGTTCATTAACTGAACTGGCATTGATTAAAAATGCGCTATACGGCAGCAGTGATCACCGAGATTTTGCCGGTACAGTAGCCAAAGGGACTATTGGTAATATTAGTTATAATAACGAAGAAACTAATACTGTTGCAGCTCGTCAGAGCTTTACTTTAAACCGTGGAGATTTAACCACAGTTATTGGCGCATCGGTTGAGTATGGCCAGCTATACAACAGCGAATTTGGCGAAAATGGTGACACACTTAATTACGCCGTGCATTTGGATATGAATTACGACGGTTGGGGGGTTCAGGCGCAATACCTAGCGTATGACTATGATCAATATGATGATGGTCGTGTCGATCTCAATAAGATTGGTATGGGCATGTTGGACAGTTTTTTTGAAGTCGCCAGTAAAGGCAATATTTACACGGCGAATTTATCAAAGAACATCGCAACTTCATGGGGGAACTATACTGTTTACAATGATTTCAGCATGGTTCAGCCAGATGTTGATGAATATGATGACTCGGTACTGAACACCACAGGTGTGTCACTAAGTTATGGGCCAGTATTTGTCTACGTTGATTATTACGCGGCCAAAAATGTGCTTTGGCTGGGTGGTAACAACTTAGGATTGACCCAAGAAAATGATAACTGGGATCATCGCTTTAACGTTAACGTTGCTTACTATTTCTAGGCAATCTCGCTAAGTCAATCGCTAAGTAAAAATGCCAACGTTGTCGTTGGTATTTTTCGTTTATCCAACTTATTGGTATTTAGAATTCGCTTCTTTAGTGGGGGAACCTTCGCCTAATTCAACCACATTGGCTTTAATCAGGTTGATCAGCTGGTGAGTCGCATCAGTTTGAGTGTCAGGATTAAGGTATAGCGATTCATTAAATACAGGTAACGGTGGAATGTTATGGGCTAGCGGATCGAGGATCTGCATTTTATCGTTAATACGAAACTCTGCAATCGGCGAGATCACAATATCGTTTTCTACCGCTAAACACATAGCCGCAGGCGAGGGCGTTGATAGCAATACGCTCATGGGCCGCATTGATATTTGATGATTAGCAAAAACTTGCGCTCGGATCGGACAGTTCTCTGGATATAGCGCGACAGGGATCGTGTCACGTTTATGGGCGCTGCCACCTTTAGCGGCTACCCAGTGGAAGCGGCGTTCAAACAGTAATTCGCCAAGACCTGCCGCAGGTGTTTGCCAATGAGTGGCCACAATCACATCAAACTCGCCGTTATGTAAACGCTTATAAAGGTTACCGCTTACATCGGTATCAATGACAAGATCAATACAGGTAAATTCGCGAATAAACTCAAGTAAGCAACTGCTGAGGTATCGATTGATGTAATCTGTCGGTACGCCGAGCCGTATGACTTCACGATTTTGACTATCTTTTAGCTCGTCAAGGGCTTGAGAGCTAAGCTGTATCATCTTATATGCATAGTTAAGCAGCGTTTTTCCTGACTCCGTTAAACTGACTCCTTTATTGTCTCTTAGTAATAAAGGTTGTCCGACACTCTCCTCTAGTTTTTTGATTTGTAAACTAATAGTTGATTGTGTTCGGCATAGTTTATCTGCCGCTTTGGACAGGTTTCCAGATTCAACGACCGCAATAAAACTTTCTAATAGTTCAATTTTTAGCATGGGCTATTGAGTTTATTCATGATGCTATCAGTATTACTCAATACCTAGACAGCATCTAGGCTGCTATTTTATGAATGTGACGTTAGGATTAATTTATGCTGAGATTTGTGAGGAGATCGACATGGGCAATTGGCAGCAGCGAGAAAAGTATTTAACCGATGTGGCTGAGCGGTGCTTACGCGGTCATAAAAGCTTTGATTTACGCCGTTCGCATTTAGTTCAAGCTAGCCAGATCTCTAAAGGAACCATTTATAATCACTTTCCCAGTGAAGCGGATCTGGTTGTGGCAGTGGCGAGCGCACATTTTAAAAAACGCTTAGAGAGAGCGAAAATGGATCAAGAGGTTTACGCAACTCACTTGCAGCGCTTCTTGATGCATCATTGCTGGTCAATCAGAGATGATTTATTACATGAGCGTTTTACCGTTGCCAGAGTCATGCCTAATTCTGAATTACTGCAACAAGCCACCGATGACAATCGCTACGCATTTGAGCAAGTTTATAGCGAATATATTGAGTGGAATCACCATCAAATCGAGTCAATGGGAGTGGTTGAGGGCTTTGACAGAGCTGAGCTGGTGGCCAATTATCTACGTGGCGCACAAATAAACTGTAGCGATGCGGGTAAACATTATAACGACCCGCACCTTTACTATCAGTTTAGTTATGCTTTGGCGCAGTTATTAGGTCATTCAGATAAACGCTTACCTAAACTTAACGACTACAGTGACTGGCTTGCAGAGCTTGAAGCTCGCGTAGAGGCTGCGTGAGTGCCATCAGTTTTTACGGTGCAAAGTGAGTGTAGATCTGGCGCCAATCAGTGCACAGTTGAATGGACTTGGGTGATGAATGACTCATAACCAATGGCCATGGGTGGGCATGGTTAAGACTTCAATCAAGCCTGTTTAAATCGTACGGATTTAAGTGCGTTCGGCAATCCAACGAATAGCGTTTTGTTTTTGCGTCAGTGGAAACCAAGCCACTTCACCTTGCATAAACGGGCCGAGTAATTTCACCGCGTTACCAAACCAGTCGGGGCCGCCAACCAAGACTAGCGCCTCAAAATTAGGCAACTGCACTTCACCGCTACCCGTTAAGGATTGAGAATCCCAGCCTTCCAATAACACGTCAGCTTCAATGTATAAGCATACTTTGCCGGTGCTATTTTGGTACTGCTTAAGCATAGGTTGTAAGATCAGCTTATAATTTTCAGTCGATAAACGACCGCTGGCAAACAAGCTGATCACGCCGTCAGTGATATCTGGAATTTTACACAGCATACCTTTCTCACCTTATTACGATAATAGTAAATTTAACAATGGTTAAGTAACTGAGCGTGTCGTTTTTAGCATTGTGTCAGTACCATCATAAAGCCACATGCGAACTGAGCACTCAAGTTAATGATCCGCGGATGATAGCAAACCAGCCTAACAGGAAAAGCGACTAAACCCTTATTTTAGCTTAAAGTCTGTTAATATTAGTGTTCATCGAGCTGATAGCGATCAGTTTGCGCTTAACACTACCTTTACCGTGAGCATTATCTTTTGGCTTTAATCAAAATATCCAACACTGTGTCTATTCAAGATAGCGAGCTTGAATGGCAGTTTATTCGCTCCAGTGGCGCCGGAGGGCAACATCTTAATAAGGTGTCGACAGCTGCCCAACTTATTTTTGATATTAACCAATCATCATTACCTGATTTCTATCGAGCTCGATTGCTAGCCAAAGCGGATCACCGGATCACAAAAAGTGGCAAAATCATTATCAAATGCCAACAAAGCCGTAGTCAAGACTTTAACCGTCAAACGGCTCTTGAGCAGTTTATTACGTTAGTTGCCAGTGTGGCTGTGGTGCAAAAAAAACGCGTCGCAACTAAACCGACCAAAGGCAGCCAACGACGCAGAGTTGATGCAAAAAAACAAAAAGGAGCCACTAAAGCCCTTAGGCAAAACAAAAGTGGTTATTAACCGATAAAGTCAAATATGTCATCGACAATGGCAGGCTTTTTTGTTGAAATCGAGCTATTACATCATTAAGCCAAGCCGTTAAAAGGATATCTATGCGCCAAGCTAAAGTATTAGTCGTCAATGGACCCAACTTAAACCTACTCGGTCGCCGAGAACCTGGGCATTACGGGCACCACACGCTTACTCAAATCATCAATGATTTACAGTCACAGGCTAATGCTGCTAACGTGCAATTGGAGCATGTCCAATCAAATGCAGAGCATCAATTGATTGAGGCTATTCACCAAAGCGATGCTGATTTTGTGATCATCAATCCAGCCGCCTTTACCCATACGAGTGTTGCACTGCGTGATGCATTATTGGGCGTTGCCATTCCCTTTATTGAGGTTCACTTGTCTAATGTGCATAGCCGTGAGCCGTTTCGGCACCATTCATACTTTTCAGATAAAGCCGTTGGAGTCATTTGCGGCTTAGGCGCGCAAGGCTATCAGTTTGCTTTACAAGCGGTGATTAAACAATTAAACGCGCCTGCTGAGTAGGCGATAATAAGCCTGTGATAGCAAAAATTAATTCATGGAGTGTAGTGCAGTATGATTAAAAAAATAGTGTTCACGCTGTTTGCGGCTCTGTGCTTATTTGTAGCGTACTACGGTTATTACTTGCTGTATTGGAGTACTGAAGTCACTAACTTGTCAGCGCAAAAAATCACGCAAGTTACTGTCAACTTACCGGGTGAGGAGGTCGTGTTAACTGACATAGAGCCACTAAGTAGCGTGCATGTGACTCATCGCGCAGCAGATGCTGATGGCGGATATCATTACCACATCACGTTTGCCTCCGGTGCGAGTGTTGAAGGCGGATGCGGTTATGTGACCCCAGGCCTTTTTGATGAAAAGCTCACTTTAATTGTAAACTCACCGCTGCAAATCAGCTGCGAGTTTACACCTTAAAACGATTGCGAGTTGACAGCTTAAGGCTATTGCGAGTTGACAGCTTAAGACTATTGCGAGTTGACCCCTGAAGGCTACAGATCTTGCAGTAAACTTTTGATTTGCTCGAACGTAATGTGCGGGCGCTTATAATCTAAGTTGATCAAAATTAACTCATTATTCAAGCCCATCACCAAAGAGGGAAAACCTTGGATAGGTAACCGACGGGTGCGAGTGACTTCCTCCACTAAGCGTTGCTTTGTCTGGTTGCTATTAAGGGCAAGGGCAAAGGCGTCGCTGTCCATGCCGATACTGCCAGCAATCTGAACCAGGGTACTGTCATCTGACGGGTTTTTAGCCTCTAAATAATAAGCGCGCTGCACTGCGTGATAAAACGGTTTTTCTAGGCCTTCATCTCTGGCAAGCATCGCGCCTCTACACGCTGGGTATGTGGCTCGTCGAGGTTGGCACTTCACCCAAAAGTCAAAATTAAACTGAGTGCCTAATTGCCGTGAGATCTGTCGCCATGTTTGTTGCAAAAGCTCTTCCATTTCCTCAGGCATGGCCTCAAGGGTATCGGTTGCTAAGCCGCCTAATTGATACTGGATTGAGAGCTGTGGAAACTGCTGCATTAATTGTTGCTCTAACAATGCCCATGTTGGCGCATATCCCCAACACCAGCTGCACATGGGGTCATAAACATAATATAAGGTCGCACGATTCATAGTGTGGGTGTTATCCAAAGTCAGTAATTTGAGTGTTGTAATGCTGCTAGATAAGCCGAAATTCACTTTATCAGCACAAGTAGATGAGTGCTCGCTGATGTGAAGGCTTACTCAATATAGCAGTCAAGTGATACAGATGGATACATAAAAAGTGCTGATACAATATGAATAATAATATAAAAAAAATATCGGTGAATTCAATCATAGTCTGCTAAGTATTGGTTTCGTTTGTTTAAGAAAACGCTAAGCCTCGAAGCGTAATCCCCTATTAAGTATTTTGAATTTTCTTATCGCTAATGATAATTAATTTCTTTAAATTAAGTGGTTTATAAAAAATGGTCATGATTACTTAAAGTTTAGCGTTGTGATTGTTGTTGCGAGGTTGATAGATAATTAAA
>JAOIUG010000006.1 GCA_028223395.1 Shewanella sp.
ATTTGATTATTAGTTTAGGTAGTTGGGGCTTAAATTTGGCGACTCAAGAGGCGAGGAATGTGACTATCAATGTTCAGTCGTCGACTATTTTCCATGAGATAGGCCATAATCTTGGGCTAGCTCATGGTGGTAACGACAACATTAATCATAAGCCTAACCATGTGAGTTCAATGAACTACCTTTATCAGAACTTCGGTTTGCCAGCGATAGGTCAGCATGACGGTGATCGGTATTTCGCCACTTTCTTCGTCGACGATCCAAAGTGCGGTATAATCGGTGGTAATTTAACCAATGGGCCGAAGGGATCTCCTGCAGATTTTGTCGTGGATTACTCATCAGGTGGTGGGCAAGAGATCAGAGAAACGTTAGTTGATGAGCGTCTAGGTTTAGGGTTTCAAGCCTCCCATGGCGTTGATTATAACTGTAATGGCATTTTAAACGAAAAACTGGCCCATTTTGATCTTAACCACGATCTTACACCTAATCAGGTATTTAGGGATGTAGATGAATGGTCCTTACTGTCACTTCAATTTACTCGGCAGTGGGCTGGAGCGTCTAGCGGCCAAACAATCAGTGGTAAGAGCGATGCAAAGCCGCGACAAAATGTGATGCATAATGACCGGCAGCGAGTGAGTATTGAATATGCGCCTAGCGCAGCATTTTTTAATATGATCAATACTAAATAGCGAGTATGACTCAGACCCGTTAAGGGCCTTTTATATGGCTTCTAAAAAGGCATTAATAATAGGCTCTGCTATGCGCTTTTCTTTGCAACAGCAACCCAATTCAAAGGGAGGAATGGCGATCGGCGAGGTCAGTAACTGAATACGGTCTCGGATCGGACTATTATGGATCACCACTTCAGGCGTAATACTGACGCCACATCCTAATGCCACCATTGACGCGATAGCCTCTTGTCCAGAAACTTGAGCATAAATATTGGGCCTTAACCCAAGTGCTTTAAACCAATTATCGATACGTTTACGCCCAGGGCCGTGCTCTGGCACGATAAAGGGTAGCCTGTCCCAAGGGATATAAGATTCTGTCAGTAATTCTTGAACTTGGCAGCGAAAAGTTGGGGCGATAATCGATAATGCAACATTATCTATTTTAGCAAAATGCAGGTTTTCAGGGAAAGGATCGGGCAGTGCGGCAATGGCGATATCTGCACGATTGTTGCGAATTTCATTAACTGCATTAGCAGCATCGCCCGTGATTAAAGCAATTTCAACTAATGGATGTTCACGTCTGAAGCGGTCAAGCAGCCCAGGTAAGTGACTGTAAGCGGCGGTAACGGAGCAATACAGATTAAGCCGCCCCCTGAGCAAGTCTTGCTTAGGATCGATTTTAGTTTTTAATTTTCCCCAATGATCAAGTGTGAGCTCGGCAAAGTGACGATACTCAACCCCAGCACTGGTTAAGGTGACGCTACGGTTATCTCGTTGAAAGAGTTGGGCACCCACTTCTTCTTCTAGCCTTTGCATGGCTCGGCTCAGCGTTGACGGACTCACGTGCATCGCTTGAGCGGTACGGGCGAAATGCAAACTATCGGATAAATGTAAATAGAGTTTAATAGTACGAATATCCAAATCTTCATCCTCGAGGTGGTATTTTGAGATAGTTACCATGTTGCAAAAAGTGCAATATGATGTTTCGAATATATCATTTTGAGCAATGAAAAGCTTGCGTTATAGTGATCTCAATCACAGCTTAGCTCGCTTGAGCAAGCCCGTTTACATATCCAGAATCAAGGTGGTATATCAGATGGCTAACTATTTTAACTCTCTGAACTTGCGTCAACAATTAGAACAGCTGGCTCAGTGCCGCTTCATGGATCGCAATGAATTTAGCGAAGGTTGTAACCATATTAAAGGGTGGAATATCGTCATTCTTGGTTGTGGTGCACAAGGTTTAAACCAAGGTTTGAACATGCGCGACTCAGGCTTGAACATCTCTTTTGCACTGCGTGAGCAAGCGATTAACGAGAAGCGTGAATCTTTCCAAAAAGCAACGGGCAACGGTTTTCGCGTTGGCACTATCGAAGAGCTAATTCCTGACGCTGACTTGGTATTAAACCTAACGCCAGACAAACAACACACCAACGCTGTCAACACCGTTATGCCATTGATGAAGCAAGGCGCGACATTATCTTACTCGCACGGCTTTAACATTGTTGAAGAAGGAATGCAGGTTCGCTCTGATATCACCGTTATCATGGTTGCTCCTAAATGCCCAGGCACTGAAGTTCGCGAAGAATACAAGCGTGGCTTTGGTGTGCCAACACTGATTGCTGTTCACCCAGAAAACGATCCTAAAGGTGAAGGTTTCGATATTGCCAAGGCATACGCTAGCGCAACCGGTGGCGACCGTGCCGGTGTATTGCACTCCTCTTTCATCGCTGAAGTTAAGTCAGATCTCATGGGTGAGCAAACCATCTTGTGTGGCATGCTACAAACTGGCGCCATCTTGGGTTACGAGAAAATGGTAGCCGACGGTATTGAGCCAGGTTACGCGGCGAAGTTAATTCAGCAAGGTTGGGAAACCACAACTGAAGCGCTCAAGCACGGTGGCATCACTCACATGATGGATAGACTGTCTAATCCAGCTAAAGTGAAAGCGTTTGAAATGGCTGAAGAGCTGAAAGAGATCTTGCGTCCACTGTTCGAAAAGCACATGGACGACATCATCGGTGGCGAGTTTTCTAAAACCATGATGGAAGATTGGGCGAACGATGATGCGAACCTACTGAAATGGCGTAGCGAAACCAACGAAACCGCTTTTGAAAACGCGCCGCAAAGCGATGAGCATATTGACGAGCAAACATACTTTGATAAAGGCATCTTCTTAGTGGCTATGATCAAAGCAGGCGTTGAACTGGCATTCGACACAATGGTTGCAGCCGGTATTGTTGAAGAGTCAGCTTATTACGAGTCTTTACATGAAACACCGCTAATTGCTAACACGATTGCGCGTAAGCGTCTGTACGAAATGAACGTGGTGATCTCTGATACTGCAGAGTACGGCTGTTACCTATTTAATCACGCAGCAGTGCCAATGTTACGTGACTATGTGGACAACATGTCATCTGAGTTCCTTGGTGGTGGCCTGAAAGATAACGGTAATGGCGTTGATAACGTACGTCTTATCGAAGTTAACGAAGAAATTCGCGGAACAGCGGTTGAGTTTATCGGTGCAGAGCTTCGTGGTTACATGACCGAAATGAAGCGTATTGTTGAAGAAGCTTAATGATATTGATGGCCTTGTCAGTGAGTCGAAAATATAACTGACAAGGCTTGAATATGTTGATTTAAATAAGCCAAGCACATTTTAATAAAGTATTAATGATTAACACCTTAGTGATAATAAAAAAGGGCGGCAACCAGCGATTATAACACCAAGACAAGCTAGTGCATTGCTCGCCAGTACTTGAGTGTTACTAATAATGTAAACGTTTTCATTGTGTATTTTATTCGCTTTGTGGTAAATATTAATGGTAGCTAGCTCGATAACAGCTAATATCAAATTTAAGCAAACACCTTACTAGGAATACAAGTCGCGTATGTTTAACCAAGCTGCCCAAATTATTATTGTGATTATTACCGTCGTGATTATTAAATCACCGCGGGGGCCGCGCATACTCAATCGACACACCTAATGAGGTTAAGATTGCCAAACCCCCCGCTTCGAAAGAAACGGGGGGTTTTTCGTTTTAAGGTTGATGAGCATTATTAAGTGTGTGATTGCACGACAAACTGAGTTATCCAACATTGAGCAGTGGAGCAAAAATTAATGGAACAAGGTCAGACGATGAGAGGCGCTGACGCCGTGATAAAAGCGATAGCCGCCCACGGTGTTACCACCATATTTGGTTATCCCGGCGGCGCTATTATGCCGATTTATGATGCTCTCTATGGTAGCCCTGTAGAGCATTTATTAAGTCGCCACGAACAAGGCGCAGCCTTTGCCGCGGTGGGGTACGCTAGAGCCAGTGGCAAAACAGGAGTCTGCTTTGCCACCTCAGGGCCAGGAGCGACCAACCTTATCACTTCACTTGCCGATGCCTTGCTCGACTCCGTGCCAGTTGTGGCAATTACCGGTCAGGTATCCACCGCCGTGATCGGCACAGATGCGTTTCAAGAGATAGATGTACTTGGCATGTCACTGTCTTGTACCAAACACAGCTTTATGGTTACTCGCGTTGAAGAGTTAGTGCCAACGCTGTATCGGGCCTTTGAAATCGCCGCTTCAGGTCGTCCAGGCCCAGTATTGGTTGATATTCCAAAAGACATTCAAATCGCACTGACCCATTACAACGCGCCGCAACAAGTCACGCAGGCAGAGCCTGAGCATACGCTAAGCCAAATCGATGCAGCCAAAGCACTGCTGGAGCAATCTCAACAGCCAATGCTTTACGTAGGAGGCGGCGTGGGCATGGCCAATGCCGTTGCGCCGTTGAGACAATTTATTACCGCTACGGGTATTCCATCGGTTGCCACCTTAAAAGGCTTAGGCGCGATTAGCTATGACACGCCCGGTTATTTAGGCATGCTGGGCATGCACGGCTCAAAAGCGGCAAACCTCGCGGTGCAGCAATGCGATTTACTCATTGTCGTCGGCGCGCGTTTTGACGATCGAGTCACCGGTCGTCTCGCCTCGTTTGCAGAGCATGCCAAAGTGCTGCATTTAGACATCGACGCCGCAGAGCTGGGTAAATTGAGAATGCCAGATGTGGCAATCGCAGGGGACTTATGCCGCATACTACCTGCATTAGCGCAGCCCATGCAGATAAACCAGTGGCAAGCTGAAACTGCCAAATTAAAAGTGCAACACCAATGGCGCTACGACCGTCCCGGCGAGCTTATTTATGCGCCCGCCATGTTACATCGTTTAGCACAAAAGCTTCCACAAAACAGTGTGGTGACATGTGATGTCGGCCAGCACCAAATGTGGGTAGCGCAGCATATGTACTTCAGACGTCCCGAAGATCATTTATCCAGCGCCGGGCTTGGCACTATGGGCTTTGGTCTGCCCGCCGCAATTGGCGCTAAAGTGGCGCGGCCAGATGCAGCAGTGGTTGTAGTCTCTGGTGATGGTTCATTTATGATGAATGTGCAAGAGCTGACCACCATTAAACGTAAGCGTTTAGCGGTAAAGATATTACTGGTCGATAACCAAAAGCTTGGCATGGTAAAGCAATGGCAACAGTTGTTTTTTGAAGAGCGTTACAGCGAAACAGATTTATCGGATAACCCCGATTTTGTCAAAATGGCTTCCGCTTTTGATATCCCAGGTCGCAACATCACTCAAGCTTGTGAAGTTGAAGCTGGCTTAGATGAAATGCTGAACACAGAAGGGGCCTTTTTACTGCATGTATCAATAGATGATGCGCACAACGTATGGCCTTTAGTGCCGCCGGGGGCATCAAATCACGACATGATGGATGAAATGGAGAAACAAACATGAACCATTACACACTCGCAATCAAAGTGCAGCACCAGCCAGAAGTGTTAGAGCGGTTACTGCGCGTTGTGCGCCATCGTGGTTTTGACGTCATCAACCTCGCAATGCAAACACATGAAAACGACACGAGCAGTATTGAGTTTTCCGTGCGCAGCGACAGAGCCATTGCTTTACTGACTAACCAACTTAATAAACTGATTGATATTGTTGATTGCCAAGTATTGGCGAGCGAAATAAACAAGACAACCGAATTTGCAAAAGGATAAAAATATGGCGGCTAAAACAGCGGAGTTAATCTGGTTCAATGGTGAAATGATGCCTTGGGGTGATGCAAAGGTTCATGTTATGTCTCATGCGCTGCATTACGGTACATCGGTATTTGAAGGGATCCGCGTCTACGATACGCCAAATGGGCCGGCAGGTTTTCGGTTAACTGAACATGTGCAGCGACTATTTGACTCCGCCAAAATTTACCGTATGCCTATCCCATATAGCTTTGATGAAGTGATGCAAGCTTGCAGCGATGCAGTCCTAGGTAATGGTTTAGCCAGCGCGTACATTCGACCACTGGCCTTTTACGGGGATGTGGGCATGGGCATTACGCCTCCAAAAGATGCTCAATGTGACTTACTCGTAGCAGGGTTTGCATGGGGAGCCTACTTAGGAGAAGACAGCATGGACGCAGGAGTGGATGTTGCGGTCACATCTTGGAATCGCCTAGCGCCTAATACCATTCCAACAGGCGCGAAAGCTGGAGGCAATTACTTGTCATCGCTACAGGTTTCTACCGAAGCCAAGCGTAATGGTTTTGATGAAGGTATCGCCCTTGATACCAATGGCCTGGTGAGCGAAGCCGCAGGTGCCAATATTTTTGTGATCAAGAAAAACAAAATCTACACACCGCCAGCCACAGCCGCTATTCTAATGGGTTTAACCCGCGATACGATCATCACACTCGCCCGTGATAAAGGCTATGAAGTGGTTGAAGAGAACATGTCCCGTGAGTTTTTATACTTGGCTGATGAAATATTCATGACGGGAACCGCCGCAGAAATCGTGCCAGTGCGCAGCGTTGACAGAATTGACATCGGCTGTGGTAAGCGCGGTGAAATCACCAAAGAGATCCAGCAGAGTTTCTTTGGTTTATTTAACGGTGAAACAGCAGATAAATGGGGTTGGTTGGAAGTTTTATAACCATTAATGTTCTGATAAAAATAATAAAATCTGAGACAATCGCTTAGGTTAAAAAATGAAATAAAAGGTCGGATTGGCGCAATACCCTACGCCCCAACTGTCCTCTCTCAATAAGGATAAAGCAATGCCAAAATTACGTTCAGCAACCAGTACAGAAGGTCGTAACATGGCCGGAGCGCGCGCACTTTGGCGTGCAACAGGCGTAAAAGACAATGATTTTGGTAAGCCTATCATTGCCATTTCTAACTCATTTACTCAATTTGTACCAGGTCACGTGCACCTTAAAGATATGGGCTCGCTTGTGGCAGGCGCAATTGAAGAAGCGGGTGGTATTGCCAAAGAGTTCAATACCATTGCGGTTGATGACGGTATCGCGATGGGCCACGGCGGTATGCTTTATAGCTTGCCATCACGCGAGCTCATTGCCGACAGTGTTGAGTACATGGTCAACGCACATTGCGCCGATGCGCTGGTGTGTATCTCTAACTGCGACAAAATCACTCCTGGCATGCTGATGGCTGCGTTAAGGTTGAATATTCCCGTGATTTTTGTCTCGGGCGGGCCGATGGAAGCAGGCAAAACCAAGCTGTCAGATAACATTATTAAGCTTGATTTAGTCGATGCCATGGTAGCCGGCGCTGACGAGCGAGTCTCTGATGCTGATAGCGAACAAATCGAGCGTAGCGCGTGCCCAACGTGCGGATCATGCTCAGGCATGTTCACCGCCAACTCAATGAACTGCTTAACCGAAGCCCTTGGTTTGTCACTGCCAGGTAATGGCTCTATGTTGGCCACTCATGCCGATCGCCGCGAGCTATTTTTAGAAGCGGGACGCCGTATTATGGACTTAGCTACGCGCTATTACCGCGATGATGATGAGTCGGCATTGCCGCGCAACATCGCGAATTTCAATGCGTTTGAAAATGCCATGACCCTAGACATCGCCATGGGCGGATCAAGTAACACCGTTTTGCATCTCCTTGCTGCGGCAATTGAAGCTGAAGTCGACTTCAATATGGATGACATTGACCGTTTGTCTCGTCTTGTTCCCCACTTGTGTAAAGTGGCGCCAGCGACGCCTAAATATCACATGGAAGATGTACACCGCGCAGGCGGCGTGATGGGGATTTTGGGCGAGCTTGATAGAGCAGGTCTATTACATAATGATGCTTATCACGTAGCGGGTAAAAACTTGGCTGAAGTATTGGCCAAATACGATATCGCCCAAAGCAAAGATCAAGCGGTACACAAGTTCTTCTCAGCTGGCCCTGCTGGTATTCCAACCACTAAAGCCTTTAGTCAAAGTTGCCGCTGGGATAGCGTTGATATTGACCGTGAAGGTGGCTGTATTCGTACTCGTGAATTTGCGTTTAGCCAAGAAGGCGGCCTAGCCGTTTTATCCGGTAATATCGCCGTCGATGGTTGTATTGTCAAAACCGCTGGCGTTGAAGTAGAAAACCATACCTTTATCGGTAATGCTCGGGTGTATGAAAGCCAAGACGATGCCGTTGCTGGTATTTTAGGCGGCGAAGTGGTGGAAGGTGACGTAGTGGTTATTCGCTACGAAGGCCCGAAAGGCGGCCCCGGTATGCAAGAGATGCTGTACCCAACTAGCTACCTTAAATCGCGTGGTTTAGGCACTAAATGTGCGCTGATCACCGATGGTCGTTTCTCCGGTGGAACGTCAGGTTTATCGATTGGCCATGTGTCACCAGAGGCAGCCGCTGGTGGAATGATCGCACTGGTTAACACCGGTGACAAAATTGAGATAGACATTCCTGCACGCTCAATCAAATTGGCGGTAAGCGAGGTAGAGTTAGCCGCACGTCGCACCGCGATGGAAGCACTCGGTAAAGATGCTTGGAAACCGCTTGGACGTGTTAGGCAAGTGTCTATGGCGCTTAAAGCTTATGCATTACTTGCTACCAGTGCCGATAAAGGTGCTGTACGCGATACTAGCAAACTCGGTTAATCGATTTAAGGGGCGTTTATGTTGGCGTTAGCATCACAATCACAACTGGATCTGGCCCACTATTATTTACAGAAGATTTTACTGTCTTCTGTTTACGATGTGGCCAAGGTGACTCCACTTGCCAGTCTTAACAAGTTGTCGGCACGTATTGGTTGTCAGGTTTTTTTAAAGCGTGAAGATCTGCAACCTGTGCACTCTTTTAAGTTACGCGGCGCGTACAATAAAATTGCCGAGCTGACAAAAGATGAGTGTGACTGCGGCGTAGTATGCGCCTCAGCAGGTAACCACGCGCAAGGGGTCGCGATGTCTGCTGCGGCTCGTGGTATTAGCGCGGTTATTGTGATGCCAGAAACCACTCCCGATATTAAAGTCGATGCGGTGAAACGCTTAGGCGGTGAAGTGGTATTGCATGGCCAAGCGTTTGACCAAGCCAATGCTTACGCCCAAAATCTATCTAAGACTGAAGGGCGCGTGTATGTGGCGCCTTTTGATGATGAAGCAGTGATTGCTGGCCAAGGTACGGTGGCACAAGAGATGGTGCAGCAGCAGCGCGATCTTGAAGTGGTCTTTGTGCCTGTTGGCGGCGGTGGCTTAATTGCAGGCATTGCCGCTTATTATAAAGCGGTAATGCCGCAAGTTAAGATCATCGGTGTAGAGCCTGAAGATTCAGCCTGTTTAAAGGCAGCGCTCGATGCTGGAGAGCGAGTGGTGCTGTCCCAAGTTGGGCTGTTTGCCGACGGCGTGGCAGTTAAGCAAATTGGCGCAGAGCCCTTCAGGTTGGCTCGTGAATATGTTGATGATGTCATTACAGTGACCTCAGATGAAATTTGCGCAGCAGTGAAAGATATCTTTGAAGATACCCGCGCCATTGCAGAGCCCTCAGGTGCCTTGTCGCTGGCGGGCCTTAAAAAGTACATGGGCAATAATGGCAACGGCGAGAAAGTTGCCGCGATTCTCAGCGGCGCTAACGTCAATTTTCATGGTTTGCGTTATGTGTCTGAGCGTTGTGAACTTGGCGAGCAAAAAGAAGCCATTTTGGCGGTTAAAGTGCCAGAGCGCCCGGGGATCTTCCTACGTTTTTGTGAGCTATTAGGCAAGCGAGCGATGACGGAGTTTAACTACCGCTTTAGTAGTCGCGATAAAGCCGTGGTCTTTGCGGGCATTCGTTTATCTGAAGGGCAAAAAGAAGTAGACGAAATTGTTGCTAACCTTGAGTCTGAAGGCTTTGGCGTGCAAGATTTATCACAAGATGAAACGGCAAAATTGCATGTGCGCTATATGGTCGGCGGCCATCCGCCAGAGCCGTTAGAGGAGCGCTTGTTTAGCTTTGAGTTTCCAGAGCATCCTGGCGCGCTGTTTAAATTTTTAACCACCTTGCAGAGTAAGTGGAATATCAGTTTATTCCATTATCGTAACCACGGCGCCGCCTACGGCAGAGTGTTAGCAGGTTTTGAAGTGCCTGAGCGCGACAACCTGGCTTTTCAGCAGTTTTTGACAGAGCTTGGTTTTATCTATCATGAAGAAACCCAAAGCCCTGCTTACCAACTGTTTTTAGATAACCGTACAGAGTCAGTATAAAGATTTAGTATAAAAGGCGCTTAGCGCCTTTTTTGTCGGTAAAATCAGCCTTCACCATGCATTATTAACGTAACTTAGCCGCTTCCCTCATTGCTAAGGCAAAGCAGCCTAATGCACTTTGTCGGTTCAACTCCTTTAAATCTGCCTATGCTTCTTGTTTATCGCGCATAATTTTGGCGTTATCACTGGCTGGAACGGTGACTTGCCATTGCGGCACAATGTCTATTTTATTGCCATCAAGGTTGTTGGGTTGCGGTCTATCGTGGGCGCGCGGCTTGATATTTTTGAAGTCGTGATCGACATAATCTTGATGATGAGCTTGTGAGGACCAAAAGCTGACCACCAAAAACTGGTTATCTTGCCGACTTGAACGCAATAAAAACCCGCCGAGCATGCCTTTTGCTGCCGACATGGCAGGGTTCCACAGTGTGCGCTGCTCGTCGATAAAGCCATCAATGTTATCTGGATCAAGCTTGCATAGGGCGGTGCGGATAAATGCACTGCGGGCGATCATGGTTGTGACTTTGGTTTTGTCGTCGCTGCTTGCTGGGGAGGTCGCGGTGTAATGGCTGGGAATATCGATTATTTTCTGCCAGTAGCTGACGGTTAAATGACGATAGCTTGCTTGTTGATCTGCGGCTTCGGCAATCGGATCATGGTCATATTCCATAAAAGTATCAATGGAAGCTTTATCCTTCCACACGGCAAAAATATGTGCATGGTTTGCTTGCCAACCACCAGTTTGTGCAATAAAACCTGCAGAGTCTGCGGTGCGTTGCCAGCAGGTTTGCCCTTTACTAAAGGTCGGTTGCATAGCGTCTTTTACTTGGCAACAAATGTATTTAATGATCACCTTTATCATCTCCTTGTGAAATGGCGACTCACACTCTGGCAAAATAGTTACCGTGATACAAGCATATTGTTCTGATCATCTTTAGCTCATGTTCTGTTAATGCGCTGAGTTTATCGTGCCACTCTTTATTCGGAAAAACAGATTAAGATAATAGCTTTTATCCGTTACCTTATTTTTTGGTGTTGCTCTATTATTCTCACATCGAAAACAAACGGGCTGACAAGTTGCTTGTCAATCTTGCTTGTCTATTTGTTGAATTTATAGTTTTAATACAGACGTATAGCGGAGCTTAACATGCATCAATCAATCATCAACTCAACCATCAAACCTTTTTCAGCAACAGCGTTCCATAAAGGTGATTTCCACCCAGTAACAGAGCAAGATCTACTCGGTAAATGGTCAGTTGTGTTTTTCTACCCAGCAGATTTTACCTTTGTTTGCCCAACTGAATTAGGCGACATGGCAGACCATTACGAGAAACTGCAAGCCATGGGTGTAGAAGTGTACTCAGTCTCAACTGATACTCACTTTACGCACAAAGCGTGGCATGCAAGCTCAGACACTATCAACAAAATTCAATACCCAATGATCGGTGATCCAACTGGCACCATTACTCGCAACTTTGGTGTGATGATTGAAGAAGATGGTCTAGCACTTCGTGGCACGTTTGTGATTAACCCAGAAGGCGAAATCAAAGTTGCTGAAGTACATGACTTAGGTATTGGTCGTAGCGCTGCAGAATTGGTACGTAAAATCCAAGCGGCACAATATGTGGCGACGCACGACGGTGAAGTTTGCCCTGCAGCATGGCAGCCAGGTGAAGAAACACTGGCTCCATCAATTGACCTAGTCGGTAAGATTTAATAGAAGTGAGTGCGCACTCACGCTATTGAGTTGACTGCGCACTACACCTTATTACGGAGCTCAGTGTTACCCCTGTACTTACGCTGAGCTCTGTTCATTTATTCAATATTATCCGCTCTTTTTTTATTTTTCAGCTCCATTTTTATTTTCTCTTATAAGCGTTAAGCGCAGGCTTACGGCGACGGCTGCCTGCGAGTTGAACTAAACCAGATTGCTGTACTTATTTAGGAGTCATCATGTTAGATGCAAACGTAAAAAATCAACTGAACACTTACTTACAAAACCTCAAACATCCAGTTGAGCTTGTTGTATCTGCCGATGACAGGGCTAAAGCGCAAGAGCTTAAATCGTTAGCGAACGATATAAATCAGTTGTCATCTCTTATTTCCGTCACTGAAAAAGTGGGCCAACGCACACCTTCTATGGCTGTGATTAATCCAGAGCTTGGCAGCCAAATAACATTTGCTGGCTTGCCGATGGGCCATGAATTTACCTCGTTGGTGCTTGCATTACTGCACAGCGGTGGACATCCGATTAAATTGGATGCGGACATTATTGAGCAAATTCGTGATCTTCCAGGTCAATATCAGTTTGAAACCTATGTTTCACTCAGTTGCCAGACTTGCCCCGAAGTTGTGCAAGCGTTAAACATGATGGCAGCAATCAACCCTAATATCACTAACGTGATGATTGATGGGTCTTTGTTCCAAGATGAAGTGAACGAGCGTGATGTCATGGCTGTGCCATCGGTGTTTCTTAATGGTGAGCAGTTCTCAATGGGCGCGATTAGCACGGCTGAGATCCTCAATAAGTTAGATGTGAATGCTGCTGGCCGTAAAGCTGAGCAATTAAATGAAAAAGAGCCCTTTGAAGTTCTAGTGGTCGGTGGTGGTCCAGCGGGAGCGTCTGCCGCCATTTATGCGGCGCGAAAAGGATTACGTACCGGCATTGTGGCTGACAAATTTGGTGGCCAAGTGGCTGAAACGGTAGGTATTGAAAACTTTATCTCCGTAAAAGCGACTGAAGGGCCTAAGCTTGTGGCCAATCTTGAGGCGCACGTACATGAGTACGATGTTGATATCATGGATAACCAGCGCGCGCTAAGCTTAAAGTCAGGCGAACTATTTGAGCTAGAGTTGGAAAACGGAGCCGTGCTGCGCAGTAAAACAATATTGCTTGCAACTGGTGCACGCTGGCGCGAAATGAACGTCCCCGGTGAGCAAGAGTACCGCGGTAGTGGAGTCGCATACTGCCCGCATTGTGACGGCCCATTGTTTAAAGGTAAACGAGTCGCAGTGATTGGAGGCGGTAACTCAGGTATTGAAGCTGCCATTGATTTAGCCAATATTGTTGAGCACGTTACCGTGCTTGAGTTTGATAGTACATTACGAGCAGATGAAGTGTTGCAGCGTAAAGCCAAAACCATGGGCAATATCGATATTATTACCCAAGCTATGACCACTGAAGTCACTGGCGATGGAAGGCGAGTTAACGGACTTAACTACACTGACAGAGCAACAGGTGAGTCTCACCACGTTGAACTAGCAGGTATTTTTGTTCAAATTGGCCTAGTGCCAAACTCTGAATGGTTGCAAGAAACCATTGAAATGACACCCAGAGGCGAGATCCTTGTCGATGCGAAAGGTGAAACATCATTGCCAGGTGTATTTGCTGCAGGGGATGTGACTAACTCAGCTTATAAGCAAATTATTATTGCCATGGGCAGCGGCGCAACAGCATCGTTAGGCGCATTTGATTACCTTATCCGTCACAATGTGGACTAGTCTAGCGAGACACCGTGTTTGCTAAAAATCGTGTAAAAAGCCAGTCAATACTGGCTTTTTTGCTATCTGGGCAGTTAAGCCTTCGTGCTAATAATATGGCCAGTATTACCTCGCGGTGATGGAGCGCTGTCGGGCAAAGCGGACTGGATTAAGCTTAGCGCAATATCACCTTCGATTTTTTGTTGATCTTTTGACATCTGTGCGACTTTTAAGCCCACGTTACCGTGGCTCATATTGGGTTCAAGATTGGGGGTAGACAGAGAAATGGCCATGTTAAGACTCATCATAAAGGTATGTTTCTTTATATCGGCGTTACACTCCGCCTCTTGAGTGCAGCAGTGTTACAGTGTGTAACGCCTCGTGATGAGTAAAAGCACGTTAAGCGTTAACGCGACTTTCTCTCGAGTGCCTTACGGGCTAAAGTGATCATTGCCGTCAGTATGATTGAGCCAATAATAAGCCCGATAGCTAACGCCACATTTTGTAACGCGCTAGGGTCAAACGCTAGCATGCCGCCCAGCCCCATCATCATGATCCCAGACATTAATTTGAGCGTTTGGCCTTCTTTTTCGGTTAATTTACGTTTACCCAATGACACACTAAAAGCGATAACAATTGCAGCTAATGGGATCACATACACAAGGTTATACATAATCAAATACAGGTAGCGTTCATAGTGTTGAAGATCATGCATCGACAGCACACTGGTATAGATCATCGGAAAACCAGCTGTGCATAGTAACTCATAAGCATTAGCCAAGCATGACAACACAACAGTCCCGGCTATCATTGCGCTCATGCTACTGGCATTGGTGAGTTTGCCCATACGTTTAATTAAACTGGTGCGATTTTGCGCCGACATCGACAAGCTGACATCTCCCCGAGTTAAGCAGTAATCTTTAATATTAATCGCGCCTGCGACTAACGCGAGTAAGCCTGCGCCAAGGATAATCCAGCCGCCGTCGCTACCCGCGCCGAGTAACTGAAAAATATTGAGCCAAGCGCTCATAAAAAGGAAATATATAAAGCCTGAGAAAAACACAAAAATACCGCCCACAATCAACATACGTGCGCGGCTTTTAGCGTTAACCATAATGGAAAGTAAAAACAGCAGCACAAAGAACGCACAAGGATTAAATGCATCCACTCCAGCGAGCACCACCGTTAATAGTGGTAAAGACATTTGCTCAGGGTTGACCACTCCAAGGATGGGCAATTCAACAGGTTGCACCGTTGCCGCCAGTGTTTGAGTCGTCAAGGTGGGGCTTAAATCACAGCGGCCTTCAGTGGCACCTTGCTCAGCACTGCAGGTGGTAAATAACCCCACGGGATCAGCGCCAATATTGGCAGGCTCAGAGGAAGGAGAGTCCGCGAGTACGCCGCCGACAGAGACATAATAAGCGATAAGTTTTTGCAATAAAAACGCACCAGTGACCGCTTGATTACTATAACCGACAACGGCTGTTTTTCCGCTGGCAAAGTAAGGGACTGAGCGCGCGTGTGTACCGGTTTGGCTGGCTATCTTTTGCCATATTTCCATCGTTGCGGGATCTGAGATCAAATGCTGCTCCACCTCAATCCACGGGTATTGCATGGGTAGGCTGTCAATAAATGGGTGCGCGGCTTTGCAGTGTGGACAAGTTTTTGACCAAAAAAAGTAAAGCTTGACCTTGAGCTCACCGGCATCATTTACATAATGCCAGTTTGTGGAGGAAGGTGTAGCTGTGGTGGCAACACTGGGTTGGATCCAGCTCATTAATAATAAGGTGAGTAAAAATGGAATATGTTTCGCCATGATGGTTCCAAATTGGCAAATAAGTTAGGTGAAGGGTAAAGCTCATCTTAGCGAGTGAAGATACAAATGATAAATAAATGTGCCGAAATTGTGCAGAGGCTCGCGAATAAATAACTTTTGAGAACAAGGCTGTACTCTTTAATAGAAGCTGCAAGCAATGTTTCTAGCGGCGATTAAACCTTCAAGTTAACAGATATGTTATTTTTGCAGACGTCGCGAAAGAGGGGGCCTTTTTAGTGTGTTGTGATGGATGAATTTTAAGTGCGTTAGCGCTCGCATACTCGCTGTATTGTGTGCGATGGTAATTCATTAAACAGTTGCTTATACCCTTTAGAGAACCGACCTAGCTCAGAGAACCCCCACGCTAATGCGACATCGGTGACTTTAGTATGATGCGTTGCACGGCAGAGCTCTTTACGGGCAGCATTTAATCTTATCGCTTGCATGTATCGGTTAGGAGTTAACCCTAAGCGTTCACGAAAGCCGTATTCTAAGCTGCGCTCACTCAGTTGAGCCACTTGGCACAACTCAGATAAGTTAGGTAAATGTTGCGCATAAGATTGCAGGTAATCCAGCACTCGGTTTACGCCTCTATCTCGGCGTGATTGTGGTGCTATTTTTTGCTCGTACGTTAATGTCGAGGTTAATATTTTAACCACTAACTCCATTATTTCCCTACTTATAAAGTGACGCATATATGCGTTTTTTTGTAAAAAAGGATTGAGTTCTTCAGTCGATAATAACCTGCATAATGTGTTACCAAAATGAAGTAATAAAGCAGGCTTAACATGTAATGCTCTATTTATCAGCCAGTCGGGCGATATTTCGTGTCCCATCAGACTTTCAGTTAATTCTGCCAGTACAGACTTATCTAAAATAGAGCCAACATAATCTATTTTATCTTTAAAGCATAAATCCCACTGGCCACCCGTTGCTTGTAATAAGGTGTTTTTCGGTATTGCATGGCCACAAAATTTAGCAGCTTGAGGTACATGGATCATGGTCGCAAAAGGAATAAAGTTTTCCGGTGGCGCAGCCTCTATTTGCATTCCTGCGCCCAGTTGTTCCCGTATTAATATGAGTCCGTCGAGTTGACACACTGTCATATTAAAGCCCAATGCACTTGCTTCTAATTGCGTATAACGTCGGTTGGCCCCAATTGTTGATAATGCTAAATCTTCAATATTAGTAGAGTGTGTTCGTTGTAAAAATTGGCTAGAACTTTGCGGAAATTGCATATTTATTGCCATTACCTATTGGTATATTTTCCGAATAACAATGTGTCCATTGTTAAAAACTAAAATAAAGTTAAACGGAGAATTCTCTAGAGTGTTTTTTAGTATGAGGAGCAACATTGACCAGTTCAATAGAGTGAAATGCATATCATGCTTTAGAACGATGAAAGGCACTTTTAACTTAGAGTAATAGCTATGTTGAAAATATGGATATCTAAAAAGTAAGGAGCGCGTATGTCAAAGGTGAGACACGATAATCAAAAAAGTCCAAATATACTTTTCATTATGGTAGATCAAATGCACTACCCAGGTTATGAAGAAGGCGGGTTTGACAAAGGGATCAGCGATATTCTAGGTTTTAAGCCGATGAATGATTCAGTTAATGAATTTAGTAAACATTATCCAGGGTTTATGGCATTACGTAAAAATGCTGTCGTCCTTAAAAATCATCGGATAGCTTCAGCGGCGTGCGTGCCCAGTCGTACTGCATTATTTACCGGTCAGTACGGAACCAAAACTGGGGTAACACAAACTGACGGTGTGTTTAAAAGTGGCACGGATGAAAACTTCTCTTGGCTCGACGCAAGCGCAATGCCCACTATAGGCAGTTACATGAATGCGGCGGGTTATCAATCCTATTATGTTGGTAAATGGCATATGTCGGGAGAGAAAACCTCAAGTTTGGAAGAGTATGGCTTTTCAAATTGGGAGTTAAGTTACCCCGATCCCCACGGTTATTTACCCAATAACCTCGGGCATTATCGTGACTATCAATTTCGTGATGTCGCCACCAGCCTTTTACGCCGTGAAGGGCTCGCCTTACCGTATAATATTGCTCATGCGCAACAAAATGCAGGTTTAGAAAACGCTCAAACGCCTAAAATAGATCCCGCTCCCTGGTTTGCTGTTTGCTCATTTACCAATCCGCATGATATTGCAACCTATCCCTTTCTTCCTTGGGAAGTGTGCGATCAACGGGTGGATGACGCGCCTTATACCTTAGCTGTTCCTCGTAAAAATACGAAAAGCAATGCAGCGGAAGCTGGCACCATGAAATTAACGCTCAATAAAACGGGATTGAAGCAAGATAATGCCGACGTATCGCCGACATGGACAGAAGATATTACGGTTAACAAGCCAGATTGTCAGCTCGATTATAGCTATAAAATTGGGCTAGCACTTGTCGCCGCAGGCGGCTTAATGGCGGCCAATGAAGACGCACAGCAATTAAATTATGTCGAAACTCGTGATGACACCTTGCAAAGGGCAATTGACTATACATTAAACACACAATATACAGGGGTACCTTTAGCTCTTACACCCGATAGTGAGCTCGCCAGTCGATCGTTTATGCAGTACTACGGTTATCTTTTTAGTGAGGTTGATCAGCATATTAAATCAGTACTGGATACATTAGAAGAAACCGGTCAAGCAGATAATACCATCGTGGTTTTCTGTCCTGATCATGGTGAATACGCTGGGGCGCATCATATGATGATTGAAAAATGGCACAGTGGCTATGAAGAAGTGTTGCACGTACCTATGGTTGTGCGTTTTCCCACAGGTTATAAGGTTGACTCTGATAAAAAGGGTTTAGATATACGACAAATTACTGAAGCAACCAGCCATATCGATATACTTCCCACCATTTTAGGTTTAGCGGGTATTGATATGGATGAGGCATTTGAGAATATGAAGACAACAAATCAGTATTCCAATCTGCAGTCACCAGTTGGCATAAATCTAAGTGGATTAATTAAAGAGAAAAATCATCGATACACTATTGAGAAAGTAAAAAAACGTGGTGGAGTGTTATTTATTGGACACGATATAATGACAGAACCTCTCAATATTGAAGAGTCAATTAACGATCTAGGTCATGGTCCGATAACTTCTTTTGAAGTGTATATGGGGGCCGTAGAACAGTTAATTGATAACAACCAATCTGATAAATACATTAAAGAATTACAACGCGGACCCGTTATGAAGCCTGGATACCTTCATTGTGTCGTTGATAATCATAATTGGAAATTAGTTAGGTACTTTGATATCAATGATGAAAATATTGATAATCAATATGAGCTCTATAACTTAAATGAGGATGCTAATGAAGTCGATAATCTGATTGTTTATAATGAGGTTTATTTAAATGAGAGCGAATTCCCTAAACTTTATAACCCTAATCGTTGGGGTTGTGATATTAAATCTGAACGTATAAGACAAAAGGCAAAAGAATTAAAACTGTTAATGACTAAGTTAGAAAGTGAGATGCTGTAGTTTTTACCCTCCATTTAAAATGTTAGTTTATGGTATTTACAATGTCGTTCGTTATTAATTAAATGGCTACTTATAGTGAGCATTTTTTTATGATATGTGTTTACCTATTAATTTGTGTAAGTATTTAAATATAGTGTGATTAATAATTACCTCTGTAAATTTAATAGTACAAGGATAGTTTAATTATGAAAGTGATAAAGTATATTGTGTTTACCTGTGCCGTATTCCTCACTGGAATTGGGTTAATAAGTGTTGCCAAGACGGGGTCGGATGAGGCTGAAGAACCAGCACAGGGAAAGCCCGCAACGGACGCCACGATTGAAGCCAATGAAAACGTGCGAGAGCAACTTAATATCCCTAGATATGGTGGTAATTATGCTGCTGATGCTGATTTCGTTGATGCAAATCATGGGTTTATGGGAAGAACTGAAAACCTAATTGTTTGTCCTGACTCTGCGCAATTGAAAGATGGTGTATGTCAATTGTCAGGCGGAGGTAAGGTAGACCCTATTTGGGACTTAACAAAATATGAGGCGTTTATTAAAGATAATGATTTGCAAGATGCGCCCAAGACGGTTAACCCTAGTTTATGGCGCAATGCAAAGTTAAATATGAAGCATGGTTTATATAGCGTGTATAAGAAACCGGATAATACGAAATCGGATATCTCCAGCAAGGTAGGTAATATTTATCAAGTGCGTAACTATGACTTGTCCAACATTACCTTTATTTACGGTGAGCAAGGCTGGGTTGTATTTGATCCATTAATTTCACCAGAAACGGCGAGAGCAGCCCTAGAATTAATTAATGAGAAAGTTGAGCCCCGCCAGGTGTCGGCGGTTATTTTCAGTCATAGCCATACCGATCATTACGGTGGTGTTAATGGCTTATTCTATGATGCACAGGGAGCTTTACTTGAGGATCAAAAAATCGCTGTCAGCGAAGTCATAATTATTGCACCTGAAGGCTTTACTGAAGAAGCGATTTCTGAAAACGTGACTGCCGGTAACGCCATGGGACGACGAGCAGTTTACATGTACGGCTCTTTACTGGATCGAGATGCAAGAGGCAGTGTCAATGGTGGTTTAGGGATGACGACATCTTTAGGGGTGCCAGGGCTAATGTTGCCTACCCAGACTATTAATGAAGACAGTGAAAAGAACGATCCAAAAACGTCTCAACCTTGGTCTATCGATGGTATCGCAATGGAATTTCAGATGACGCCCGGCACAGAAGCCCCAGCAGAAATGAATACCTGGTTACCTAAACAGAAGGCGCTGTGGATGGCTGAGAACACGACCAATACAATGCATAATATTTTGACATTACGAGGAGCCAAAGTGCGTGATGCATTACTTTGGGCTAAGTATATAAATGAAACGATTGACCTTTATGGAGATCAAGCCAAAGTTAAATTTCAAAGTCACCATTGGCCAATATGGAGTAAAAAGAATATTCGTCCTTATTTAGAAAAGCAACGTGATGTCTATAAGTTTATGCATGATCAAACCGTTCGTTTAATGAATAAAGGTTATAACGGTGAAGAAATTTCTGAAATGATGGTACTACCAGAAGCGCTTGAAAAAAACTGGGCGACAAGAGGTTATTATGGCACTTTACGTCATAATTCTCGTGCAATTTATCAATATTACATGGGGTGGTACAACGGCAACCCATCAGATTTAAATAATTTACCAGATCTACAAGCATCTATTCGTTATGTCGCGTTAATGGGCGGCGCTGATAAGGTGGTAAACAAAGCAAAAGAGGCGTTTGATCGAGGAGAGTATCGCTGGGTTGCAGAAGTCATGAAGCAGGTCGTTTTTGCATATCAAGCGAGTCAGTGGGGTTATAACAAGGCGGGTGAGCCGGAACACGTGTACAAGTATTGCAGCGAATGTACAGATAGTAGTGTCACGGACAAAGACGCCAAAAAACTGCTGGCTGATACACTTGAGCAGTTAGGTTATCAAGCTGAGTCAGGCCCTTGGCGGTCAGAATATTTACAAGGCGCAGCGGAGCTACGCGCGATAGTAGATCCATCAGATGACCCTAAACCTGACGCACTGCAAACCGCCACACCTGATGTGATTGAGAAAATGTCGATTGATATGTTATTGGACTATCTTGCAATACAGGTTAATGCTCAGAGCGCGCATAAAATCAACGAGAAAATAAGATTAGAAATTGCCGATGTGCCACAAACGGTTGTAGGTGAAGGTAGTACAGATGAAAACAATGATGACTGTAATTCAAGTCATTTCATTTATGAAATAAGCGAAGGTAGTAATTGTCTATATGATGTCAGCCTTAATAATTCAGTACTGAGTTACACGTCATATATATCGAGTGCTGCATCTCAACCCACCGCACTTGTTTACATGAAAAAAGCCACTTTAACTCGATTTGCAACAGGTGAAGTTGCAGCAGGAGATATCATTTATACTACCGAAAAAGATGATGTTGATACCAAGGATGGTGATTATATTTACGTAGAAGGTGAGCATGGAGGTCACATCCCTAGGTTACTTTCATTCTTCGATATTCCGAATACTAAAGAGAAGAAGAGTAATAATTTTTGGTTTAATATTATTACCCCAAATCAACCATTTAAGTTAATTGATGACGCTAAAAAAAGTCAGTAGTAATGCACTTGGCTCATTAATCGGCAAGTATGTAAAGAGGTAGGCAGTGAAAGGCCTCTTTAATTGGCTGCTTTGGCAAAGTGAACCGATGCGCTTTAGTTATTATCCACACATTGCTTTAACGCAGTCACAATCGCCAAAAGCTGCGTTTCAATATTAAAGTACTGGGTTAATCATTGTCGAACAAGCGCTAGCATTATTGCTAGCGCTTTGTTCTAAATGCATTATTTCTCACGCTAAAGCACCGAGAAAACTAAGCCCAAAGGTCAACAGGCTTTAGTTTATCGCCTGCTGGTTCACAGTGAGTTTCACATCAATATTGTTACGAGTAGCGTTTGAGTACGGGCATACTTGATGCGCGGTACGCACTAGCTCAACGGCTGCATCTTGCTCAAGATCTAGCTCAACAAAAAGCGCTGCAGTTAGCGCAAATCCACCTGTTTCATTAGGACCTATGCCTATTTTTGCACTCACTGGCGCAGTGCTGATGGCCACTTTTTGCTCACGTGCTACATGTAAAATAGCATTTGAGAAACAGGCAGCATAACCGGCCGCAAAAAGTTGTTCAGGGTTTGTAGCATTACCTGAGCCGCCCATTTCTTTTGGATAACTTAGGTTGACGTTAAGTAGTCCGTCTTCAGTTTTGGCAACACCATTACGTCCAGCAGTAGCGTTAGCAGTTGTTTCATAGATCGTTTTCATGTTTACCTCAGTATTTTTGATTGTGTGCAATTTAACTGCTGGCAATTTTATATCGATTTTTATCTTGATTGCAAGTATATTGTGCACAATTATTTTAAAAAGAGAATTAAATTATGTTAACCGAAACGGAACTCGACTTACTTTGCTTGGATAGCCAGATTTGCTTTTCGCTTTACAGTGCGACCAATGCCGTGGTGCGCGCCTATCGTCCTTTGCTAGAAAAGCTTGATCTCACTTATCCACAATACCTTGCGATGTTGGTGTTATGGGAAAAAGACGGCATTAGCGTCAAAGAAATGGGAGAAAGCTTGCATTTAGACTCAGGTACCCTAACGCCACTGCTGAAACGCTTAGCGTTAAAAGGTTTGGTGAACCGAGGTCGCAGCGAAACAGATGAGCGCGTGCGTGTGCTGCACATTACCGAGGCTGCTCACGCTTTAAAACTTGAGGCGGGCAAAGTGCCTGATCAAATGCTGTGTAAAATAAAAATGTCAGCGGCCAAGCTAAATCAACTTAAAGCGCTGTGTGATGAAGTCTATAGCGAGTTGTCTTAATAGGTAATTAATAATACGCTGCCAACACAGACGACTAAACTTTATGTTGTACTTACAAGGTAAACCATAACCTATGGAGATCACATGTCAGCAGTCGATTTAGTCATTATTGGCGGTGGGATAAACGGTGTCGGTATTGCGCAATGCGCCATCGCCGCAGGTTACAGTGTAACCTTGTTAGAAAAAAACACGCTTGCAGGGCAAACTTCAGCCAACTCCAGTAAGCTCATTCATGGTGGATTACGCTACCTTGAAACAGGCCAATTATCACTGGTTAAGCATGCATTAGCGGAGCGTAAAACGTTGCTTACGCTTGCGCCTTCGTTAGTCAATCCTATCGAATTTTATATTCCAATCTACAAAGAAAGTCGGCGCTCAGCGCTGACTGTTCGGGCTGGGTTGAGTTTGTATGCACTGCTCAGTAAATTTGACCGGTTGGGTCAATTCAAATCCATTCCATCGGTGTATTGGTCAAGCATTAAAGGGCTTAAACTTGAAGGGCTGCAGGCGGTTTATCAATATTGGGACGCGCAAACTGACGATAAACAACTCACACTCGCCGTTGCCCGTAGCGCTCGCAGTTTAGGGGCAAACATACTTGAGCACGTCACTTGCAGCAAGATTGAGCATCAAGCCACGCATTGTGTTGTGCATTATCAGCATCAAGGCGCACAGCAGCAACTGCGAGCATCAGCGGTGATTAACGCCGCCGGCCCTTGGGTAAACCAGGTGCTTGATTGCGTGACACCTGCGATAAAACCGGTGGATATCGATTGGGTGCAAGGCAGCCACTTATTGCTCGATATTAAAGCGCCAAACGGTATTGTTTATTTAGAATCGTGTTTTGACCAGCGGGTGATTTTTGTCATGCCTTGGCATAACAAAACGTTGGTTGGCACCACTGAGGTAACGCTTGATAAGCTCAGTGGCGATCCAGCCGTCAGCCCAGAAGAGGTCGACTATCTTTTGGGTATTTACCAGCATTATTTTCCAGCTCATGGCGACTGTGACAGCCTAAAATTAAAGATTATTGGCCACTTTTGCGGCGTAAGGGTATTACCCAAACAAGCAGGCAATGCTTTTGAGCGCACGCGAGACACATTGCAACAAACCAGCGTGAGTCACCCACAATTGCTCACCCTTTACGGTGGCAAACTCACCACCTATCGCAGCACAGCCTTAGAGGCTATTGATTGGTTGAAATCGCGTATTGGTCAGCGCTCACCACTTGCTGATTTTAATCATTTGCCCCTTGAGTAAACCGCGCTATCAACTAGCAACTATCGGCTAGCAACTACCAACTACCAACTATCGATAGCCAGCTATCAGTAATCGATAGTCGGCGTCTGCTTGGTTAACCTCACTCGCTACAGTAAAGATCAACAGCCCCTAAAAATTTACCACCAATGGCAGTGTTATCGCCATGGCATAATTAAACTGTCATATTTGTGTAATATTGTTGGTTGATGACTCTCTAAGGGCGATAAGCATGTTACAAATATTTATACGATTTTTCTCACTGGGGCTGGTTTCTTTTGGCGGTCCAGCAGCGCATATTGGCTACTTTAGGCAAACATTTGTGCAAGAGCTGCAATGGCTGGATGATAAACATTATGGCAGCCTAGTGGCGTTGAGCCAGTTTATGCCTGGGCCAGGTTCGAGCCAAGTCGGGTTTGCAATAGGCTACCATCGCGGTGGTTTACTCGGTGCAATAGCAGCTTTTTTAGGTTTCACACTGCCATCGTTTGTGTTGCTATTTTTACTGGCCGTGACCAGTAGCCAATGGCTAGAATACTCGCTAACCCAAGGGATTATTCACGGATTAAAATTGTTAGCAGTGGTGGTGGTAGCGGATGCGGTTTTAATCATGTTTAAGCAATTTTGTCAGCGTAAACAAGCCAAGTTACTGATGATCGCCAGCGCGGTAGTCATGCTGTTATCGCCCTCAATGCTGGGGCAATTTTTGTTACTGCTTTGCGCCGCAATCGTCGGCTGGGTCACTTTAGCGGCAAGTCCAGAGCCAATATCAGAATCAATATCAGAGTCAGGCAGTGAGCAAGCGCCAGTGCAGCTTAACTTTTTTTGGTTGAGTATGTTTGCTGGATTACTAATTGCCTCACTCGTGGCGATTGGCTTATCTCAGTCCTCATCAATTAATAGTTTAACTGAGTTGTTTAGCCAGTTTTACCAAGTCGGCAGCATGGTATTTGGTGGCGGACACGTAGTGTTACCTCTATTAGAGTCCAGCATTGGTGGCGCCATTAGTAACGATCAGTTTTTAACCGGTTATGCACTCGCCCAAGCTGTACCCGGGCCGATGTTTGCGCTGGCGGCATTTTTGGGAGCAGAGATCTGGATTGCCAATCCATTGATGGGAGCATTAGTCGGGAGCCTTGCGATTTTTCTACCCGGTTTTTTACTGATGCTCGTCGCCCTTAAAGGATGGCAGGGGCTAAGTCGTCGCCCGCATATCACCGGTGCCATAGCAGGTGTTAATGCGGCAGTGGTCGGTTTTCTACTCGCTGCACTCTACAACCCCATTTTTAATAGCGCAGTATTATCGCCCCTGGATATGGCGCTAGTGGTATTAGGCTTTGGATTATTTAAAGTGTTTAAACCAAACATCTTTATGCTAGTGGCAGGTTTTGCCATGGTTGGAGCAGCCACTGCTGGGCTGGGATTGTAAAGCGAACATCGCTCGCACAACTCACCTTGTGATGGTTGCGTCATAGGTAAGAAAGCGTAAGCGCGAGCGCGAGCCACCATGTTATGTATTGGCTAACATGGTGGCTCGCGCTGTGGTTTGACTCTAAGGCCTAGCTTTTTAGTACTCAGTGTTGAGGGTGTAGCAAACCCATCCATCCATTCTGTTCTTGCTCTTGCTCATTCATCACCCATCAATTACAAGGAGTGTATTTTTTATAAGCCGTGAATGATTTTTTAGGCATGCCATTAATAGAGTTGTGGTTTAAAATGAAAACACATAGACAGGCATAGTTAATAGCATTTCATTGGCAGCGTTATTTTGCCTCAAAGCCTATGGTTGTCCACAATTATCGACAGTGTAAACCTTACCTCTAAAAATTAATTAATCACTATAAATCAATGTCTTATGGAATCTTAAAGTAGATGGGACTCGACTAACTTTTGAAGGAAAGTCGCTCTTTTTACAATGGCTGTCTATGTTTGGCTTTCTTCTAGATTCAATAAACTCTGACATTATATGGAAACCAAATAATGTCAGAGTTTAACTATAGAATTATGAATTTTTAACTTTTTTAATCAACGAGTCTAAATCTTCAAACCAATGCTTACTATTGGCCGTCTTTGATTTTTGTATATGAAACTTATGCTTATTCAGTTGTGACGCTATAGTATCTTTCCACTTTTCATCTTTTGGTTTTGCTTCAAGTATTTGTTCGAATGCAAACAACATGTTTGAAAAAAACCAAGTGTATTGTGCATACCTTTCATCTTGGGCTGATGACGGCCTGTACTCACCACTCGCCAAATCAGGGTTGTCCATACACAGAACTAAATATTGTTGGTATATATTATGAGCTTGGGCTGTAGCTGTAGCGCTACGCCCAACTTGAACTTGATAATAAGCCGTACAAAGGGCGCCAATAGCAACAACTAAGCTCAACATTGGCATCCAGCTATCCCACGTTTTAATATCAAGCAACACTGAAAACCCAGTTTCAAAACATGTCATTTATAAAGTCTCTTATCTTGGAGGTAATATTTTTCTAGAAGCAGATATCTTAAACCCTTCAGGAACTGGTTTGAAAGGATCTGAATCTTTTGGCCAACGTTTAGCTCTACTTTGAAATTCTCTTAACTTCTTAATATCGAGTTTAACAGTTACAAAGAAATCGTTTTCGCCACCTTTAATTCGAGCAAGATCTCGAAGAAAGCTTTGTTTCGCTGGAGAACGAACTCTACTATCACCATAATTTCTATTGTTGACGAAAATAGTATATGCATGAATATCAAGTACCGCGGACTCAACTAATGTTGAGAATGTCTCAAGGTCTTTATTCCATGATAAGACAGCTAGTGCGTCAATATTGCCTTGAAATGCCACTCTTGCTTTACTATTTTGTAATTCAGAACAAACCATAACGCCAAAGTGGAAACCATTATGATCGTAAACAGGCTTAACCCACTTAGAGCTCTTTTGAGGTGCCCAACTTTTTCCAAAGAACTTCGTTAGGTTTTCCTCTTCAGAAGGTGCTGGCTCGAGCTTTTGTTGCCATATACGTGTCCAATGTGGGTATCCTAATCTATCATCTTTTAAGACAAGGCAAGCTTCACTTACCAAGTTGTCGTTTTTAAAATGACGATATTCAGTACCTGCTATTAAGTTAATACCTACTGCAGTTAGACGATCAGCAATACTATCAACCCATTTTAAAGGAAGTGATAACTCAGGCATGAAAAGGTAATCAGGTCGGGGTTTTGATGAAATAACCCCATTAATTAATTCGCAAATTTGCTTATATCGTTTAAGTGAGTGATCTGGGTTGTCACATGCTGTTTTCTCCCAGCAACTCTCTTTGGTTGATAGACTGGTTACAGCCACAATAACGCTATCAGTCTTCTTCATTCCAATTTTAATTTTAGAAGAAGGTTTTGTTTTATTGATTATTGGCTCTAGGAGGTTTGGTGAAACCCATGAGCCACGTAAAACAGAAATATATCGAGCTAAGCTTCTCATAGGGATTGAGTTTTTCTTAGCATTTTTACCTATGCATTCTGGCAGTAAATGAACGATTTCTGATGACGTATAAGGCCTAGTAGGAAACACGTATGGAAGAATATTTTCATAGACCAATTTTCCACGTTTGTTTAACCTAGACTTTTGTGTCTTTGCTAAGAATTTAATTAAGTGAACAGTATTTAAAAAATTGCTGCCATATAATATTTTTATTAATTCCTTTTGTGTGGTTATATTTTCATCATTACTATCTAAATGTCCGAATATATTTTGGACTAACTTGTAAGGAGTTTTAGCAAGATCGCTTTTTTGTAGCTTTGGTGCAATTTCGTAAAAACCATTATCTAAATAGCTGGAGAAAAACTCATCGTTTGCACTAAAACGTTGTAATAACGTTTCCATAAACGTGTGAGCAAGCTTTTTAACTGTAATATTAGCATATTCCGATTTTAACTCGGTAGGATATGCTTTAGCTGCACAATCAATAAATGAATGAGCTAGTGACTTGTAAAGTTCATCCCATACATTGCTGGTTAGCTCACAATTCTCTATGCCATTAATAACTCCCTTATGGCCTTCGCTTTTTAGGTGCTCGATAAGTTCATCTAAAGCATCAAAAGTTACGGTTACTATTTTATTAGCGTCATCCCAATCTTTTAAAGAAATAGCTAAGCTAAGAAGTCTAGGCAGGTAAGTATAGTGGTTAAGGATTTTTTCTGAGCATAGGATATGATCATACGCAAATTGATAGAAGCCTTTACGCTCTTTTTGCCAGCCTGATGCTGGAATGTCTCTGGCAAGGGTTTCGACTTGGCGTAACTGAATTGACCAGCTCAACCTGTGTAAACTTAATCCATCAGCTCGCCTAAGTGTGTCTGCACTTTCGCTAGAGGATTCTGCTGCAATCAATACTTTTGCTGCTGTTGATTTCTCAAATTGATCTATTGAAGGCATTAACCTGTGTTCACTAGACAATTTGTGCATCTCTTGTTCAATACTGTCAATAAGGTCAAAACCAGCTTCACCCTCTAAGATGAATAGTTTCTGTTTAGTTGATTGAAATTGAATTTTTGTATCTTTAAAGTAGTATTTTGGAAAATCAATCGACCAAATCTCAGCGTTGTTCTCATCAGCCTTTAATACAAATTTATCAGTGTTTCTGAATCTAAACTTTAATCGCTCCGAAATAAAATTCATAAATGATTTTGTATCATTTATCTTGCCACCATCATGAAGAACTAGGAACATATCATCAACATATCATCAACATATCATCAACATATCGACCATAATGAACAGGTGTCAATTCTTCTCTAATTAATTGGTCCAATTTCCAAAGTAACACATTTGAAATTATTCTTGAAACCGTTAACCCTATAACTAATCCACCGGGTATGGCTGTATCAGTATTAGTTAAGCCTTTAGCAAATTTGGTGGCGTTAGTCCCCCAGTTTTTTAGTAGCTTTACAATTTTCTTAGTGAAATCTTGTTCGTCTTCAGATAGTTTTTTATCTTTATCTAAACCAATGGTGTCTTGGAAATCCTGGCTTGTTAAGAAGCTAGGGTCGATAGTGTGATAGTAACTTTTTAAATCTAATGAAACCGCGACTACAGCTCTTTTGTTTTCAAGCTCACTTCTGATAGCTGAAAGCCCATTATTTCTCCATTGCTGATAAGGTTGATAATATGGTTTAAAAGAGCCTACAGATGTTAAATTGAAAGGTCTCTCAATATTTTTATTATTGCTTTTTAATCGCTTAAGTCGTGCTCCATAAACATCACCTTCATTCAAACATGAATCAAATTTATGACCAACCATATTGATCCAAAGTGCTGATAGAATATGTGTCTTTACGGGGAAATTACCTACAATTCTAAACTCTGGGATTATAGTATTTGATCCGCAGAAATGTTTAAAAGCTCTCTTTTTATTGGAAAAATGAGTGTGCCCATTTTTGCTATTTTCTTTGGGTTTGCTAGATAGTTTTTTAGGTACGACTCTAAAGTGGCCAAGATAGCTGCTGATGCTTTTAGGGCCATTATGCTCTTTCCATTCTTCAAGGAGCTTATCTAAATTGGTTAAAAGATCTTCTTCGAATTCAGCAAAGTCGATCGCTGAAGGAAAGCCATCTTCAATAAAACAATCTGCTTTTGCCTTGCGATAAGCAACGATTAAATCTATTTGAGTTAGGTTATCCCAACCTTCAAATTGCGCTGTATAACTCATACTAAGTCCTTTAAATTAAACAGCCTGATCGACGATGGCGTTTGTGAGGTGGAGTTGGGTTGTTTGCGCGTCGCTTAAACGGGTGCAATCTAGACCTTGCTGCAATCCTTTATCTAAACTGTGCTTGTTAGCCTTAGCTTCAATAACAGCAAGCGGCATGCTGGGTTTATGGTAGAGCACAATATCAGCTGACTTGACCGTTTTACGCACGCCTAATTGGCCACGTACAATGACTTTACCGTCACGCAGCTTTACCTCTTGGCGAATTTGCGCCATATCATCCCAACCCGCACTTTTAATCGCTGGCATGATGAATTTGGTGATGATATCCGTTTCAGTTAGCTTTGCTTTATTGATGGCCATTGCTAATCGAGGTCCTTCTTAGAAGATGATAAACAGTTTCGGGCGTATTATACCTGTTTTAGTTGCGCCATAAACCATTATGAAAACACATAGTTTTGCTCTAAACTGGTGAAATAAACCTGAATGTTGATAGGGTCAACAGATATGGCTCAGCCGTTAAAATGCCACAAGATTTAGCTTGGATGGTTGAAGGTTTTTGGAACGTATGAAAACTGCGGCTTTACTCATATTTTTAATGGATATGACTGTATGGTTTTTTAGTGCGTGTAACCATGCGTGTAACATATAAACAAAAACGGGCTTTCCATTGCTGGAAAGCCCGTTTTCTTACAGTCATTTAAGAATTGCTTCTTAGTTCATGCCGTATTTTTTTAATTTTTTACGCAGCGTACCACGGTTGATACCCAGCATGTTGGCAGCACGAGTTTGGTTGCCACGAGTGTGTTGCATGATAATATCTAGCAACGGCGCTTCAACTTCGCTTAACACCATTTCGTATACTTCTTCTGCTTCTTGCCCGTCCATTTGAGCGAAAAAGTTTGTTACTGCACGCTTAACTGCATCGCGTAGTAATTGTGGCTTGATTGCGCCACTTGCAGTTTCAATTTTGCCAACAGTAAGTGGGTGAACTTCAGTGTGAGTTGTTTGATCAAACATTCGTATTCTGCTCTTTATTAATTTGCTACAAAATCATCAAAATAGCGTTCCACCATGGAACATTGTTCTTCAACGGTCACGAGCTGGTTAAATTCAGCTCTAAAAGCCCGTTGCGATTCTTGGTTTAAGTACCATCCAACGTGCTTTCTTGCGAAACGAATGCCCTTATACTCACCGTACAGCGCGTACAGCAGTTTAAGGTGCTCAAGCATCAATTGACGCTTTTCGTCCGTTTCAACGGGCGCTAGCTTTTTACCTGTCTCCAGATAATGCTGGATTTCCCTAAAGACCCAAGGCCGTCCTTGAGCGCCTCGTCCTATCATCAAAGCATCTGCACCAGTGTAATCGAGCACAAAACGTGCTTTCTCTGGTGTTAAAATGTCTCCATTTGCGACAACAGGTATCGAGATCTGTTTTTTTATTGCTTTAATTGTGTCGTACTCGGCTTCGCCTTTGTACATGCATTGTCGCGTTCTGCCGTGAACGGCTAACGAGGCAATACCACAACCTTCTGCAATTTGGGCGATGTGAACACCATTCCTGTGCTCTGGAGCCCAACCCGTTCGAATTTTTAGCGTAACCGGTACATCGACTGCGGCGACCACGGCGTTAAGAATTGCTTCTACTTGCTGTGGATCTTGCAGCAGTGCTGAGCCTGCTAGCTTCTTATTCACTTTTTTTGCTGGGCAGCCCATATTGATATCAATGATCTGTGCGCCTTGCTGTACATTGACAGCGGCAGCGTTAGCCATTAATTCAGGATCTGACCCTGCGATTTGAACCGAACGTATTCCGTCTTCACCTGCGTGTGTCATACGTAGGCGGCTTTTATCGGTGTCCCAAACTTCAGGATTGGATGAAAGCATCTCTGATACCGCCATGGCTGCGCCATAACGAATACAAAGATTTCTAAAGGGCTGATCTGTGACGCCTGCCATGGGGGCCACGATCAGCTGATTTTTCAGTCGATAGGGTCCAATTTGCATTTATCCAATCACCTTGTTCGTCAAAGGGGCGCTATAGTACGACTTTTTCAAGCCTGTGAAAAGGTCAATAAATGACCTGAGGGCAACTTTTTTGCTTGACTTTTGCTAGGTGAGAAGTCTGTCGCGGCGCAGGCTGCGCCGCTTAATACCGTTATTTACGTATGCCTGTCAAGCGGCACCAGTCGTCTTTGTGAGCAGGTGCGTCCATCTCAAACCATTGGCTGTAGAATGTTGAAATTTCTTCAGCTTGCTCGCTGAGCAAACCTGACAGGGCGAGTTGACCGCCTGATTTGACTTTTTCGGCCATTAAGGGCGCAAGTTCTCGCAGTGGGCCTGCAAGAATGTTGGCAACGAGGATGTCGGCAATGAGGCCTTGCGGCTGATCTTCTGGCAGGTATAGGGCAAGTTGATCTTCAACGCCGTTACGCTCTGCATTTGCTTTTGAGGCTTCTATCGCTTGGTAGTCGATATCAACGCCGGTGACTTTTTCTGCGCCAAGTTTCAGGGCGGCTACGGCTAAAATACCTGAGCCACAGCCAAAGTCGATCACTTCTTTATTGCGGTAATCTAAGCTGTCGAGCCATTCTAGGCACAGCGCTGTTGTGGGGTGAGTACCGGTACCAAAGGCCAAGCCGGGATCAAGGATCACGTTGACGGCGGTTGGGTCAGGGATCTCTCGCCAGCTGGGGCAGATCCATAAACGATCGCCAAATTTGATGGGGTGGAAGTTATCCATCCATTCGCGTTCCCAGTCTTTATCTTCTACTTGCTCTATTTTGTAGCTGAAATTGTTGCCTAGGTAAGGCTGTAACTTGAGGCGTTCAACCACTGGGATTAAGTCGTGATCAGCTTCAAACAACGCAATAATCACGGTGTGATCCCACAGCGGCGTTTCACCCAGCGTGGGTTCGTAGATCGGGTTATCTTTACCGTCTTCGAAGGTAATTGAAATTGACCCTTCTTCCATTAGCTGATCGCTCAGGGCGTCGGCATGGGGTCCATCGGTGTCAATTCTGAGTTGGATCCAAGGCATGGGCTTTCTCGTTGGTTAGTTATTGCGGCGTATTGTAAACCATCTACTGGGTTTGCGTGAGGCTTTGGTAACGCCAAAGCTGTTTTCTGGCACAAATGACAATGCGTTACTCGAGCGGCGGTTTAACGCAGGCACAAAAAAACCGCATTAACTGCGGTTTTTTGTCAGCATTGCCAAGGGTTAAGTCTTGGCGCGCTTCATTGCGGTGAAGAATTCATCGTTAGTTTTGGTCATGGCTAACTTATCGATAAGGAATTCCATGCCGGTCACTTCATCCATTGGGTTCAAGATTTTACGCAAGATCCACATTTTCTGAAGTTCATCTGGCGTGGTGAGCTTCTCTTCACGGCGAGTGCCTGAGCGGTTGAAATCAATCGCGGGGAATACGCGTTTTTCAGCGGCTTTACGAGAAAGGTGTAACTCTTGGTTACCTGTCCCTTTAAATTCTTCGTAAATCACTTCGTCCATCTTAGAGCCGGTATCCACAAGCGCTGTCGCGATGATAGTTAAGCTGCCGCCATGTTCGATGTTACGAGCGGCACCGAAAAAACGCTTAGGGCGGTGTAGTGCGTTGGCGTCAACACCACCGGTGAGTACTTTACCTGATGAAGGGATCACTGTGTTATAGGCGCGGGCTAGACGAGTAATTGAGTCGAGTAAAATGACCACGTCTTTTTTATGCTCAACCAGGCGCTTGGCTTTTTCGATAACCATTTCTGCGACTTGTACGTGACGGCTTGCTGGCTCATCAAAGGTTGAAGCAATCACTTCACCTTTTACCATGCGTTGCATTTCGGTCACTTCTTCTGGACGTTCGTCAATCAGTAGTACCATTAATACAACGTCGGGATTGTTGTAAGTAATGCTTTGCGCCATGTTTTGTAGCAACAGTGTTTTACCGGCTTTTGGCGGCGCAACAATCAAACCACGTTGACCTTTACCAATAGGTGAACATAAATCCAGAATACGTGAGGTAATATCTTCAGTTGAACCGTTACCGCGTTCCATACGCAAGCGCTCTTCGGCATGCAGCGGGGTTAGGTTTTCAAAAAGAATTTTATTACGAGAGTTTTCTGGACGGTCAAAGTTGACCTCAGTCACTTTTAGCAGTGCAAAATAACGTTCACCGTCTTTAGGTGGGCGAATTTTGCCGAAGATACTGTCACCGGTACGCATATTAAAACGGCGAATTTGGCTCGGCGATACATAAATATCATCTGGACCCGCTAAGTAAGACCCATCAGAGCTACGTAGGAAGCCAAAACCGTCTTGTAAGATCTCAAGGACTCCGCCACCAAAAATATCTTCACCGCTTTTGGCGTGGGCTTTTAAAATCGAGAAAATGATGTCCTGCTTGCGGGCTCGGGCCATATTTTCTAGCTTCATGTCTTGGGCTAGTTGTACTAAATCTGAAATCGATGTGTCTTTTAATTCTGATAAATTCATCTTGGTGGGTCTTGTTTTTGCGTGACGATGCCATCTTTAATCAATGAAGTTGAAACTTTTGAATATCGATTGGATAGCGAGAAGTGGGTTAGTTAGAATAGTTTCGGTTATTAAAGTAGCACTAACTGGACAGGGCGTCTATCAATTTAGTGAAACCCGACACATTTTCTTGTTGAAGCTGTGCCGAGAATCACTCTAGCTGACTTTTATGAGGACGCGAGACCTCTTAAGTATTACAGCTGTGCGTCAATAAACTCTTTTAGTTGCGTCTTTGAAAGTGCGCCAACTTTGGTTGCTGTAAGCTCGCCGCCTTTAAACATTAGTAAGGTCGGGATGCTACGTACACCGTATTTAGCTGGTGATACACTGTTTTGATCGATGTTTAATTTTGCCACCGTGACTTTGCCTGCATACTCGTCTGCAACGTCATCTAAAATGGGGGCTATCATTTTGCAGGGACCACACCATTCAGCCCAAAAATCAACTAGTACAGGTAGTTCTGAGTTGATTACGTCGTTTTCGAAGCTATCGTCGCTTAGGTATACAATCTTGTCGCTCATGTTGTTCTCCAGTTTGGCTGCCATTGCTGGTTTGTTAATGGCTTAACCTGTATATTGGGATGGTGAAATAGCTTTTCAAGCTAAAAGTTAATCATTTAATAAAGCCGCTACTCTCGAGTATCGAAAAACGCTTTAGACAAGACGATGATTTATAGGCATAGTGAGCCTAAGTCAACGATGACTAACGCCTAAAAACGTATTATATTCGCCTTAAGAGAACGCTCAATACACGCTAAAATTTCATCGCATCACCAGAAATAGAGGGAATAGTGATTCCGTCACCGATGCTGCAAATACCGTGAAAAACGTTTCTCTGAGTGTGTACCAATTATTCAGCAATAAATACGCCTACGTTATTTCAAACGATAGTGCTTTTTATTGCAACCTTTTATGGGTAAACCTGCGCTATGAGCGAAACACATTTATCTACCAAAAAGTTTGCTGACTTTCCGCTACATTCTGATGTTCACCAGGCTCTTAATGAGGCTGGTTTTGAGTTTTGTACTCCGATCCAAGCGTTATCATTACCTATTTTATTAGCTAAAAAAGACATTGCAGGACAGGCACAAACGGGGACGGGTAAAACACTTGCCTTTTTGGTTGCAACATTTAACCACCTGTTAACTGAAGCGCCGCCTACTGAGCGTAAAATCAATCAACCTCGCGCCATTATCATGGCACCCACACGTGAGCTTGCCATTCAAATTGCTAAAGATGCCAATCTATTAGCTAAACATACTGGTCTTAAAGTCGGTATTGTTTATGGTGGTGAAGGTTATGAAGCACAACGTAAAGTGCTTGATAAAGGTATCGATATCCTGATTGGAACGACAGGTCGTATCATCGATTATGTTCGCCAGGGGGTGATTGATGTGAGTGCGATTCAAGCGGTGGTGCTTGATGAAGCGGATCGGATGTTTGATTTAGGCTTTATTAAAGACATTCGCTTCTTGTTTAGACGTATGCCAGATGCAAAATCTCGTTTAAATATGCTGTTCTCTGCAACGCTTTCAATGAAAGTGCAAGAACTGGCGTATGATCATATGAACGAGCCTGAAAAAGTTGAAATTGCGCCGAATGAGAAAACCTCTAAAAATATTAAAGAGGAGATCTTCTATCCATCGATGGAAGAGAAGATGCCGTTGCTATTGTCTTTGCTCGAAGAAGATTGGCCTGAAAAAGCCATTGTGTTCTCAAATACCAAACACAGTTGTGAAAAAGTCTGGTCATGGCTTGAGGGAGACGGACATCGCGTTGGCTTGCTGACAGGTGACGTGCCGCAAAAGAAACGTTTGCGTATTCTTGAGCAATTTACAGAAGGCCTCATAGATGTGTTAGTCGCAACGGACGTCGCTGCACGTGGGCTGCATATTTCAGATGTCTCGCATGTTTATAATTATGACTTACCTGACGACTGCGAAGATTATGTACATCGTATTGGCCGTACTGGACGTGCGGGCCAAAAAGGCGTGTCGGTGAGCTTTGCTTGTGAAGAATATGCCTTGAACCTACCTGCAATTGAGAGCTACATTCAGCACTCCATTCCGGTGACATCTTACGACAGTGAAGCGTTGCTTGACGACATCCCCGCGCCAAAGCGTATTCATCGTAAGCCTAGCAATCACAGCCGTAATTCACGTGATCGTAGTGGCTCTCGTCCACAAGGTGGCCACCGTGGTAATGCACCACGTCGCCATGATAAAACACGTCGACACTCGTAACTAGAGGCTCTGCATCAATGACTTCAGCTCGCTATGCAGCGATTACGTTAGGCTCAAATAGTTTTAATATGATGGTGGCTGAAACGGTTGACCATCATCCTAAAATTGTTGCCAAATATAAACGTAAAGTGCGTTTAGCAGAAGGTATAGAAGTGGACGGGTCGTTAAATTCGGCAGCGATAACGCGAGGTATTGATTGCCTCGCAATGTTCTCTGAGATGCTGATTAAAGAAGGGGTTTTTGCAGATAATGTAGCGATCATCGCGACGGCAACCTTACGAGAAATTAGCAATGCTGACGATTTTTGTCAGCAAGCGCTCACAGTGTTACCTCATCCTATTCGTATTATTTCGGGTAGTGAAGAGGCGCAGTTAATCTATCAAGGTATGGCGGCCACCACCGAAGGGTCGGGTCGACGTTTAGTCATTGATATTGGCGGTGCAAGTACCGAGTTTATTATCGGTGACGGTGATAATATTTTACTTAAAACCAGTTTAGCGTTCGGCTGTGTGACCTTTAATCATCGTTTTTTTGATCAGTTTCCTTTCCAGAATTTGGATTTTGACCAAGTTAAAAACAGTGTCAAAGCAGCGTTAAGGAGTGATGAGCCACAGCTCACACATCTTGGCTGGCACAGTGTGGTTGGAGCTTCTGGCAGTGTGCAATCGGTTGTAGAACTGCTTAATGCCCGTGGTCAATCAGCGGTTATTAGTCTAGATGTTTTACATACACTCAAGCATGAAATTCTCACTCAAGAGTCAGCCTCAATGCTGACTATTGTTGGCTTAAAACCAGAGAGAGCCCCAACCTTTGCAGCTGGCGTGGCAATACTGCTTGCACTGTTTGAACTGCTTAACATTGAAAAGTTATTTCTATCCGGTGGCGCGCTAAGAGAAGGGCTTTTACACCAACTTGCCCAGCGCATTGTTACCGTACCGGCTTGTAAACTTAAATAGCCGGCGATAATACAAATCCACACACTTTCCTCCAGGACTAGAATAAGGTTTGTTAAATTCATTTAGCACTGAATATGTCAGCGCTATTAGGCTATATGTACGGCGACTATATTCTCTAATACTTGTAAGGAAACCGTAAATAGCCGCACCGTTTGTTTTGCATGTGCTTGTTACAAAGTTTTGCAAAGTCTTACAAAGTCTTACAAGATGTGTTTATACCCCGCCCTTGCTGATAATAAGAACAACTCCATTGTATTAAAAGTGTTATTAAATGTTCGGAAAATGCATTCCTTTTTTAATTTGACTGTTTATTTGTGGTTTTAAATCAATTGCTTATGTTTTTTCTTTTGTTTTTTGTAACATGAAAAAATTAAAGGTTAAATATATTGTATAAAATAGCCCTTAAATGTTAGTGTGTTGTTGCAATATTTCTGCTTGATGAAATTTGCACGATAACTAATAACGATAGAGTTAAGGGAAATTAGGAATGAACGGAAATAGCACTATAAAGCGATTTACCGCTAGAAAAACACTTGCAGCACTTGCTGTTGGTTCTGTTTTAATGATGTCTACTCCAGCTGCAATCGCAGCTGATAAAGTCAATGGCACGATTGGTGGCCAGGTTTATGTCGGCTCTGGTGAGGAGCTACAAGGAGTATCTGTTGTTATCACACATGATACTAAAGGTTTGACACGAACTGTTACTACTGATAGCGATGGTCGCTTTTCTATAAGATCGTTACCTATTGGTTTATATACTCTTAAATTTTTTAAGAACGGCTATGAAACACTAGAAGAAAAAAAATTAAGAATTAATGCAGGTCAACGTTCAACTATTGACGTTGAGATGTTATTGGCTGGCGTAGAGAGGATCTCTGTGACTGGCTCTAAAATCCGTAGATTGGATTTAGAGAACTCTTCAACCTCTTTGGTTATGACTGCGCAGGATCTAGAGCTTCTTCCTATTGCTTCTAATTTAGCCTCAGTAGCTTTACTTGCTCCAGGCACTTCTAGCGGAGATTCTGATTTCGGTAATCACGCATCATTTAATGGCGCATCGGTAGCTGAAAATGGATATTTCTTAAACGGTATTAATATAACCAATATCCGTACTGGTATTGGTTATGTAGATTTACCTTGGGCTTCTATTTCCCAGATTAGCGTCATTAGTGGTGGTGTAAGCGCAGAATATGGTAACTTCATTGGCGGTGTTACTGACTTAGTAAGTAAGTCTGGTGATAATGAATTTAATTTCGGAGTAGAAGTTAAGTATACTCCAAAGGACTTCCTTGATGGCGACTCTCCAGATGTATGGCTGAGTCAAGAAAATGATCCATCGTCGGCTTACATGGATGTTAACAATCAAGACGACACCTACGAAGAAACGGAAGCTAGTTTTTGGGCAAGTGGTGCAATTATAGAAGATCATCTGTTTTTCTATGGTGTATATAACCCTAAATCTCAAAATGAAAACCGAGCCACTTCGGGTTCAATGATCAGGCGTGATACTACAGGGGATTTCTGGTTAGGTAAGCTAGATTGGTATATTAATGATGACCATAGATTAGGAATAACGGGCTTTGGAAATGAGTTTGAGTGGGATGATGCGAGCGCAGCTTACAACGCTCAAACCAACAGAGTTATTGACGCAAGTGGGCAAGTATCTCCAGCAATAGCTGCAGGTCTGTATAAAAATGCCTCTAATGGGTTGTGGAGCCCATCTGCAGGCAACAAAAGCGGTGGCGAACTGTTTTCAGTTAATTACTCTGGAACGTTCACCGACTGGTTATCTGTATCGGCAGTATACGGTAAGTTGACACAGACACAGGAAACGATTAACCCTACAGCGGGTATTAATTACACCTATGATATTACGGGCCCTAGCCAGATTAATGTATTTAATTATGCGGCTATAAATGATATCGATAAGCAAAAAGATACCAGAACAAACTTCCGTATTGATTTTGATATGGAGTTTGGTGATCACAATGTGAAACTTGGTTATGCAAATGAAAAAATAGAAACATTTGATCACATCGTAGGTGCAGGTAGTGGCTGGAGAGCTGAAATTCGTCAGGTTACCAGTGATACTGATTGGACTGGCCTTGCAAATGGATCTTTTTACACTGCTAACCGAAAATTTGCTGTTCACGGCTCAACTGCTTCAACTTTGGAATCACTCTATATTCAAGATACTTGGTCTATAACGGACAACTTGGTTGTGAACTTAGGCTTACGTCATAGTGGCTTTAGTAATGAAAACAAGCAGGGTAATGAATATGTCTCTATGGAAAACCAGTTAGCTCCTAGAGTGGGTGTTAGTTATGACTTTATGGGTGATGGCTCTTCTAAACTGTCACTGAACTATGGTCGTTACTTCATGCCTGTTTCTCCTAATACCAACGTGCGTATGACTCTTGGAGAAACAAATAAATACGAGTATTTTGAAATTGACGGTATAGATCAGAACGGTGTACCAATTAGAGCTGACAATGGTAATGCGCCACTTTTATGGTCTAAAACTTATCAAGACGGTGTTCCTGCACAACCATGGGAAACAATGGCTGATGCTAAACTATCACCTATGTATTCAGACGAATATGCAATTGCGTATCAGCATGAGTTAAACGATGATTGGGCTGCTGGTCTTCGCATGACTTACATCAATTTAGAATCATCAATTGAAGATGTTTCTATGATGTATGCTTTGAAAAACTTGCAAAAAAATGATCCTGAGGCATATAAGAAACTAGGTATTGATACGAGTAATACTGATCTATGGATAGCTTCTTTGATTAATCCAGGACAACCTGTACACATGAGAGGCGATCTAAATGGCGATGGTGTTATTGGTGATAACGAATACCATACGTTTAGCGCTGAAGAGCTAGGGTATCCTGAAGCTGAGCGTAAGTATCGTTCTATAGAACTGACATTAGATGGTAATGTCAATGAAGACTTTAAATTGAATGCTAGCTATACGTATTCTAGATCTGAAGGTAATACAGAAGGTCTGCTTAAGTCTGATAATGACCAAGCTGATCCGGGTTGGACACGTTCATTTGACTCTCCAGAGTTGACTGATAACTCGTATGGTCGCCTTCCAAATGATACTCCTCATAACTTTAAACTACGTGGTACTTACCGTGTGACTGACGAGCTTTCTGTTGGTTTTGTTTCAAGCATAGTTTCAGGTCGCCCAATCAATGCGTTTGGCTACCACCCTACAGATGCTGGATCTTGTGCAACTAGTGTTTCTCAGTGCTGGGATAACGAGGATCCAAACTTCTATGTCAATGGTCAGCCATCAGAGCGTGGTAGTGCTGGTCGAACACCAACAATTTACAACTTTGATTTAAATGTACTTTACACTCAACAAGTTGGGCCTGGAGATTTGACGTTGCAAGCTAGTCTTTTCAACGTATTTAACTTCAAGTCAGTGACGCAAGTTGAAGAACAGTATGAAATTAATAAAACGATTGGTTCAGAAAACCCGAATTATGGTACGGGAACTAATTATCAATCACCTCGATATGTGACGCTAACGGCTCGTTACGAGTTTTAAGTATACTCATATCAACAGTGTGTATTAAGCAGTAAAAGCTATCACATTATTAATGCCAGTAAGTTAAGCTTGCTGGCATTTTTTAATGAGAGTGTGATGATTATCCTGCTAACTCTTGAAAGTGTTTAATCGCAATTTAAAATGTATATAGACTCTTTTTGGTGAGGCTTTAAGATCGTGGCTAATATTAGTTAATCACTACACCTAAATACACAAGGTAAATAGTCGCTAAATAGGCACCGCCACCATTTTTTTGACTATTAAATAAACGGAGACTAGACGTGTTAACTCGTTGCTTCACTGACAAAGACAAGTGATAGCGAGATAAATTTCAAACGAAAATATCAATATAAAGTGTACTGAGTACAGCCCATTAGTATACAGTCTTAACGCGTGTAAGCTTTCAGTTAACTTCCTCTAATAGAGTACGCTTTTGGTTGTTATATTGAACTATCTTTTTAAAATACTCATTAAGTCCTGCTCTAAACTCACTTCAGGCTTTTCAATAATACGCCCAAGCTCGTTATGGCCTTGTTCAACAATAATGGTTGGAATACGGCTGAACTGATAGTGCTTAGCCAACCCTTGTGGATCTTCTTTCGCTCTATCAACGCCAATGAACTGCACGGTAATATTCGGGTTATTAACTTGCTCCATAACACGGATTAACCGCGGAGTTTCACGGTGACAATCTGGGCACCAAGTACCTATAATAACCGTGATTTCAGTCGGCTCCGTGATAGTTTGTAGTTGTGCAATAGTGGCTCGATCAGCTTTGTAATCGTTATATTCTTGGCTGAACCAGTCAAACACATTGAGTTGTTCGTTGGTCACTAATCCGGTTAAGATCACGTCTTGTTTCTCCTCGCTACAAGTGGCTATAAAGCCCTCTTGCTCGCCTTTTTCGAATGCACAACCACTGCTGGCCATGCTTTGGCTGCTAAAAAATAAAACGGTGGTGGCAAGTAATGCTTTGACGTTATTGTGCATGATTGTCTTGTTCACTTGAAGCAATGAATTTGACTTTATTCAATCACGTCTAAAGCGGGAGATAAAGTGTGTTGAGACGAGGTGTTACGCAGATCACGAGCATATTATTGATTTAGTGGTTGATGTCACATTAAATCGATTTTGAGCTAACCCGCAACGGGAAGGCTTTGCGCTGCTAAAATATGCCACTGTGAGTCAGTGGCATTTTGTTGGTTTCGGGTTATTGGCTTTCTTTTAACCACTGGGCTGCACGTTTGGCAAAGTAGGTTAAAATACCATCAGCTCCAGCGCGCTTGAAGCAAAGTAAGGACTCCATTACGATAGCCTTTTCTGCTAACCAGCCATTTTGAATTGCGGCCATGTGCATGGCATATTCGCCGCTGACTTGGTAGGCAAAGGTGGGGACGGCTAATTCAGTTTTAACGCGATGCACAATATCAAGATATGGCATACCTGGTTTAACCATCACCATGTCAGCGCCTTCTTGAATATCGAGTGCCACTTCGTGCAATGCTTCATCACTGTTGGCTGAGTCCATCTGGTAGCTATGCTTATTACCACCTTTTAGGTTGCCTGCTGAGCCGACGGCGTCACGAAATGGGCCATAGTAATTCGATGAATACTTGGCTGAGTATGCCATTATTTGAGTATTGACATAACCCGCGGCTTCTAAGGCGTTACGGATAGCGCCAATGCGGCCGTCCATCATGTCAGACGGCGCGACAATATCTGCACCAGCTTCAGCATGGCTGAGAGCTTGTTTGACTAAGATCTCTGTGGTGACGTCGTTGATGATATAGCCGGTGTCATCAATAATACCGTCTTGGCCGTGCGTGGTGAATGGATCGAGCGCGACATCGGTCATCACGCCCAGATCTGGAAAGGCAGCCTTAAGCGCACGAACAGCGCGTTGAGCGAGAGCATCGGCATTATATGCCTCTTCTGCCATCAGGCTTTTCTTGTCTGAAGGCGTGACAGGGAACAGTGCAATGAGTGGGATCCCAAGCTCGACGAGCTCAGCGGCTTCTTTCAGTAGCAGATCAATGGATAAACGCTCTACACCTGGCATAGAAGCTATTTGCTCTGTACGGTTGTGGCCTTCAAGTACAAACATGGGATAAATAAGATCATTGACTGTGAGTTGATTTTCAGCCATGAGACGACGGCTAAACTCATGCTTGCGCATACGGCGCATTCTACGCTGAGGGTAGGCACTCGTTATAATGTTCACATTTTGCTCCAAAATTTGGTTGTGTCAGTCTTGCTTTAGACGTCATCGAGTTCAACGTTATAGAGTATGACGCGATTACGGCCTTCATTTTTCGCACGGTAAAGTGCTTTATCTGCCTGAGCTAATAGCAAGGTTGTGTGTTGGTCCGATGAGGCTATATCGACGCTCACTCCAATACTCACCGTTAGCGGAATAGTAATATCGCTCCAGCTTATCGGCAACTCAAAAATGGCTTTGCGGATTGATTCGGCAACTTGCAAAGCGCCTTCTTGATTGGTATTGGGCAGTATAATAGCAAATTCTTCACCGCCAAAACGTGACACTAAGTCTGTTGGTCGTTTTAACTGTTGTTTTAATCTGGTGGCAGTCATACGTAAAGCATGATCACCGGCGAGATGACCGTAAGTATCATTAATGGCTTTAAAGTGGTCAATATCGAGCATGACGAGGGCGATGGGAGTATGTTGTCGACGACTGATCCGGCATTCTGCATGCAGCCGTCTATCGAAGCTATTTCTATTTTTGAGCCCGGTTAAACTATCAATGGTGGCTTGCTCTGTGAGTTTTTGATTGGCTTCGTTGAGTTCACGAAGCGCCACTTCAAGCTCGAGTGTACGCTCTTGTACAATTTGCCCTAATTGCTCACGGTTTCTGGCTTCAATACGCAGGGCTTCATCGCGCGCTTGTTTCACATTTTCTGCTTGTTGTAGCGCTTCTTGTTGGATCTGTAGCTTGGCTAAGCGCTCGTCATTGTACCGAATGGCTAATAAAGCAGCCATAAAGACGATTTCAAAACTCAGACCGAACAAGAAAGGGGTCGTGGTTTGTATATCTAACTCTATATAGTCTAAATACATCAAGCCTGAAAGCAGTGCACCGCACATCATAGCTGACCAGCCTAGCGCGAATAACTTGGCTAACTTATGGCCTCTAAACCCTTGCAATAGAGCGATGTACATGAGCAACACGCTCGTCAGCATCATGGCCCATACATCTATCATTAGCGACAAGTGATAATCGAGAAATAAGCCTACAGAGAGCAATAATAACGAGGCTGCAGCGCCAGTACGACACACCTCTAGCATCGCGGGGCTGTGGTATTTAAGTTGCATGACCTTTTCTGAGAATAAAAAGGCAAATGACATCGATATACACAGTAAAATTTGTAAAATGAACGTTTGTACAACTGGCAAGTGTGGCCAAAGAAAGCGAAAGCCTACTCCGTGTAAGGCGGTCACAAATAAGGTTAAAGACAGCACATAGCCTGCATAGTAGCTATAGCTGAATGAATGTGAAGTTAGCGCGATGAATAAACTGAAAAGGCCAATTGCGCAAAGAACACCGATTTGAAAGCCATAGATTAATGACTCTTTCTCGATATTTTGGTAATAGGCGTTATCGGTCCATAATTTTATGTCGAGACTTTCTGATCCTGTGGTGGTGATTTTAAAATAAAATGTTTGTAATTCTTTGCTTTTATTATTAAAAGGGTACGAAAAAGTGTTTGCGATAATAGGCCTTTTTGCAAAGGGGAGTGTATCGCCCATACGCGTTTTATAGAGCAGTCGATGTCGATTGAAATGGTATAACTCGATGAGATCTAAATGAGGGTTAATAAAAGACAACACTCTATTGGTGGTGAAAGCGCCGTGGCTGTGTAGGCTGAATTTAACCCATAAGTGTTGGGTCTTTAAATCTTTTAGCGTCTCTTTTGATAGCTTTTGCCAGTGGGTTGCTGGCAATTGACGAATCTGTGAAATATCGCTGTCTTGCATCGCAGGCATCACATATAGCCAATTTTTTAAGTCCAACTCTGCTGGGGTATGACCATCGATGAAAAGAACATCCTCAGCATTTGTCAGGCATGAGAATAACAACAGCGCGAGCGATATAAAGCGAGTAATGGATAACATTAATAGGGCAAACCAAAGAGTGAACGGCTGTTTTTATAAGTCATAGCGGCAAAATCATGTAATGGTTGTTGCCGTAGTTGAGCGATATACTGGGCAATGTAAGGTAAATACTTGGGTTCATTTTTAGACGATTTAGGCTTAGGGCGTAAACTTCTTGGCAGTAAATAGGGACTGTCTGTTTCGATCACAATGCGGTTATCTGGGATCAGTGGCACTAACTGTGCGAGTGTTTGCCCTCTGCGCTCATCACATACCCAACCGGTGATCCCTAAGTAAATATCGAGATCTAAATAGGCCATTAAGCTGTCTTTATTGCCGGTAAAGCAGTGCAGCAGTACCGCAGGGAGCTCTGAGCGGTACTCTTTTAAAATCGCTAAAAAATCGTCGTGTGCGTCGCGCTCATGCATTAAGACCGGTTTTTGCAGCTCAACGGCTAAGGCGAGCTGCTCTGCAAAGGCGTGCCTTTGTTGCGCGCGGGGGGAAAAATCACGGTTGTAATCTAAGCCACATTCTCCCACAGCGACAACACATGACGCTGCACTTAAACGTTTGATGCTATTGCGACTGTCTTCATCCCACTGGCTGGCATGATGAGGATGAATCCCGGCTGTGGAATAAAGCTGCTCAGGGAAAGCTGCACATAGCGCTATGGCGTCACGGCTTTCTTGTATATGGCTGGCGATCACCAGCATTGAATTGACGCCAACCTGAGCCGCCTCTGCAATGACTCTATCAGCCTCAGCTGCTAATTTATTGCCAATGAAATTGACCGCAATGTCCATATACTGTGGCATTATTTGATACGTTTCACTCTAATGGTGGAGTTACGCTCTGCAGTACCGAGCATGAAGGAGCTTAGCGCCGCTGTTTTTATGAATACTTTTTGTTGAGGTTCAAGTTTAAATCGGCGGGTACCTGTTTGTTTCCATATTTGGCCATTTTCAAAGGTGATCTTCAAAGCGCCATATGGATCTTTGCTCACTTGTTTGACGATAAGGTGGATCGTGTCGAGCTTTTCTTCTTTGCTAGGCTTTTTTAGGTTGCCAAATTCATCGACTTTTTCTGCTGCGGTTTTTACAGGCTCATGGACTGGGTTTCTTTTTGCCGCGACAGGCTGGTTGCCTATTGAGTGGGCAAGATTGTCGTAACAAATAAGGCGTTCAAGCTTATCTTGTTTGGCGGCGCAGTTTGATAGTTGTGACGCAATAGTCGCATTTGCATGCGCTGAAAATGCAATTGTTGCTACAGTAAATAATAAAAGCGAAGATTTGAGCATAAAAATATCCTTTCTTATTAGAATACGAACACTTAAGCGTTCGGTCACCCGTCATCTTCAAAGCTTAACAGTTAATGAGGCTAAGTCCTATATGTGACTGTTTTGTTTTTATATTAAAAAAGAAAATGTAGCAGTCTATAAAGTAAAAAAGGCATTGCCTTATTGGCAATACCTTCTTGTATTTGGTGTATTAAAGTGGCTGTATGTTAGCTTTTTTCATTACCAATAGACGGTTGCTGTTGGTCTTCTTCATCCTCTTTTTTGCTGTAAAAGCGTGCAGCAATTAAGCCGCCTTCAAACAAAATCAGCATCGGGATCGCAAGCATGGTTTGAGAAATAATATCGGGTGGTGTGAGTAACATGCCGATAATAAATGCACCGACGACAATATAGGGTCGTTTTTGCTTTAATTCTTCAGGGGTTGTTACTCCGGCCCAACACAACAACACGACCGCAACGGGGATTTCAAACGCCAAACCGAATGCAAAAAATAACTTTAAAATAAAGCTTAAATAACTGCTTATGTCAGTAGCAACTTGCACTCCATCAGGTGCAACGCTGGTGAAAAAACCAAATACCACAGGAAACACGACGTAATAGGCAAAGGCTATACCGAGATAAAATAAAAAAGTGCTGCTTGCAAGCAGTGGCACCACTAGGCGTTTTTCATGTTTATATAGCCCTGGTGCAACAAACGACCATATTTGCAGCAGGACGTAAGGGATCGCAATAAAAAATGCCAACACTAATGTGAGTTTAAAGGGCGCAAAAAAAGGCGCTGCAACATCGGTTGCAATCATGCTGCTCGATTCCGGCAGCACTTGCATTAAGGGAGTGGCCATATAATGGTAGATATCGTTGGCCCAATAGACCAAGGCAATAAATACTAATAAAACGCTACCAATTGCTCGAAGTAACTTGGTTCGTAATTCAAGCAAATGGCTGATTAATGGCTGTTGTTGTGACATGGACTACCCGTTAGGTTTGTCTGATTTAGCGTTGTCTGCTGAAGTTGCCTTGGTAGTTGGTGTCGCTGAGGCCGGTGCTTTGTCTGCCGCAGGGGTATCTTCTACTTGATAAGGACGGTTAACAGATTCTGCCGCTTGTTTAAGTTGATCGATTGAATCTTGTAACTCAGGAGAAAGGTTTTTTAGCCCTTCTTTTTCTGCTTTTTTTAAATCATTATGCAACTGATCTATTTTTAGCTCTTGCTCTAATTCGTCTTTTACTGAGTTAGCCATTTTCTTCATGGCACGGATCCAGCTAGAAATTGAGCGCACCGCTGTAGGGAGCCTTTCAGGGCCGAGTACAACCAGCCCTAAGATCCCAATCAACAGCAACTCCATAAAACCGATACCGTCGAACATAGTCGATTACGCCTGTTCTTTGCTCTTAGGATCAGCCACTTTCTCAGCTGTATTAAGCGTGCTTTTTTCTGTGTTGTCAGCCGCAGTGTCTTCTAAGGCTTGTTTCTTTTCTTCTTCAGGAGACATGGCGTTCTTGAAGCCTTTTACTGCACCGCCTAAGTCACCACCTAATGAGCGTAACTTCTTAGTTCCAAATAATAATACTACGATTAATGCAACAATGAGAAGTTGCCAAATGCTAATTCCGCCCATGATGAATCCTCTTAATTTAGGTGCTGGTTCTATTATGAACCTTTAGTTATTTAGATCTAGCTAAAACTTGTGATTCTTTGGCCTTGATCGCCATCCGATCACCCATAAGGTGAGCCCTGTGCTGATCGCGCCGTATGAAGCCCATAGTGTAGCGTGTTGGTTTAACAAAATCGTGCCGCAGATCACTAAAGCTGCGGATGTGATCAAAAGGTAATTACTTTTATGGGCTTTTTGCTGATATTTTAGATATCGGTCAAGTAATTTATTCTGGGTTTTAGCCAGGTTACGCCCCATTTTTAGATTATCGTAGATAAGTTCGGGCAGTTCTGGCAGTTGATCAGCCCAGTAAGGCAGCTGCTGCTTGATTTTTCCTGCCATTGCTTTAGGGCCAACTTGTTCTGCCATCCAGCCTTCTAAGAAAGGTTTGGCTGTTTGCCACAGATCCAACTGAGGGTATAACTGCCGACCTAAGCCTTCTATGTACAGTAAGGTTTTTTCAAGCAGTACTAATTGCGGTTGCACCACCATATCGAAGCGACGCGCGATCCTAAACAGCTCCAATAATACGTGGCCAAATGAGATCTCATCTAACGGCTTGTTGAACATCGGCTCGCAAACAATTTTGACGGCTTGCTCAAAGGCGCTGAGATCAGTATCAGGCGATACCCAACCAGACTCGATATACAATTGCGCTATGCGGCGGTAATCTCGATTAAAAAAGGCTAAAAAGTTCTCGGCTAGGTAGCGTTTGTCTTCGTCGGTGAGTGTCCCCATGATCCCGCAGTCTAAGCCGATGTAAAACGGATCGTTGGGATGTTCACGGCTCACAAAAATATTGCCAGGGTGCATATCTGCGTGAAAGAAGTTGTCGCGAAAAACTTGCGTAAAAAACAGCTCAACCCCACGTTCAGCTAATAACTTAAGATTGGTGCCTTGTGCTATCAATCCTGCTTTGTCAGACACCGGAACGCCATCGATCCGCTCCATTACAATCAGCCGTGTAAAGCAAAGCTCCTCATACATATAAGGAATATAAAGGGCTTGTGAATCAAGAAAGTTATTGCGCAGCTTGATGGCGTTTAAGGCTTCGAGTTTTAAATTTAACTCGCCTTCAATGGTGATGCGATAGTCTTCAACAACTTCAGCGGGGCGTAGGCGATTATTGGCACCTAACAAGGTTTCTAATACATTGGCGGCTTGTGACATAAGCTGAATGTCAGCATGCACTTTTTGTTCGACGTCAGGGCGCAAAACCTTAAGTACAACTTCTGCACCATTGGATTTAAGTGTGGCTGTATGCACTTGTGAAATGGATGCTGATGCGAGTGGAATGTCTTCGAAATCATCGAAATAAGTATCGATTGGGGCATTAAGTGCTTGTTCAATTGACGCGCGCGCAATAGCGGAATCAAAAGGCGGTACTCTGTCTTGCAACATGGCAAGTTCTTCAGCCCACTCATCATTGAGTAAATCGCGGCGAGTCGACAGCATTTGTCCAAACTTGATATAAACCGGGCCAAGCTCTTGCATGGCAAGCTTTAAGCGCTCACCACCGACTTTATCTTTATGTTTGTTTCTTAACCAAAAAAGACAACCTCTTAATAACTTAAAATACCAAGGCGTCACTGTTGCTGGAAGTAAATCATCGAGCCCGTAATGGAGCGTAGTGCGGATGACTTGGTAAGCGCGCTTCATACTTTTTGCCGTCATTATTTTGCTTCAACTCTGTTGATTAGTTGCGCTATGCGTACGCCTAAGGCGTCAACGTCGAGTGAGATAGTCTCAATACTATCACTTAAATGAATGTATTCGAGCTTATGGGGCGCTAACCGGTACTCTTCGGTGGTCAATTGCCCTATATGAGAGTGAGTTTTTTGTAATACCTGACTGATATTTTGCTTTGCTTGCTTTAATCCTTTACTCACCATGTGGGTTGGAGCGTCGCCAATATACCGTGACAGGGGTTCGGCAAAGTCAAACTCAACAGTTTGCAGGTAATGGCTGAAGCTTTGTAATACGCTTAAATCGCCTTCAAGGCTGAGTTTATCTTGTTTGATGAGCTCGGTGAGGTTAGCGCCTTCGGTCAGTTGGTATAAGGTCGTGAGATCGGCATTAACTTGAGTGTTGACTTCACCTTCGTAGTGGCTAAAGACTTGCACTTGTTTTGCAAATAACAGGTAAACAGGCCAACTAAGCTGCGTCAGTTGAATACATAATACTTTGCCTTGCAGGTGGCGCAGCGCATCAGCGCCACCGGGTGACTGCGAAATGAGCGTGTTAAGGCTCATTTCCACTGCCGCGCTCGTCAACAATGGAATATTACGCGACATTGCTAAGCGGATCAGAATTTATAACCTTTATGCAATGCCACAATCCCATCGGTCATGTTGGTGTAACTGACTTGCTCAAAACCGGCGTCAACCATCATTTGCTTTAAGGTGTCTTGATCTGGGTGCATACGAATCGATTCCGCTAAGTATTCGTAACTGTCGGCATCTTGGGTGATAAGTGCGCCCATTTTAGGCATGACTTTAAAGCTGTATAGATCATATACTTTTCGCATAATGTCATGTTTAGGTTTAGAAAACTCTAACACAAGTAACTTCCCGCCAGGTTTTAATACTCGTAGCATGGAGGCGATGGCGGCGTCTTTGTCGGTCACATTACGTAATCCAAAGGCGATGGTAATGATGTCAAAGTGATTGTCTGGAAACGGTAGAGCTTCTGCGTTGGCTTGCACGTAATTAACATTGCCTACAATGCCTTTGTCGCGCAGTTTTTCGCGGCCTACTTTGAGCATTGAATCGTTAATATCAGCTAAGATCACTTGGCCTTTGTCGCCAACGATGTGTGAAAACTTAGCGGTTAAATCACCTGTTCCACCAGCGAGATCCAGCACTTTCATGCCTGGACGAGCCCCAGCGCTTTCAATCGTGAATCGTTTCCACATGCGGTGGATCCCAAAAGACATGACATCATTCATGATGTCATATTTAGCGGCAACAGAATGGAATACACCGGCCACCATATCGGCCTTTTGTTCAGCTTCCACTGTTTTGTAACCGAAGTGAGTGCTTTTTGGCGTGTCCTCTGACATCGATTTATTCCTATTCGTTAACGGTTGAATTATCGCGATTGTAAGCCATCACACAACATTGCTGAATGATCCATCTACCACTGTGTGATGAAGTTATCAGTCAGTCGCTAAATTTAGCGAAAATGAGCCACAATACAGGCAATCGTAAATTGGGCGCATATTACACCATAATACAGACAAAGATTGAATTGTTATTGTTGTGCTCTGATTAAGTTACTTTTAATTTTTATGCTGGAATGTGTGTCGCCACAAACAAGGCGTGAGTGGATTATTGTAATTTGTGGCTTGTTTAATAGTCAAACGAGGCGCTATGGCTGAAAAGGGCGCGATAAAAAAGCCAGCTGCTTAGCTGGCTTAGAACCAAAATTGGTGCAAGATCGTTAGTCAATATCTAATGGCTCTGGCGATAAAATTATCCCCGTGTTATCCGCATAAATGTGATCGCCAGGTAAGAACGTCACACCGCCAAAGTTGACAGGGATTTCTACTTCACCCACAGCATTGCCATCGGCACCAACAGGGATAGACGCTAATGCTTGCACGCCAATATCCAGATCTTCTAGTGCATCAACATCACGTATAGATCCATAGATAATAATTCCTTCCCAATGATTGTCGACAGCCACCTGCGCTATTGATGCATCGAGTAATGCCCGGCGTAATGAACCGCCGCCATCAACCAACAGCACTTTTCCTTCTCCTTCTTCTTGTAGGGCATCGATGATCAGTCCGTTATCTTCGAAACATTTGACGGTGCTAATTGAACCACCAAAAGAGTTACAGCCACCGTAATTACTGAACATCGGTTCAACAACATCAACCACATCGATATAGGTGTCACACAGTTCTGAAGTGTTGTATTCCATAAGAAGGCTCCCGCTGGATAGGCATAGCTCATTATTATGAGCAAAGTAATTTTTACCAGTATATAAGGGTTTTTTGAAAAGAAAAGCGTTATCAATCACGCAATTGTCATGAAAGCTAATCCTTGCATTGTTTGTTGTAATATTTCAGTGCATTGGTTCAAAATAAGACTAAACTATGATTTAAGTCATCAAATGACGTTTTTTTATTACAAACTGGATGGCTTTTTGGTAACATCGCGCAGTTATTTTAATCTTACTTAAATTTAGAGTCGCTTTAGGGGCACGGAACCCCCTGTAAGCCTACGGAAGGCTGAGGGGCTAATATAGGGTGCCTTATGGAAGCTATTAATACTGTTGAAATCATCGGTTACGCTGCGTCAGTGATGGTTGCAATTTCGCTAATGATGAAAGACATCGTCTGGTTAAGATGTGTCAACTTTGTTGGTTGTTCGTTGTTTGTTATTTATGGTGCATCAATTGAAGCTTGGCCTGTCGCAGGTATGAACGCTTTTGTTGCGTGTATCAATATTTACCATCTGATCAAACTTTACCGCAACCGTAATAACACGGACTCGGTAGAGAGCTAAACGACTTGAGTGTAATGAGCTTTAATCATAGGCTCATTACCTTCTTTAAGCTCGAGGACTTGAGCTGCGAGGCGTTGACTCACGCGTGCTCGCTTTTGTCGTTAGCATGTTCATCAAACTAGAGCTAGCACTAGAACAAAAACTAGCACTAGAGCAATACGCATTTATTTAACATCAACAACGCTGACTGTAATGCTGCGAGACTCCCACCGACAGATGCGCCGTTATTTGGGTTAACCTCTTGTGTTAATTTATTCTTTTTCACCGCCGCTTTTTACGTCATAAAACTTTAGATTCTCTGTCACCTTGCTGTCATAGCTTTTTCATAGCTTGCTACTAAACAATTGTTTGGGAGTTTGCCATGTTGACTCGGATTGCCAGCTTAGACAGACATTATTATCAGTGCGTCGTACGTCAGGGTAAAGCGCAAGGTCTACACCCTTTGGCGCTTCGGCTCTCTTGGTCTGGCAACGGCCCGTTTTATCTTTATATTACGGTGCTTTGCTTACTGCTAGACAAACAAGGTGAATCACTGCTTAATATGCTGGTATCTGCCTATCTAATTGAACTTCCTCTCTATTTTATACTTAAAAATATGGTGCGCCGCCAACGCCCTTGCCACGCATTGGCTGATGGTGTTGCCAGCTTTGAGCCGGCAGATAAATTCAGTTTGCCATCAGGCCATACTGCGGCGGCGTTTGTGATGGCTGGCAGTATTTATTGCATCTATCCGGCATATTTTTTCTTAGCGGCTTTATGGGCGATTGGGATCGGAATGTCACGCATTGTATTAGGTGTTCATTACCCATTAGATATTGTTGCAGGAGCCATTTTAGGCATTGTGTCTGTGCTATTGTGTCAGCCGTTACTCTAGGAGAGTACATTGAAAATTCTATATGGTGTGCAGGGGACTGGAAACGGCCACCTAAGTCGTGCTCGAGTGATGGCTAAGGCAATGAAAAAGCAAGGTGTTGATGTTGACTTTTTCTTTTCAGGTCGAGAAAAAGATCAATTTTTTGATATGGATTGTTTTGGTCAATATCAGGTACAACCTGGGCTGACGTTCGCGACTAAAAATGGACGAGTGGCGTTACTTGAGACCGCTAAAATAAATGCCTGGTTTGGTTTTTTTAAAGACGTAAACAATTTAGATTTAAGTCACTATGATCTTGTGTTGAATGATTTTGAGCCGCTCACAGCGTGGGCCGCCAAAAGGCAAGGCGTACCTTCAATTGGGATAAGTCACCAAGCCGCGCTTAATTTTTCAGTCCCCAAAATTGCTGACAGTTGGTTTAACGATGCGATTCTCAATTATTTTGCGCCTGTTGATCTTGCGCTGGGTTGTCATTGGCATCATTTTGGCTTTCCTATATTGCCTCCTTTTGTTGAGGTGAATAAAGCTGAGCAGCTTTTATCGCATCAAGTGTTGGTTTATCTGCCTTTTGAATCACCAGAGTCGATCGTTGATTTTCTTACCTCTTTTTCAGATTACACCTTTTTGGTGTACCACGCGGGCCAAAGTCCCCGTGGATTACCTGCACATATAAAATGGCATCATTTTGATCGAGAGGGATTTAAAGCAGCGATGGCAAGCTGTGGCGGCGTGATCGGCAATGCTGGTTTTGAGCTGGCTAGCGAAGCGTTAACCTTGGGGAAAAAATTACTGATCAAGCCATTGTTAGGGCAATTTGAACAACAATCTAATGTGGCAGCATTAGAATTATTAGGTGCAGCGGAGTGCATGCGTTCCCAATTAGAACCTGCGGTGTTACGTCGTTGGTTAAAAGGTTCAATGCCTGCACCGATAAATTACCCTGAAGTGGGTGATGCATTAGTTAGTTGGTTACTCAAGGGTAATTGGCGAGAGCCCGAAGCTTTGTGCCATTCGCTATGGTCGCAAGTCAATTTGCCTTTAAGTTGGCAAAAGAAAAGCGGTTAACGGTTGTGGTGCATCGTGGCTTGTATGGACTGGTTTTGTTGTTTACACGTTTATAGTGTTGCTTATCGTTTCATTGGTGCTCGCTGTATTGTGGCTTTCAAAGCATTGAGCGTTTTGCATTAGCAAGATCTCACTGAACGGTCAGTACCTTGCCAGTGATAGAGAAAATAAAGGCTGATGATGAATACATCGGTTAATTCGCCAGTTTGCTAGCGCAAACTGGCGAATTGAAGCGTCGACTCATGATTGAGGGAGGTTATCAGCAGCCATTTTGTTTTGAATGATCAGCTCTGTAATATCAGCTTTGTAATATCGTCAAAGGTAAAGAGAGCATGTTATCGCCAGAGCCGGCAATATACCAAATGATGGCAATCAGACTGCCTACAGTCAGTAAATACCAACAGGCTGAGAAGATCTGTCCATAGCGATCAAGAGGTAACAAGTGGCTTTGATGACGAGACTCCCATTCAAATGCAATTTCAGCACTCCCAATTAAGAGTAAGAAGCCTAGTAATGGTAACCCTAAACTGTAACTGAGATAGACACCGATCGCCGCGCCGCTAATGCATGCAATTAACCCCACCATGCTGTTCATCGAAAAACTGATGCTTTTAAGAATATGCCCACCATCAAGCGGCAATATTGGCAACAAGTTAAACAAGTTGAGTAATGCGTTAAAGGCAGCTAAACCAGCAAAGAAAATATTGCCTGTTATCCAGTAGGCGAGCAACGAAGCAATAGACATCAATAGACCGAAGCTCGGCCCCATGATGGAGATCACCACATCTTGCCATCGAGTATTTATTTTTTCATCGCTCAATGCTAAGCCACCAACAAATGGGATCAGGTAGATCCCTTTTGTTTTCATGCCAAAATATTTCATTGCACGAATGTGGCCATACTCATGAAATACAAGACAAGCGATAAGCGCAAGCGCAAATTGAAATGAGAATAACCAAGAGTAGGCGGCCACACTGGCTGCCGCGAATACCACTTTAATGACCTTAGCACTTTTTAATAGCTTAAAACCCAATGAAGCTAAGCCAACGACGCTAAACTGCTTTTTTGTTGCGATAGGGGTCACGGGTTGCTGTTGTTCGATGTCTTTACTGTCGCGCTGGCCATTGGCTACCTGCTCGTTATCGCATAGTAGCCGATAAACGATGCTAAACGGTTGCCAATATAGCTCCGTCTCTAACGTGATTGTTATTGTTTTTGGCGGGGTTTCATCGAGTGATTCAAGGGGCGCAGGGGCGACAGTGTTTAGCTCAAAAGTGTGACTTTTTAATCCTTCATTATCGCTACTGGCTTGAATGACTGACACTAAATTGTCACCCCAAAATAGTTGTTGCCAACCTGCCATCGAGCCTTCTAGGCGCAGTGGCTGACCTAAGCAGTCAATTTTTAGTAATTCCACGTTACATCTCAACGAGTTTAAGTGGGCATATTATGCCGTCATTGATGACATAGTGGCAATCAATGGTTCAACTGCGTGGTATTTTTCGTATGTTATTTAGGGCTTGTTCCATGACTATTGCTCCTATAGTCATAGTGAATTTCTCGATCACAGTGGCTGATCCGGCAGGGGCCGTGCTCTCGTTGAGTGCGCGAAAATGCATTGCCAATGTGAATGTCGACATTAGCGAAAACATGTTTTAATGCCTCAATGTGGTTGTGTTTGTAGTCATCGTCAATGGCGCTATGGATAGCTTCAAGCTCAGCTTTCTTTTTTTGTATTGCGCTGGTTATTTGCCGCTTTTTATCAGCTAAGTTCTCGCTTGGTGGGTTATCGATACGACTAAGGGCTATTTCCAACGCCGCAATTCGCTGGGCTAATTGCGTTGCGTCATGTTTAAGCGTATTGATATTGATAGCACAAAATATATCGGTTTTCGTGCCCGCAGTTGCACCAATCGCCACGGCTGTTAAACCTTTACCGACCTCAATTTTACCACCAACTAAGTCGCCCCTGCTTGCTGAGTGATCACACACTGTGAGTTGTTGCTGGGTTTTAACATGGCTGTGGAGCAGCTGCTTAGTGATGACGATATTACCGTTAGCTTCAAGGTTGGAGTACTGCACAAATTGAGCGCTGATCTGCCCTTGGGCGTTGAGAGTGCTTGAGAGTTGGTTGTCTTTTAACTGACGACCAATGACGCTTTTACTGACAGTGATATCGCCTTGGGCGCGTAATGTCGCAGAATCAACAAACCCTAATACCGTAATGTCGCCTGAGCTGTTTATCACCATACCTTCGCCAACATCTCCAGTGACTAACACGCTGCCTTTAAAATTAACGTGCCCATAGCCGACGTTAACGTTTTCAATATGCAAAACCTTATCCACTCGCATTCCGTTTGGAGTGGCGATGGGCTGGCCGAGCACACTGGCAATGAGGAGGTTGGGGTTGCTTGGGCACAAATGGCTGCCTTGTTCGGCGCTTAATACACGATCTTTTCCGATGTTCGCCGGCAAGGTGTCACCTAACACATTGTAGCCATCAACTCCTTGTACCACAGGGTGTTTTAATATCAGTGAGCTGCCAGGCTTAACCATAATGATTGCGCCGAGGTTGCGCATATCAACGCTGCCATCTTGATTGGCTTGAGGTTGAAGTAGCCGCTCCCTCGCCAACATGGCTTTGCGTTCTAAGTATGCCGATTTACCATGAATGGGCGGGCGCCCTTGTGCAATAATGTGGCAACAGCTATCCCCCGGGCTGAGTAAAGCAAGTTGCTGTAAAGATTGCTCAATTTTGGCTTTTAGCAAACCTTGTTGTATTTTTTGTTGTTTAAGGTTTTGTAAAATATCTTTCAGAGTTAGATTTTGGCCACCATAAGCGGCGGTTAACGTCATTGACGCCTGCATGTTGTCATCGGTGAGTGCAAGCTGCATGCGAGCATCTCGCCGCTCTGCGATCTCAAAGTGCACTTTTTCTAGCCCCGCAGGTGTTTGGCTTAATGCATTGATTTGACTGACCGCCATGGCTACGGTTTTTGTCAATGGGTAAAGATCAGCAAACTCTGGCAGTGCTAGCAGCGCCACCACGTCTTTTTCTGTTATTGGGGCGTGGGCATTGGGAGAGAGTGTTAATACGGCTTTATTGCCATCTGTACTTAGCGCGATTAACTCCGGGGGCAGCATAAAACCTCTATGGCTATTTTATGAATAGAATGTGGCTCGATTATAGCGATAAACACAACCTATTATTAACATTTAATGGGTAGAATAATTCATGCAAAACAGCATAATACGTTAATAGTTATTCTCAATAATATTGCAGTTATAACATAAACAGGCTTAGATTAAAAAAACGTACCAACAAGAGTTAGCTTTGCGTTTTCAAGCCTTTTTAACGTTGTTTAACCGAACATATGGCACCAGGCGGGTTATTTAATTTTTTATCTCGAATTGACGTTATTTAGAGAATAAGCTTTGGCTGATTTGCAAGCTCAATTCTATCATCGCGTTTTCGCTTTACTGGCAATCACGTCAGCTTGGACGCTTTGCTACCGATATCTGCAACTCGGGTTATTTCCGGCTATGTAGCAGTTAGGTGCTAAGGCTAGTCATTTAGTATTGGCTAGATGGAAGGGCTCAGCTGACCTGCTTAATTTATGTGACCCCGCGTTGTTTGCGCAAGCATTTCACTTTGGCATCGTTTAGGTGCATCGACAGGCGCGGTGATGTGTCTGTTGATACAGCTAAGTCGGTAAAAGAGGCTGAGCGCAGTCTGCCTCTTTTTGATTTTCTTTTAGGCTAAATCCCTTCACGCTCCACACATAAGGCTTATGCGTGCTGCGCTGTTACTTGCTTGGCCAAGTAACTGAGCGCTGAGATAACAGGGTTAACGTTTGATGTTAGAGTAGATTTTGTAATGGTTGTTTTCAGCGCACACATTAACGTCACCAAATTGGGTGGCGATACAGTCTGAATAAGGAAGGTGGCGGTTAGCGACAATATGAAAGATACCGCCACGGACCAAGTGCTCAGCACTGTCTTTAACAAAATCAGTGGCAATGCTGGTGGTGCTGGTTAAGCCATCATGAAACGGTGGGTTGGAAATAATACCATTGTATTGACGATTGATTTGCGCCATGCCGTCAGATGCAAACACATTAGCGCTGAGCCCATTGGCCTGCATGGTGAGCTCGCAAGAAGCTAATGCCATAGCATTAATATCAACACAATCAATCTTTAATGTGGGCTGAGCTGTGAGTAACGCAGCGGCTATCACGCCTGCACCACAGCCAAAGTCGAGTACATTGGCGTGCATTTTGGGTAAGTTTTCGAGTAATAATTTAGTGCCGGCATCGAGCTTTTTCTCGCTAAAGACACCGACCAGATTACAAATAGTGATTTCGCCTTGTGGGGTTTGCAGCTGATACTGGCTGTACCAATCTTGCAGTTTTATCGCGGGCGGCTGTCGATTTAGTTCACTGGTAAATACGATACAGTGACGAGCGTTATCCACTTTAAGTGGCTTGTCAAAATAGTCCGGTAGCTGTTTAGGCAGCGATTTAACCCCACCTTTATTTTCACCTATAACAATAAGCTGACCTTGAGGTTTAAGGTGCTGCGCGGCTAAATTAAATAAATAAGGAGCAAGTGCTTTGGCTTTTGGAAAATAAACGATGACGCTATCAAAGCGCTCTTGACTAGGCAATTGGTGGCCAAAGTGTAACTGCAAATTTGGGGCCGCATGGGGCTGCATGATCAGATGATGATGAAAATCCAATGCTAACGCACACACATGTGAGGCGGACGCTAATAGTGCTTTAGGGAGTGTATCACCTTCATAATTGAGTATTAATACGGCATGATTGTGGACTAAATCACTATTTCTAAGAAGGGCTTGCGAAGGGTTCGTTAGCATGAGTTTTCAAGGTCGAATATTAAGTGGCAATATTATACTGAACTGACGTTAATATGCACTGTTAAGCGCTACAAAAATGCCAGTCGACAGCGACTGGCATTTTTATTTATTTTGCAGCGCCAAAGGTGGTGCTATTTAGGCAGTAGGCTCATCACCTTTTCTGCAATGTTGGTATTATCTTGGCTACCTTTAAACAGATCTGCCGCCGGACCAATGGCAAAAACTTGCACATCACCTGCAGTATGACCACCGGTGGTCCAGCCGGTGTGGCTGCGGGTATCGATAAGTGTGTTTAGGGCGCTTTGTAATGCTTCATCGCCCTTGGCTCGTGCTTGGCTTAGTTGCTGTTGTTCTGATGTGGTGAGCGTTAACCCAAGACTTTGACTGATCGCACTTTGCCAGTTTTCATCTGTAAGCGCTGCACTGCTAATACGCGCAGGGCTTTCAGTGATCTTTTTAAGCAGTTCAGTATCCCAGCGGTAGTGGCCATTTGCGCCAATAGACAGCCCACCGGTATTATGATCAGCTGTCGCGACAAGCAAGGTATCAGGATGTTGGCGTACGTACTGCTCGACAACTTCCATTGCGTTAGCAAAGCTGTGCATCTCAGCCATAGCGGCGACAATATCATTATTGTGCCCGGCCCAATCAATTAAACTGCCTTCAACCAATAGCACAAAGCCGTTGTCGTTTTGTGATAATAAATCTAAAGACTTTTGTGTTAAGCGACTTAACGTGTCGATATTGTTGTCATCTATCGCCCATGGGAGCTGCACCTGGGCAAAAAGGCCTAATACTTTACCTTGAGTGATATTATCGAGCTGAGACAAGTTATCTATGTTTTGGTAGCCTTTGTTTTTAAACTGCTCAAGCAGCGCAGCAGAAAAATATTTCTGCCCACCGCCTAAAATGACATCGGCTTGAGTGTGTAAATAACTTGCGGCTATTTCATCATAATGTCGTCGATTTTCGTTATGCGTTAAAAATGCCGCTGGAGTGGCGTGATTGACTTGCGATGTAACAGCCACGCCTATGGACATGCCCTTAGCCTTGGCCATTTGCATAATGGTTGTCAGTGGCCGCTTGTTGATATCAACAGATATTGCACCATTATAACTTTTAACGCCTGTTGCAAGCGCCGTTGCTGACGCTGCGGAGTCTGTCACGTAACCACTTTCTTTTGCAGGATAAGTGGAGGCCATTCCTACCAGTAAGCGATCAAATACCGTTTGCTCTATTTCTTCAGTGTCAGCGTTGTCTCTAAAATAGCGATAAGCACTGGTGTAAGCAGGCCCCATGCCATCGCCTATCATAATGACTATGTTTTTAGGTCGTGATGGTGCGTTATTGATCTCAACATTGGCTGAAGCCAAAAATGGTAAAAAAATCAGCGTGGCAACGGCCCAGCTGTAGGTACGTTTTAGATCCATATCCGCTCCTCAGTTTAAGCCGACGGGCTTATTCTTGCTTCTATTGCATCCATTAACATGCCGCTAATATCGACATCAAACGCCGCTTCAATCTCTTTTATGCACGTTGGGCTGGTCACGTTAATTTCAGTCAGCTTGTCGCCGATAACGTCTAGCCCAACAAAGATCAGCCCGCGCTTTTTGAGTTCAGGACCTATGGTACGGGCGATATGCCAGTCAGATTCTGACAGTGGCTGCGCCACTCCGCGTCCACCTGCTGCTAAGTTTCCACGGGTTTCGCCTTTTTGAGGAATGCGCGCTAACGAATAAGGGACAGGCTCGCCATCGACAACCAAAATACGTTTATCGCCAGAAGTAATATCTGGAATAAAGGCTTGTGCCATTGCGTATTGCTGGCCTTCATTGGTTAAGGTTTCGATGATTACGCCTAGATTTGGGTCGTCTTTTTTGACTCGGAAAATAGAGCTGCCACCCATACCGTCTAATGGTTTAACAATGATATCGCCTTTTGCTTTGTGAAAAGCACGAATACGTTGTTCATCGCGGGTCACGACTGTTTCTGGGGTAAATTCAGAGAACCAAGCGGTAAACAGTTTCTCGTTAGCATCACGCAGGCTTTGTGGCTTATTGACGATTAACACGCCTTGCTCTTCAGCGCGCTCAAGCATGTAGGTTGAGTACACAAATTCAGTATCAAAAGGGGGATCTTTACGCATTAAAATCACGTCGAGTTCGGCAAGCGGCGTGTCGATTGCCTCTTCAAGCTGATACCAATCAAGTGGATCTTGTTTGACCGTTAACGCACGCATGGTCGCCATTGCTTGGCCATTGACCATGGCTAAATCATTCATCTCCATGTAAAACAGCTGATAACCGCGCGATTGTGCAGCCATTAACATGGCAAAGCTTGAATCTTTTTTAATATTAATGTCGCTGATGGGATCCATCACGATACCGAGTTTTATCATGGAGTATATTCCTTATTTCATATTCGTATTCAAGGCTAAACATGGGGGCGATTAAGCCTGTTTTCTAGCATTGAAGCGATAATCTTATCGTTGAGGCCGTCAGTTTACTGCGGCGCTATATTTAACCAATATCACCAAATTTTAGCTGTAAAGCGGTAATGGTTGTTAGCGCTGCGGTTTCAGTGCGCAGCACTCTTGGGCCAAGCAATACATCGGTAAATTTATGGGTTTCAGTCATGGTAATTTCAGTGGCAGACAATCCACCTTCAGGGCCAATCACTAAACGCACACGCTTGTTAGGTAAATTGAGACCATTAACCCCGTGAGAAGCTCTAGGGTGCAAATTAAGCTTCAGTGAGCTTGTCTCCTCTGCGCACCAGTCGCTCAGCTGCATAGCGGGGCGAATAACCGGTACTACGCTGCGGCCTGATTGCTCACAAGCACTGACCACTATCTTCTGCCACTGCTGGATCTTTTTCTCTAAGCGCTCACCGCTTAATTTAACGCCACAGCGCTCAGAGAAAAGCGGCGTAATAGTGTTCACTCCTAATTCGACAGATTTTTGAATGGTAAAGTCCATTCGATCACCTCGGGAGATCACTTGGCCTAAATGCAGGTGCAGCGGTGACTCGCTGTTATTGCTCTGACAAGATAAGACCTTCACTGTGACATTTTTCTTACTGGCACTGATAATTTCAGCTAGGTAATCATGACCATCGCCATTAAATAAACAGACTTGCTCACCTGCTGCCATTCTCAATACGCGGCCAACATGGCCTGCAGCTTCTTCGTGTAATGACACTGTTTCATCAACGGCCAACGATGAGGCTTGGTAAATTCTTGGAACTCTCATGATACAAGTTTGCCTTATTCTGCGATATTGGATGCTGAGATCAGCTGTTGGCACTGAGTGAGCACAAAAGGATTGTGATTGCCTTGCACTTTTGCAATGGCTTGATCTCGCTTGCACTCAATAGTATCAACTGGGTAGCTTTTATCCCATGCTTTGAATAACTTTAATTGGCTAGTGGATATTTGCAACGCATAAGCGCTTTGCATATACAGGTAAATTCGCGCGATTTGCCCTCGGGTATCACTCGGTGGCTGAACTTTTCTTGCTTTAAAATCAACACTAACCGCACATTGACCATACTGTATAGGCTTGGCATTCCATTGACTAAAGCGGTAGTTACTACGATCGCCGTTCACCTCGCCAATCGCTGGCACGAGATTGTGTAGATCTGACTCCATTTTTTTGAATAACTTGTCAGTTTTGCCGCAGTGTTTACGTCCACCTTGTTGCCAACATTGGCGCTGGTGACCAAACTCCCAAGCAGGAACAATATGTTCCCACTCAATTCTCGCGGCCCTTTTTGGCTGTTTACGCACTTGGTAACCACAATTATTGAGTTCCGTTTGCCATTTTTTGCCCGTAATTTTGATGTCGCAACCACAATAAAAGCTGCTCACTGGTAAGGATTCAAGATAGAGTTTTTTGGCCAGTCGTTTGGCTTGGCTAAAGCTGGTTGGGTGTTTGGCTTGGGCAAAACTCTGTTGAGGTGTAAAGGCGGTAATACTAAGCGTTAATAAACACGCTATAAATGCAATGTTGTTCAATGTTAATCCCCGAAGTAACGAATCGTAAGCTCGTTTGCGGCGATTGTAAGTCAGTCGGGGAGTTGGAGCAATATGTTAGCTGAATGAAAGCGTTAGCCGCTTTTTGTTTGTTGCAAGTTTTGGCCACATTGACGACAGCGGTATTGGCTGTCACCACGTACAACTTTGTTGTGACGCCGAATGCTTAAGTGGACGCAACCACAATGGCAGAAATATTCAAAGGTTTTTCCTTCAACAGATTGCGTATTAAAGTGATGGGTCGTACGTGGCTGACACTGAAAAATGTGCAGCATCAAAGTTTGCCATTCAACGCCGTGAGGTTTGACTTTGCCATAAAGTTGGAAAGCTAATAAGTGGCAGATCTCATGTGGCACGACTTCATCGATAAAAGCTTGTGGGTTGTCTTGAAGCAACAGCGGATTAAAGCGCAGTTTATTGAGCTGTAAATGCGCTGTGCCGGCGCTTTTTCCACGCAGCTTAAAGTTGACTTCCGGCCGTGGAAATGACTGAGATAGTGCTGTTGCCGCCAGTTGATAGCAGCGCTCAATTTGTTCGACAATAGACTGCTGCAATGGATCACTAAACGTCGCTTTGTGGTAGTGAACTAAAGAGGTCGTTAATAATTTAAGCTTGAAACGGTTAAGCGCTGTAAACATTGGCTCTATAAACTCATGGTTGATGAACCCGCAACAGGCGGGTGCATCAATATTACCTGAGTCTACATTGCCATACCAGTTAGCGTGTCGCTGCTGCACTCTTAACCATTGCTGTGACTTGTTCAACGATATTATGCTCAACTTGAGCGTTGTATGCTGCAATGCGGGGAGTGTGAATGTGGCCGACGAGAATAGGGCTATTTAACTGCTGTTTAAGTAAAATAGCACGGTAAGATATTTCGTTAGATAAATAACCGCCACCGGAGCCTTCAACCGATATCGCATTGTTAAGCTCTGTTAACGATTGAGCTTGAAACTCGCCCTTAGCAAGTGTTGACACCGTATGATTATCATTCACTTTCCACGGGCCTTGTACGGTTTGCATTGCTGCGACAGGTAGAGAAAACTCAACAAACTCCGGGCCCTTTAACATCTGAGTATGCAGTTTAGGTGCTATGGGCATTTTTTTATTCGCTCCCGTAACTTGAGTTTAACTCAGGTTGGTCAGGCGCTGCTGCGCTGCGATTACGTCCAGGAAAACGCTCAATATCAAACTCATCGCGACCCATGCTAACGGTGAAAATCATATCGACACTATTGTCACGATAGAAAGGCGTAAATATCGACTCAATCAGCCCGGCATCAAAGTCGGCAAACCGTACTGGGATCATCGCGGTCTCAATTTGAGCTTGTTTGCCTTTAACCTTAAAGCGATAACCATCTAAAGCCAGTGCTGCGAGGCCCGATGGATTGCTTTGGTCGATATGGCGATCGAGAAAAAAAGGGTCAAAACCTGTGAGTAAAATTTTAATCTCGGCATCATCTTTAAAAGCGATGTCACTTAAACCACGAGATGACTTTTCAACGGCGTTTAAAAGAATGCCTTGCTGCCACTTAGCGATATTGAAATTAGGTTGCTGGGTGTGAAGTTGTTCGCGCATGGCAAGGCGGCTCCAATATAAAGAGCGATCATCAATATGCCCTGACTGCACATCCCGCGTCGCTTGTTGCCATAAGCGTAATCCTTGATGGGCGACCATTTTGGTGGCATCTAACTCATTAGATTGCTGACGGTATTTATCCTCAAGGTGAGTGACGAAAGCTTGATAGCGGTTGACGACGTCAGGCATCGCTTTTTTGGCTGCTGGGAGTCTGGCTTCCTCCACATCAAGGGCTGCCAACGCCGGTGTGGTGATGATAGTGATGATCAACGCCGCGGCTAATGGTAGGCGAACTAACTGCATGACAACATCCTTCTTGATATTGAGCTTACGACTCTTGGCGAATGAAACCAGGCGCCAAAGCTATTGCGCTTAGGGGGTGTTGATCTTTCACGATTGTTTTTGCCGCAGTGTATTGGCTATTTTGACAAGGCGGAGGCTATGGCGTT